>NZ_JCAXDW010000006.1:0-326245 GCF_059759235.1 Paeniglutamicibacter sp. GQ140
ACTGAGCGGGACCACGGGCAACTCGACCGGCTGCCACGTGCACTTCGAGGTCATCATCAACGGCCGCTGGAACGACCCGCGAAACTTCCTGCCGCCGGTCGCTGGACAACCGAATCCGAAGATCGACTCGCGCTACACCACGATTGCGGCGGAGCCGATCCGCAACAGCGAGGCGCCTCACTGGCATGCGACCGGCGCGGGGGACGTTCCGGACCACTGGGTACCGGCGCCAAGGTCCTACGTTTCCAAGGGCGCGCCAAGCAGGCACGTGCCGAGCGCAAAACCTAAGGCCAATCCACAGCAAGCGCCGGCAACGAAGCCAAAGCCGGCACCACAGGTCAAGGAGCAGCCAAGCGCCAAGCCGGCACCACAGGTCAAGGAACAGCCGACCGCCAAGCCAACTCCGCCGCCAAAGGTTGAGCCCAAGCCCGCGCCGACCACGACGAGCCCGGCACCGAGCAGGCCGCCGGTGACCAAGCCGCCGGTGCCTAAGACTCCGTCGCGGGCACCGGCGGACTCGTCACCGAATCCGACAAGTCCGGAACCCAACGAGCCGCCGACGCCCACGGTCCCGGAGCCGATCGAGGTCCCGACTTTGCCGGTACCCGATGTCGAGGAACCTTCAACGGATCCGGCGAATCCTCCGGCCACCCCCGACGACGAGCCGCAATCGCCTGAGCAAGTGGCCCCCGAGCCGCCCGACGCCGATGACGATGCTCCTGTCCAGGAGCCGCAGGCGGACACAGGGAACGGGGACTCGATCCCGCGGGAAACCGACAGCGATTCGCAGGCAACGCAAGAGAAGCCGGCGGTCCAGTTGCCGAAGGTGTTGCCGCTGGCTCAACCCAAGGTCGTTGAAGTAGAGTCCATGGCCAAGCCGAAGACCGTTGCGGTACCGGCACCCCAGGCGCTCGCCCCGAAGAAGGCCGTGGCCAAGCCGAAGGCCGTTGCGGTACCGGCACCCAAAGCGCTCGCCCCGAAGAAAGTCGTGGCCAAGCCGAAGGCCATCGCGCCATCGGCGCCCAAGGCGGTGGCCCCGAAGAAGGTCTTCGCGCCACCGGTACCCAAGGTGGTAGCCAAGCCGAAGGCCGTTCGGCCGCCGGCGCCCAAGGCCCCGGTTGTGAAGGCCCCGCCGGCACCCGTCAAGATGGTGGCAGCGCCGGCACCGGTCAAGAAGGTGGCAGCGCCGGCACCGGTCAAGAAGATCGTGGTTGCCAAGCCCAAGGTCGTTGAGCCGGCTGCCAAGCCGGCGGCCCCGACCACGGGCCAAGCGGCCGCCGCTGTGGGGAGCGCGAGCGACACGGACAAGTAGAAGGCAAGCCAAGGGCGCCGCGAACCGGCGCCCTTGGCATGTCCCCGGCCGGGGCCTTGCGTCATCCCGTAAGCGATCCAGCACACATGTAGATAGGATGGAGGCAGCCAACGAGGTCTACTCCCCACAATTCCTTATCTACACAGGAGTCAGTATGCCCATCGCAACCCCGGAACAGTACAACGCCATGATTGATTCTGCGAAGGCCGGCGGCTACGCCTTCCCCGCAGTCAACGTGACGTCGTCGCAAACCCTGAACGCCGCCATTCGCGGCTTCGCGGAAGCCGAATCCGACGGAATCATTCAGGTGTCCACCGGTGGCGCAGCCTACTGGTCGGGTGCCTCTGTCAAGAACATGGTGACCGGTTCGCTGGCCTTCGCTGCCTTCGCGCGCGAGGTCGCCAAGAGCTACGGCGTGAACATCGCCCTGCACACCGACCACTGCCCGGCCGACAAGCTCGATGAATTCGTGCTGCCGCTGCTGGCAGCCTCGGAGGCCGAGGTCGCCGCCGGCCGCAACCCGTACTTCAACTCGCACATGTGGGACGGCTCCGCCGAGACCCTCGAGGAGAACCTGCGCATCGCCGCCGAGCTGCTGCCGCGCACCGCCGCGGCCAAGCAGATCCTCGAGGTCGAGATCGGCGCCGTGGGCGGCGAAGAGGACGGCGTGGAAAACGCCATCAACGACAAGCTGTACTCCACCGTCGAGGACGCCATGGCCACCATCGAGGCCCTGGGTGCCGGCGAAAACGGCCGTTACATCACCGCACTGACCTTCGGCAACGTGCACGGCGTGTACAAGCCGGGCAACGTGAAGCTGCGCCCGGAGATCCTCAAGGACATCCAGGCGCAGGTCGGGCAGAAAATCGGCAAGGCCAACCCGTTCGACCTGGTCTTCCACGGCGGCTCGGGTTCCTCCGACAAGGAGATCGCCGACGCGGTGTCCTACGGCGTCATCAAGATGAACATCGACACCGACACCCAGTACGCCTTCACCCGCCCGGTTGCAGGCCACATGCTCTCCAACTACGACGGCGTGCTGAAGATCGACGGCGAGGTCGGCAACAAGAAGACCTATGACCCGCGTGTCTGGGGCGCCGCCGCCGAGGCCTCGATGGCCGCCCGCATCGTCGAGGCTGCAAACCAGCTTGGTTCCGCCGGAAAGGCACTGAAGTAAACATGGCAGATCTTGGAGCAAACCTGCTCGGCATCCCGGAAACCCTGTTGCCTGAGGAAACCGAGGTCAAGTCGCGGCTGGAGGCCGGGGACGAAGCGGTGGACATCGCCGCGGCCTTCCCGGCATCCTCGCTGGGCTGGGCACTGCTGGCCAACGAGGCACATGCCGAGGGCCGTTTCGTGGAGTCCTACGCCTACTCCCGCGTCGGCTACCACCGCGGACTCGATGCCCTGCGCAAGGCCGGCTGGCGCGGCCAGGGCCCGGTGCCCTGGGCGCACGAGCCCAACCGCGGCTTCCTGCGTTCGCTCTATGCGCTGCAGCGTGCAGCCGCAGCCATCGGCGAGGCCGAGGAAGTCGAGCGCATTGGCCGCTTCCTCAACGACTCGGACCCGCTCGCGGCGGCAGCGCTCGAAGCCGAGTAATCCCGTCGGGCCGCCTTAGGCCCCGCTGGCAATTGTTCGTGCCGACCCCCGGGTCCGGCACGAACAATTGCTGCTTAACCAAGGAGCAGGCAAAGAAGAATGGCAAACGTGCAGCCCGGTGACGCGCTTGGCGCCTCCTACCGCTTCGTCGAGCCCCTCGGCTCCGGTGCGGTGGGCGAGGTTTGGCGGGTCAGCGCGATCTCGGGCGGTCCCGACCTCGCGGCCAAGGTGCTGCGCCCGGAACACGCGCACGACCCCGCCCTCGTTGAACGCTTCGTGAAGGAACGCTCGGTGCTGCTGGGGTTGCGGCACCCGAACATCGTCGCGGTCAGGGACCTCGTGGTCGAGGGCGAACGGCTCGCGATCCTCATGGACCTCGTGCCGGGCGGGTCGTTGCGCGACCTGCTCCAGGAGCGCCGCACGCTGCCCGCCGCCGACGCCCTGGCCATCTGCGCCGAGATGCTCGACGCCATCGCGTACGCGCACACCCGCAACACCACGCACCGGGACATCAAGCCCGACAACGTGCTGCTCACCGAGCCCTGGGCTCCGGGGCTCACCGGGGCGGTGCGCGTCTCGGACTTCGGCATCGCCTCGGTCATGCACGAACGGGCCCGGCACACCACCGGCATGGTCGGCACCCCCGCCTACATGCCGCCCGAACTGCTCAGCACCGGCGAGGTGGGGCCCGCCGCCGACCTCTACGCCACCGGCATCATGCTCTACGAGCTGCTCTCCGGGCGGACCCCGTTCGCCGGGACCGGCACCGATTTCACCCTCGCCTACCGCCACGTGACCACCATTCCGCCGCGGCTGGAGGTGCCCGACGAGGTGTGGGAGGCGGTCGAAGCGCTGCTGGGCAAGGACCCGCGGCAACGGCCCGGCGCCCCCGAGGCCGCGGCGCGGCTGCGCCGCCTGGCTGCCCGGTACGCCGACCTGCCGGCCCTGCCGGTTGCCGCCGAACCGGAGGCGTTTGCGCCCCTCGAGCGTCCGGCGACGGTGCTGCGCGGCGTGGGAACGACGCCGGATGCCGGGCCCGCACCGGCACCGGACTCCGGGTTCCCGGCCTCCGCCCTTCCCGACCTGGGAGAGGCCGCCCAGCACACGGTGGTGCGCTCTATGCCGCGGCCCGAGCTGCGCCCCCGGTCCCGGCCGGCACCGGAGCCGGTGCGCGCCGGCTGGCGGCCGACCTGGCTGACCGGCAAGGCCATCGCGTTGATCGCCGGCGGGCTCGTGGCGGCGGTTGCGATTGTCTTCGGGGCCATGGCGCTGGCAAAGCCCGACGCCCCGGCCGCGGCGCCGGCCGCCGATTCCACCGCAAGCCAGCAGGACGCCCCGCTGCCCAGCGGCCTGTCCATCGCCCGCAGCGCCCAATACGACGCGCAGGCCAAGGAAGTGCGGCTGACCATCACCTATGCGGCGCAGAAGGCGCCGCTGGCCGGGCCGTTCCTCGAGGTGCTCCCCGGCGCTTCCGCAGCGGCCTCCTGCCCGCCGGCGACCTGGGAGAAGGTCGCGGCAACACGCAACCAGCCGAGCCTGACGGGCATTTCCGCGGCATGCGGCTGGAGCCTTGGCGGGATCACCGTCCCGGCCAAGGGCAGCGTGGAGGCCAGCGCGAAGATCCCGGTGGAGCTGGTGGGCGAGGACGCCCTGGAGCAGTGGCTGCAGGGCGCGGCCGCGGCAACCACCGCCGCGGTGGCCGACCCCGCAGCCGGCGGCTCCGCGTACCCGGTGCAGCGCCTGCGGGACATCCAGGTCGTCACCCCGGCGCGCACGGTCAGCCAGACGGCCCTGCCGGTGACGCTGGTGCCGGTGTGGCCGGGCGGGCCGGACGTGCTGAACCCGCTGTACACCTCCCCGTCCACGGGCAAGGCCTCGGCGATGCTCGCCGCGGTGGCCGGGGGCGAGAAGGGCGTGCGGTTCTCCGACGGCTGCTCAGGTTCCCTGGCGGTCTCCGCCGACGGGCTGGTGGTCACCGCCCTGTCGGTCTCCCCGAGCTGCATCCTGCGGGCAGGGGTCGGCAACTTCACCGACCTGGCCAGCGACCCCTTCGGCATCACCACCCGCGAGTAGCCGCCCGTCGCCGGGCGGCGGCGGTTCAGGCGCCGGCCGCGGCGCCCGGGCCCATGGCCTGGATGAAGGTCGGCACCCCGCCGACGCAGAGGTAGCCGCGGCCCGGGGTCACCGCCACCGGTGCGCGGCGCGGCAGGGTCACGCCCAGCAGCTCGCCGTCGTAGTCGACGTCGGGAACCAGCAGCACGCCGCAGCGCGACTTGCGCAGCGTCTTGGTCCAGTGCGCGTAGAGACCCCGCAGGTCCGCCGAGCGGCCCGCGGCGATCACGCAGACCTGAGCCGAGGAGGCCAGCAGGTTGGCCAGGGCCTGGTCGGAGTCCTCGAAGCGCTCCGCGTCGTCGACCAGCAGCACCACCGGCCCGCGCTCGAGCCGGATCGAGGCGAGCAGCGCCGGCAGGTCCTCCGCGCCCACCGCCACCTTGTCCAGGTCGGCGTTCGCCAGCGGGGAGCGCCTGTCGCAGGCGCCCCAGACAGCAACAGGTTGCCCGCTGGCGGCGGCCGAGCCGCGGATCGACTCGGCCAGCGCCAGCAGCAGCGTCGACTTGCCCGAGCGCGCGGGCCCGGAGACCAGCACGTGCTCGCCCTCGTAGACCTCCAGCACACCCGGGGCCAGGTCCTCCTCGCGCAACCCGACCGGGAAGCGCCACGGCTCGCCGTCAAGCTGCGCCGGCACGCCGAGCTGCCCGACGGTGAGCTCCTCGGGCAGCCGGCCGATGGCAGCGGGCTTCGGTTCGGCACCGGGCCAGCGCGCGGCCACGGTGGCCACCGCGGTGGGAAGGTCGGTGCCGGGCGTGGCCACGTGCATCTGGCGCAGCGAGCCGGCGTCCACGCAGCGGCCGGGGACCGCGGCGGGGATGTTGGACCCGCGCACGCCCAGGGCCGAGTAGTCGTAGGGGTCCGCGAGCCGGTAGAGCCACTTCTGGATGGTGACCTCGTCGATGGCCGAGGGCACCGCCTTGGCGCGGGTAGTGGACACGGCAAAGTACAGGCCCAGGGCCGGCCCGTCGGCGTAGGCGCGGTTCAGGGCGTCCAGCAGCCCCTGGCCGTCGTAGTCCTGGAACTCGTCGCGCAGCGTGGCAAGCCCGTCGATGAGCACCAGCGTCTCCTTGCGGGCCCCCGGATCCGCGCGCCGGCGCGCCAGCTCGGTGCGCAGGTGGCGCAGGAAGCGGGCCTGCTGCTCCCGGGCGCCCGGCCCGGTGCCCACGTAGGCGCTCGTGTGCGGCAGCGCGGCCAGCGGGGCCAGGGCGCGCGAACCGGTGTCAAGCACCAGCAGGTCAAGTTCCCGCGGGTCCTTGGCGGCCGCGGCGGCCAGGGCCAGGGAGGCCAGCGTGGTGCTGGTGCCCGATCCGGCGATGCCCAGCAGCAGCAGGTTGCCCTTGGCCAGATCCCAGCCGCCCGGGGTCTGGCGCTGGGCCTCCGGCTCGTCCCTCAGCGCCACCTCGATGCGGTGCCCGTTCACCGCCCCCACGAGCGGCACCTCCGAGGCGCGGTGGGCGGGTCCGCCGGCGGGGTCCGGGGCGTCGAAGCCGGCGAGCCTGACGCGCTCGCCCAGCGCGACGGGCCAGACCGGCCGCGGCACCCCGAAGCCCGCGGCCTGGTGGGCTTCGGTGATGGCCTCGATGAGCTCGTCGAGGTCGCTGGCGTCCGACTCGGCGCCCGGGGCGGGGGCCCGGGGCGGGCGCGGGAGCCCGAAGTGCCCGGTCTCCTCGACCACCAGCTCGGTGGCGGAGGCGCGGGAGGCGCGCCCGGTGACCAGCGCGGTCTGCACCGGGGTGATCTCGTCCTGCCCCAGCTTGATGTAGGCCCGCCCGGTCTGCGCCCGGGTGATGCCGGCGGCCGCCGGCACGCCGATGACGTTGGAGGAATCCTCGCGGCTTTGGACGCGCAGGGCCACCCGCAGGTTGGTGTTGGCCAGGATGTCGTCGTTGACCACGCCGGCGGGGCGCTGGGTCGCCAGGATCATGTGCACGCCCAGGGTTCGCCCCACGGCCGCGACGGAGACCAGCGAGGAGAGCACCTCGGGGAAGTCCTTGGCGAGCATCGCGAACTCGTCGACCACCAGGAGCAGCCGCGGCATGGGCTCTTCCGGGTTGGTGGCCAGGTAGGCGTCGAGGTTGTCGATGTCCTCCCCGGCGGCGGCGAAGATCCGTTGGCGGCGGGCCATTTCCGCCTCGAGGGAGCGCAGCGCGCGGTCCGCCAGCTGCTCGTCGAGGTTGGAGATGGTGCCGATGGTGTGCGGCAGCGCCTCGCAGGCGGCGAACGCGGCGCCGCCCTTGAAGTCGATGAGGATGAAGTTCAGCCTGGTGGCGTCGTTGCGGGCAGCGAGCCCGGCGACAAGCGAGCGCAGGAACTCGCTCTTGCCCGAACCGGTGGTGCCGCCGACCAGCCCGTGCGGCCCGTCCTTGACCAGGTCAAGGGACATCGGCCCGGACTCGGAGGTGCCGATCGGGGCGGAGAACCCCTTGGCCTTGGCCCACGCCGCGCGGATCGACGCGGCATCGGGGGAGGGCATGGAAGGCAGCTCGGGCAGCCGGACCAGGGAGGGCAGCGCCGCGCCGGGCACCACCAGCTCCGGGTCGTCGAAGCGCGCCAGGTCCATGGCGCAGCGCTCGGCGGCCTCGATGCCGATGCCCGCCAGCACCACGTCGCCCACGTCAGTGAGTGCGCCGAGGTCGTGCACCGACGCCGCGGCGTCCGCCCCCACGGTGATGACGGTGGTGCAGGCGGCGGGCAGCTGCTGCTCGGAGGCGGCAATCACGATGCCCGAGACCCGCGGTCCCTGCCCGGGGCCGCGCCCGCCCAGCCCGGGGACCGAGCGGCCGTGGCCCAACAGCTCGCGCGCCGGGGCGTCGCGGCCCTCGGTGAGCACCTCGGAGTCCAGCACCAGCAGCGTGGTGCCGCCGGCCGAATCGTCGATGCCCTCGCGCAGGGCGCGGAGCAGGGCGGCGCTGCGCCGGCGGTCGTCCGAGAGCCAGCGTTCGGAGGTGCCGGTGCCGAGCCGGCGGGTGTGCGGCAGCCAGGAGGCCCAGGCCCATTCCTCGTGGCGCCCGCGGTCGCAGAACACCGCGACGGACAGGTCGGCGGGCCCGGCATGCACGGCGGCCTGGACGAGCAGGGAGCGGGCCAGGGCCAGGGCCCCGGCGCGGTCCCCGACGATGCCGACGACGCCGGCGTCGGTGAGGTCCACCAGCAAGGGGGCCGCGGGGATCCGGCTGGCAGCCAGTGCCTCGCGCACCAGGGGGTCGGGCACCGGGGCGGAGCGGTCATCGAGCCCCGGCGCCCAGGGCACGTCGCCAATCCCTGCATTCAGCGCCAGGAAACCCTTGGAACCGGCCCTGCGCTGCCACAGCCCGGTCGTGGGCAGCGCGGCGATGCGCATGGCGGTGGCGGGGTCGGGGATTTCGGCGTGGCGGCGCGTGGCCTGGGCGGCTGCGGCCTCGGCGATCTCGGCGGAGAAGTCGGCCAGGGCGGCGGTGAACCGCTCGTCCTCTTCCTTGAGGTTCTTGGCGCGGCGGTGCTTCTGCTCGAACCACATGCCCACGGCCATGACCGGGCTCAGTGCGGCGAACATCGCAAAGCGGGCATCGCCGAGCATCATCACCATGGCCCCGGCCAGCAGCAGCGGGGCCAGCACCGTGATGTAGCTGAACTTGGAGGCCGGCGGGACGTCCTTGCGCACCGGCGGGGACAAGGGGTCGGGTTCCGGCGGGTTTCCCGGGCGCGGGGGCCGGTTGAAGGGCGCGGTGGCGGCGGGGGTGAGGTTGTGCAGGGAGCCGGGTTCCGGGGCGCGGTTCTCCGTGATCTCCGGGCGCAGCAGCACCGTCGTCCCGCCCATGATCAGGGTGGCCGGGGAGGTGAGAAGCACGCCGTCGGCGTCGACAGGCTCCCCGGCGAGCAGCGTGCCGTTGGTCGATCCCGCGTCCCTGACGCGCACGCCGCCGTCCTCGAGCTCGAGGCTTGCATGGTTCCAGGAGGCGCTTTCGGTTCCCAGCACCAGGTCCGCCTGCGGGGAGCGGCCGATGAGCAGCGGCCGGTGCGCCGGCAGCGGAACGAGGTCCCCGGCCTCCAGCCCGCCGGAGAGCGTGGCGCTCCAGCCGCGCACCGGTTCCGGGCGCGGGAGGGGAGCCAGGGAAATGGTGCTGCCCTCCAGCAGCAGCAACTCCTCCAGCGGGGTGTCGGCGGGCACCGCGGCGGCGTCCACGTACAGCGTGGAGCCCGGTGCCGGGACGCTGCCGCCGGCGGCGGCGACGAGTTGCGCGAGCGTCGTGCCGGGAGCGAAGCTGCCCAGCTCCCGGTCAAGTCGCTGGCCATCCAGCCGGATCAGCACGCGCACCGCGCGCTCCTTTCGTCGTCGGGCAGTGGGGGTCAGTCGGCGGAGGGGCGGGCGAACCAGGAGGCGGTCGCGCCGTCGCCGGTGGCCGTGGGGCGCAGTCCCAGGTCCTGCGCCGAGAAGTGCAGCACCACCGGGTCCCCGTCCATGGCGTCGGGTCGGGTGAAGTCAAGTGCGGGACCGGCGATGCCGTCGGCAGGGCCCGGCTTCAGCGTACCCAGTGCCTTGGCCACCTTGGCCGGGTCGTTGCTCCCGGCGGTTGACACCGCGCGCACCAGGGCCACCACGGCGTCGTGGCTGCGCGAGTCGGCGGCATTCGCGACCTCGCTGAAGGCCATGTCGCCGGTGAGGTTCTTGGCTTCCTTGTCCTGCGCCAGGACGCGCAGGCCGGCCAGGAATCCGGACATGGCGCGGCCGGAGTCATCCGGGCGCAGGGCCGCGGCGTCGCCCGCGTTGGCGCCGACGGTGGAGAGCCGGCCCGAGACGGTGCCGCCGGCCTGTGCGAGCCCGGAGGCGAACGCGGGGCTGGTGGCCCCGGGCGTCAGCACCAGGGGGACCGTGACCTTGGCGGATTGCAGCGCGTGCACCACGGTTGCCTGCTGGGTCGGGTTGCCGGAGAGCAGGATGGCATCGGCGGGGTCCGCCACCGGGGTGCGGCCGGGCGTGCCGTCGGCCTTCGCCGGTTCCGCCACGCCGGTGCGGCGGGCGACATCGGCCGCGAGCTCTTCCGGATCGGCACCCGGAGCGAAGGAGATGCTCGAGTCGACGTCCACGGAGTCCGGGGCGCCGCCCCCGGCATCGATGAGCAGCGGGCGCTTTGCGCCCGCCAGGGCGGCTGCCAGCGCCTTGGACACCTGTGCCCCGGTCGGTGCGGTGCGCCAGGCCGCGCCCTCGGCCTCGATCTTGCCGTCGTAGTAGGGCAGGATCACCGGGACCCCTGCGTCGGCGGCGGCCTCGAGTGCTCCGTCCACCTGCTCGCCGTCGGTGGCCACGATGATTCCGGCAACGCCCTCGGAAACCAGCTTTTCCACGGCCTTGCGGGCGCCCTCGGCGGTTCCGCGGTCATCTGCGGTGGATAGCGCGATGGGCGTTCCCGAAAGGGTGAAGCGGTGTGCGGCAACGGCAGCGCCCTGCGCCGCATCCTTCCACGCGGCGCCGGAACCGGACCCGAGCGTCACCACGACGCCGAGCCTGGTGTCGGCCGGGACGTTGGCGGCGGAGAGCGCCACCGGGACGCCCGCCTCCACCGGATCGCCCTTGGCCGCATCGGCCGGGCGGAACAGGAAGACCGACAGCGCAATGATCGCGGCGACTGCCACGACCACCACGCCTGCCGAAATGAGGTTTCGGCGGGTGGCGAGGGAACTCATTTGGCACTTCCCAGACGGAAGGAGTACAGCGTCTGGGTCGCGGTGCCCGCCGGCACCTCAAGGTGGAAGGTCGGCAGTGCCGACACCGCCTCGAGGGAGGCCTTGAACTGCGCCTGGCGCAGCAGGATCCCTGCAACGTCCTCGGCCCGCACGTTCGCGTAGCCCTGGGCGTTCTTGGTGGCCAGCGCCAGCTGGTAGTCGGCCGTGTCGGCCTTTGCAGCGCTGGTGGCCATCGATCCGAGCAGGCCGGACCCGTTGACCTTGCGGTCGCCTAGGTCGAGCATGACCTTGGAAAGTCCGGCAGCCAGAAGCTTCGAGGCGCCCTCGACATCCCGCGTCGAGGCTCCGGTGCTCTGCGCGATGCCCTCGAGCGAGGCGGCGGTCTGCTTGCTGACTGCCTCGGTCAAGCCGGCATCCTGCTTGGCAAGTTCGTCGTGCTGCTTGTCAACCGTGGTCTTGGCGTTGGCTTCCACGTCGGCGGCCGTCGAGGACAAACCGGCGACCGAGCGGTCGAATGCCTTCACGACTGCATCGCTGCCCTCCGCGCCCTGGGCGGAGACGACGCGAATCTGGCTGTTGATCAGCGCGGTGACCTCTTCGGTCATCGCCATCTGGGTGTTCTCGAAGGCCTGCGTGATGCCTGATTCGAGTGTGTCCTGCTGCTTCTGCAGGGTCAGGAGCGCCTCACCCATGGAGTCCCGGCTTGCTTTGGCATCATCCACGGTCCTGCGAAGTACTTCGATTTCGTCTCGGAGGCTGCCGCCGACTTTCAACGTGCCGTCTAGTTCTTCAACCTTGGTGCTGACGGCTTCAAGGCTCTCTGTCAGGCTCGAATTGGATTTGTCGATCGCATCGTACACGGGGCCGTCCGAGACTGGTTCGGTGGCCAGCTTTGCAACTTTTTCCCACGCCGCGACTTGCGTCGCTGCATGACGCTCGGTACGGGCGTCCCATGTCGCGGTCTCATTATCGGCCCATTTTGTCCACGCTTCGGTTTGCTCAGTAGCCTGATCGTCTAGGTCATCGGCTAAGTTTTGCATCCGTTCGTGTAGTGGCTCAGGGTCCTTCGCGAGGTCCTCAAAAGTTTCGGGGTCCGTGCCGCGGCACGGAATCGAGGTCAGGTATGACCGAAGCTCCTCGATGTCCTCACGCGAGGGAGCCTTGTCGATGTCCGCTTCGGATGGCGAGCTCTCAGCGTCGGCATCCGCGGGTATCAGGTCGCACATTTCGGCTGCAAGGTTGTCATTTTGCTTGGTCATTGAGTCGAGCGTGTTCGTGTGTTCAATTGGCTCGTAGACCCATGGATTTTTCAGATTCAACGGAAAGTTCTGGTCCTCGACGAGCTTGATCGTTTCTGTAGCGATCGTATTGATCTTCTCGTTTTTAGCCCGCTCGTCCGTGACCAGGTTGTCGATTGCCGTTTTCAGTTCATCAACTGGAAATTCAACGTTCTTGACTGTGTCCCTAAGTTCCTGGAATGCAACCTTGGTAGCCTTGGCTTCTTGTTCCTTGTTGGCATCGCCAGTGGCCGCCGCCTCGTCCAAAGCGTCGACTTTTAGGGCAAGCTCGTCGATTCCGTCGGAAAGGAGCCGGTGCTGTGCCCGCGCGCCGGTGATGACCTCGGGCTGAAGCGTTGCGACCAGCTTGTCGCCCTGGTCCACAAGCTTCAGCAGGGCACCGGTCACGGTGATCGAGGACGCGTGGAACGCGCAGGTCAGGGATGCCACGGTGCAGTTCTCGGCGTTGGGCTCAGAGGGGCCAACGGTCTTCTGCAGCGCGGTGGCAACTTCGTCGCGGCAGCCTGCGGTCGAGCGGGCGTAGCCGTCCAGCTGGGCGGACATCAGCACGAGGCTGGAGTAGACGGTCGCGGTTTCGCCAGCGGGTGCAACGATTGCGGCGCAGCCGTTGCCCTTGATCGTCGCCTTCGGCACGCCGACCGAGGTGTCGCCCAGCATGGCGTCGACGGTGTTGACGGTCTGGGAGAGCTGCGCGAGCGTCGTGGTCTCGGCCCCGGTGACGGTGGAATCCAGGTCGGTCTTGAGCGAGCCGAGCTGGTCCTTCAGGCCGCTAAGGGTTCCGGCCAGCGAGTCGCTGCTCTCCTTCAGGTGGGCGGCGGTACTGACGCCCAGGGTCTTCGAGGTGCTCTCGAGGTTGCCGCGCACGTCGGTGATGGTGGAACCCGCGCGGCTTAGCACGTCGTTGACTTCGGCGATGAGGTCGATGGTGCGCCGTTGCAGGGCGAGCTCGGAGGTGGGGCTGGTGTCGAACGCGGAGGCCAGCACTCCATCGACCGAGAGGTCGGTGGACATGCCCGGTTGGACGGCCAGATCGATGCTCGGAGCGGCGAATTCGGTGACGTCGGCGACCAGGCGCATGGTGGTGCTGGCACCCGTGGCCGGAGGGGCGAGGAGAGTTGCCCACTGGATGACGGCCTCGCCTTCGGGAGAGGCGCTGATGATGCCGTTGGTCCCGGCGGAGCCGGGCCCGGATTCGCCCACGATGTTGCCGGGGGAGACGCCGGAGAGCACCGTCGAGGCGGCGATCGTCATCGGAGCACCCACGAGTACCGGTTCGGTGCGTGACTGGCCTGCCACATCGAAGGTCACGTCGCGCGGGGCCACCGTCAGGTTTTCCACGGTCAAACCGATCTCGACCCGGCCGGTGTAGCCGGCCAGCTCCTCCAGGTTGGTGCCCGTCTTCTCCGCGGTGCGGTACTGCGCGCTCACCCGGACGGGAAGGTCGTTGGCGACCTCGCCCGGAACATAGGCGGTATCGGCGCTCGAGGATTCTCCCGTGGTGTCGTCCACGGAGATGGCTGTCCCGTTGACCGCCGAGATCGATCCGTTGGAGGCAAGGGCCACGTTCACCGACTGCAGCACGCGCGACGGCGTGCCGACGACGTTGGGTGCGTTGGTGCACGAGGCCGTGAATGCCACGGCGGCCACCGTCAGGATCGCGCCTGCAGTTCGGACCAGCTTCGAGCTCGGTGTTCGTGCGGCGTTCGTCTTACGTGGTCGTGTGCTGGCCACTTGCTCCCCTTCGTGATTCAAATTCCTATTGAATAATAGGCGGTACACCGTCCGAATCGATAAACCTGCGCCGTGGCGAAACCCGATCGCCGACATGTCGTTAACTGGGCGTGGCCTCCAAACGCGCCGCGGAGAGCGCCCTTTGGGGACCCGCTTCGGCTTCCTTGGAGCCGTCTAACTCATGTTGTTGGACTTTCCATGGATTGAGCATCTTTTCGGTGTATCCGTGCAGAATCCTTGGCTGGCCTCATGCGATCAGCCGCCCTGCCGGTTCAAGCGGCGAGTTTAAATCAGGTCTGAACAGCATAGATCGGGCCGACTTCCCGATTGCCAGGAGGCCCTGCGCAGCCCATTCGCGGCGGTGAGTGCCCGCGGCAATCCGGTGTCCAGTGGCTCTCGAATCTTATGGCTGCCACTGACACTGGCCGCGCTCGCGGGTAGGCGTTGATTCGAAACGAGGCGTCGGGTGGCCATATGGGCCATCGGCTACCCCGCGTTCAATGATGACTGCCATTTGTAAGCATCTTTTACCGAGTGCTTAAGGCCGTGCCTGATGTCCCCGTTGAGCAGCCGCATCCCGTGCCGCTGGCCGGAAGTCAAATTTCTAGCGAACACGAGAAATTTATGGGCTCATTACTTGGAACGCGGCATGTCATCTTGTTAGAGTTATTCTCGTTCGAGTCTCCTAGTAGCGCATTTGCGCGGGGACATCACCAAGATTCTTGGAGGATTTCATGTCGCGTGTCCTATCAACGGAGCAGGCAAAGACTGCCATTCAGCAGATTCAGGCGATCATCAACGGTGGCTTCACCGACCAGATCAGCCAGTTGGACGCCCAGGGACGGGTCCTGTCGGACCCGAACGTGTGGGATGGCCCCCTGGCTTCCCAGTTCCGCGGTTCAACGTGGCCCGAGACGAAGGCCGCTCTGGACAAGGCCCGCACCGAGCTGGAGCAGCTGCGTGGCCAGCTGAACCAGATCTCGACGAACATCTTCACCGCAGGCGGCGGCAACTAGCAGGTATTCGGTTCGCCCCCGTTGCCGCCGGCCGTGGTGCCGCCGTGGCGGCGGGGGCGTTTTCCATCCTTTACCGAGGTTTCGACGGTGCCTCGGATCGTTTTTCGGGACCTCCGGGCCCCATTGGTCTGATGAGGGAGTTTCTGCGTGGCCGATCTGGGTGTCTTTGAACATGACGTTGTGTTTGACAACGGGACGGCAGACGCATTGATTTCGGCGTTCAACCTCGCCGCATCCAAGATTGAGGGACAGTCAGGTTCCCGGTCCTCCCTGGTGGCGACGGCCGGAGCCGAGTTCCAGGGGCATTTCTCAAAGCTCTTTGCAGACAATGCACGCGTCGCGTCCGCGGACGCGAACGAGCTCGCGGCACGTTTGCGCGAGGCAGCCACCGGCGCCAATTCGCTGAAGGAAGAAGCCCGCAAGGAAAACGAACGCCGCCGGCTGGCCCGCGAATGGAAACAGCGCCGCGAAGAACGCCAAGACAACATCCTCCTCAAGGGATGGGACATGGTCTTCGGTGAGGAGGACCCTCCAGTCGGGCCGCCGGCACAGGAAGTGAGCATCCAGGCCTCGACCCCCGTGACCGGCGTGAGGCAAACGCCCGCCCCGGGCGGCGGTTCCAATGCCGGCGTCTCCGCTGCACGCCCCAGCGACTTGCGTTCCTTCGCCACGGGATCGGCGAACCTCAATAGTGAACTTGCCGGCAAGCCTGCATCATTGCGCAGCCACCTCGCGGACTTTGCCGCCCGCTGCAGCCATGGCTCGCTGAACGCCAGCGGTGTCGTCAACGGCTTCGACAAGTGGCTCGAGGCCAACGACCAGGACGTGGCGTGGGCCCTGACGATTGCCAACGCCTTCGCCGCCGCCGGCGGCGAAGGTAACGTCTCGCGGATCGCCGACTCGGCGCTGTTGGCCGCCCTCGCCGCCCAAGGGGTCGGCGCGACCCGCCAGGACATCGCCATCGATGCTGCTTTTGCCCTCGGCGCCCCTCCGACGACCGGCTACTCCAACGACCCGGTCAACACCTCCACCGGCAACTTCCTGGAAACCGAGGTGGACCTCGGATTCGCGGGTGCGGCGTCGTCACTGTCGGCCGCTCGCACATACAACTGCCTGGACGAGCGGGTCGGTTCCTTCGGGACAGGCTGGGCCTCGGTGTTTGACACCCGCCTCGAGCTGGAGGACGAGGGCGCCTGGATGGTGCTGGCCGATGGACGCCACCTGTGGTTCCCCCGCCTCGGCGAGGGTTGGGACCGGGCCGACGGGGAAAGCTCCTGGCTTAATCGCGAAACCCTGAATGACGAGGAGCTCGACAAATACGCGGCGGATTCCGCCGAGGTTCTCGTGGTGCGCGACAACGCCGGAGCCCGCTGGGTGTTCACCGCGGCCGGTACCTGGCTGTCTTCGGACACCGGCCCCGGGACCGCGCTGCTGGTGAGCCGGGATGACGAGGGCCGCATCGCCGAACTAAGGCACGAACGCGGTCGCTGGGTGCGCACCGAATTCGCGGGCGAGCGGATCGCCGTGCTTATGGCCTCGGACGGGCGCCGCGTGGAGTTCGAGTACGACGAGAACGGGCAGCTGCTCTCCGCCGCCGGGCCGGGCGGGGTGCGCAGCTACCGCTGGAACGACGCGGGCCTGATCGAGGCCGTCACCGACGCCGCCGGCGTCGAAGAGGCAGTCAACACCTATGACGAGCACGGACGGGTGCTCACCCAGGTCTCGGCCTTCGGCCGCGTGACCCGGTTCGCCTACCTGCCGGGCCGCCTGACGGTGGTGTCCGATGCGGACGGGACCCGTTCCAACGCCTGGATCGCCGATGCCCGGGGCCGCCTGGTGGGCGTCATTGACGCCAACGACGCGCGCCAGTCCATGAGCTATGACCGCTACGGCAACCTGGTCTCCGTCACCGAGCGCGACGGTGCCCTCACGGTGCACGCCTACGACCAGCGTGGCCGGAAGGTCCGCACCCGCACCCCGAGCGGTGCCGACATCACCTACGGCTATGACCACGCCGACCGGCCGGTGACCGTGGTGACCGAGTCCGGCGCCCTGGTGACCTACGAATATGCCGACGACTCCTCCCGCAACCCCTCCCTGGTCATCGACCCTGAGGGCGGCCGCACGCAGCTGCACTGGCGTGAGGGCCTGCTGGAGAAGATCGTCGACCCGGTCGGCGTGGCCGTGCGCTTCGGCCACGACGCACACGGCGACCTGGCGACCATCACCAATGCCTTCGGGAACACCGCGACGCTGCACCGCGATGCAGCGGGCAGGGTCACCGAGGCGGTGTCCCCCGGCGGTGCCCGGACCACCTACCTGTATGACGCAAACGGGCAGCTGCGCTCCCGCCGGGATGCCGACGGCGCCCTGTGGAAGTTCGAGTACGCCCCGGGCGGAGCCCTGGCCGTGGTCATCGACCCGCTCGGGTCCCGCACCGAGATGCACTACGGTTCCCACGGCCAGCTCACCGGCACCGTCGACCCGCTGGGACGGGCCGTCACGCGCAGCTTCGACGACCTGGGCAACGTGTCCGGCCTCGAGCTTCCCGACGGCGCCCGGTGGAGCTTCGTCCACGATGCGCTGGCCCGGCTGACGCAGGTCACCGACCCCGCGGGGCACGCCTGGTCGCGCGAGTACAACAAAAACGGCGAACTCACCGCGGTGGTGGACCCCACGGGCGTGCGCCAGCAGATTTCGGCCGACGCGGCCACGGGAACCGTCACGGTCCGGGACGCGTTCGAGCGCAGTAGCGTGCGCTGCGACGAGTTTGGCCGCCCCGTGGCCTCCGAGCGTGCCGACGGCAGCACAGAGCTGACCACCTACGACGCGTGCGGGCGCCCCGTGGAGCTGGTGAACGCCGACGGCGGGCTCACCCTGCTGCGCCGCGACGCCGCCGGCCGGGTCATCGAACACCGCTCACCGGGCGGGGCCGTCACCCGGTTCGAGTTCGACGCCGCCGGCCGCCCGGCCGCGAGCATCGACCCGACCGGTGCGCGCACCACCCTGGAATACGACGCCGAGTCCCGCGTCGTCGCCCGCGTCTTCCCGGGAGGGGAGACGGAGCGCCTGGCATACGACGCCGTCGGCCGCGTTGTCTCCCGCTACACCCCGGGGCGCGGCACCTCGCGCTTCGAGTACGACCTGGCCGGGCGCCTGGTCCGTGCCTTCGACTCGTCATTCGGGCGGCGCAGGTTCCGCTACGACGCGGCGGGGCAACTCATCGAGGCCGTCAACGGTCTGGGCGGCAAGACCCGCTACGAATACGATTCGCGCGGACGCCTGACCACGGTCACCGACCCGCTGGGTGCCACCACGCGCCGGGCCTACAACGAATCCGACCAGGTCGTCTCGGAAACGGATCCGCTGGGCCGGACGATCACCGCGGGCTTTGACGCGGCGGGGCGCCAGCTGTGGCAGTGCGACCCGGAGGGCCGGCGCACCGAGTGGACCTATGACGCGGCGGGGCGCCAGGTATCCCTGGGCGTAGACGGGCAGACGCTGATGCAGATCGGCCGCGATGCACGCTCCCGCACCGTGCGGATCGCCGACCTCACCCGGGAAGACGGTGTCGAGGTCGAGCAGCTGTTGCGCTTCAACCGCCGCGGACAGCTCATCGAGCGGCTGCGTGACGGGCGCGGCCCGTCATGGGAATACGACGCGGACGGAAACCGCACCGCAATGGTGGACCCGCAGGGGACGCGCACGGAGTTCGGGCATGACGCCGCCGGGCGCGTGGTTGTTGTCGAGCACCCGGTCCTCGGACGGATTTCCTACGAGCGCGATGCCGCCGGACGCCTGGTCGGTGCGGTCGCCAGCCATGCGGTGCAGAAATGGGACTATGCCGAGGGCGCGCTGGTGCGCCACTCGACGACCACCCTTGACGGCGTTGATGAGACGGTGGTTCGCCGGGACGGGAACGGGCGCATCGCCACCATCCTTGCCGACGGCATCGAAACCCGCTTCTTCTATGACGCCGCGTGCCAGCTGGAGCGTTCGGAGCGCGAAGACGGCGTGGTGTCCAGGTGGCGCTATGACCTGTCCGGCCGCTTGGTGGACGAAGCGGTTGAAGGGCTTGCCGCGGAGCTTGCCTACGACGCCGCGGGCCAGTTGCGTTCCCGCACCGACGCGGCCGGGACCAGCACGTATGCCTACGACGGGCTGGGTCGCCGGACCGAGACCGTGGAGCCAGATGGCTCGGTGCGGTCCTTTGAATGGTCCCCGCGCGGTTGGCTGTCCGCCGTGGCAACGGAGGGTTCATCCGGGGCATCCTCCCGCAGCGAGTTGTGGGTGGACGCGCTCGGCGAGTTGGCGGACGTAGACGGCGCCGAGGTGTGGTGGGATTCTGCGGAGGTTGCCCCCCGGGTGATGTCCGTCGGTGACCAGTCGGTGGTGGCCCTGCCCGGCGGCGTGACGGCGATTGGGGGTACGGTGCTCTCCGCCGGGTGGCGCAGTGCGCATCCGACGGAGGCGGGCAGCCCGTGGGGCATGGCATCGGACGCGCTCCCGGGCCTTCCTGCCGGGCTGGGCGTGGGTGCGTCCGGCGGGTTGCAGGTGGGCGGGATGGATTGGTTCGGCGCCCGGGCATATGACCCGATGACGCGCGGGTTCCTGTCGGTTGATCCGCTGGATCCGGTGGTGGGTTCCGGTTGGTCCGGAAACCCGTATTCCTATGCCGGCAACGATCCGCTGCACGCGATCGATCCCTTGGGTCTGCGTCCGGTCACCGAGGACGAACTGCAGGCGTACCGCGACGGCAACAACGGCGCCATGGCTGCGGCGGGCGACTGGTTTGTAGAGAACTGGGAATACGTCGTCGGTGGCGCAATGGTGGTCGCCGGCGGTGCGTTGATGTTCACCGGCGTCGGCGGGCCGGTCGGCATGGCGTTGATGGCCGGTGGTGCCGACGTCATAATCCAGAAGGCCACGACCGGGGACGTGAACTGGGCGCAAGCTGCTGCCTCAACGGTCCTCGGCGGGGTTGGTGGGGCCGCTCCGATGCTGCTGAAGGCTACGAGGGTCGGTGGCATGGCAACACAGGCCTCCATGCGGGTCGCTCCCACCGCGAACGTGGTCAAGTCTTTAGCGGTGAATATGGGTGTAAACGGCGGCGTTGGCGCGGTGGCCAGTTCGGGCGGCTACGGTGTAGCGCAGGCGATCAAGGGCGAGGAGATGACCGGCCGAGGATTGGCTGGGGCGTTCGTGGGCGGCTTCGTTGGCGGTGCCGCCGGGGGCCTCGCCGGACCTGCGGGAGGTTCGATAGCCGAGCGTCTGGGAAAACCAACTTCGTCGCTGTTTTCCACCCTCTCGTCGTCCGGGGTCAGTGCGGCCGCCAATGTCAGTGGCGTGGCCGCAACGAATCTTGTTGCCGGCGAAGACACCTCCTGGGGTGACCTGGCGGTGGCTGCGGGCGCAGGCGGGGTCATGCCGCTCATACGCCTGCCCGGGTCGGTGACACAGACCAATTTCGATGTACTGCGACGGCTCCCGTACCAGCAACCGCGAACGTTCCAGGGAACTTTCGTAAACTTGGGTCAGAGGAACACCACTGCACTGTGGGGTTCTGCCGGAATCGGTGGTGTCATCGGATCCACACTTGGTACGAGTTGGGATGTTGTGAGTGACTAAAAAACGCGCAGGGACAGCAAAATATGCACCCTTGAGCCGGTCAGATGTCATCGCGAGATGCATCGTGGTGCCGATTGTGCTCGCGGTGGCGGTGGTGGGACCGCTCATCGGCGGGCA
Organism: Paeniglutamicibacter sp. GQ140; assembly: GCF_059759235.1. Classification (NCBI taxonomy): domain Bacteria; kingdom Bacillati; phylum Actinomycetota; class Actinomycetes; order Micrococcales; family Micrococcaceae; genus Paeniglutamicibacter; species Paeniglutamicibacter sp. GQ140. The sequence continues at coordinate 20,475 of NZ_JCAXDW010000006.1, forward strand.
GCGGGACATGGGCCTCTTGCTGGGTACCGTTGGTGGCTCGTTGGTCCTTGCCGCAACGTTGGCATTCGTGGCCGTTGGCGCACCGTTTACGTTGTTGGCCGCGCTTTTCCTTGCGCCGTACATCGTTTCTCGGTTTGTCCCCAACTTCTCCCCGGTCTTTCTGTCGTGGCTGCTTTGCACCTTTGTTGGTTGGGTCTTGGGCTCGATGTTGCGTTCCGAGTGGGATCGGCGCCGGGGCCGCGGGACGCCGGCAAAGGATCGTTCCCGGCAGGGAACGGGGAAATCCCTGGAGTGGCGCGTTGGCCGGAAGACCTTCCGCGAGGCCGGGTTCTCGGAGGCTGCCTTGGTTGCCAAGATCCAGTCTTTGGATGGTGACCGGCGCTCGCTGGTGAGTGCCGTCCGTGGCGAGGCCTGCCTCACCGTTGCAGGCAATGCGCAGGGCCCCCTGATGGTGTTCTACTCTGCCGACACCTCGGAGGAGGACAAGTGGAGCGTGTTGACATCGACCGGTAGCGATCCCGGACAGGTCGATGTGAAGATTGGACACATGTCGCTGGCGCATGAATCTTGGGAAATCACGACATTGGAGAAGGCGCTGGTTGCGGCGCGACACTTCCAGCGAACGGGCCGGGCTGATCCCCAAATGAAGTGGTTCAGTTCGCCGACGATTGCTGACTGGAGGACGTTGGCCTCATGATTTCCGGGGAACGCTGGCTGACGACCGTTGCGCTGGTGGCCGTGCCAGCGCCGCGAACAGGTGTCCTTGCGGTCGCTGCGGCCGTGGGCGGCACGGCATGTTGGTGAATTCAACCGTGGCGCGTAGTTCCTCAAAGAACGCTGATTTCGTCGGAATGGCGATGGCGGGGATCGGTGTCCTGAGTGGTGTCTTGCTCCCGGTTATCTGGTGGGACGCCAATGTTTCCATCGTCCTCATGGTTTTGTTGGTTGGCTTCGCCGCTGGCGCGGGTACGTTCATGTTCGCCAAAGGCAGGTTGCCAATCCTGCTTTTTTTCGTAGTCTTTTTTGGGGTTCTGCTGTGGTTCCGGAATATCCAAAGCATTCAGGGAGGAACCGGTGGCCTCGGCCTGACCTGGTTCACATGCGTAATTGCCGGAACCATTATTGGCGCCAATTTTCGACCTGACAAAAAGAAGAAGGCGAAGAAACTAGCCTCGGGTGCACTTCTGCTCACCGGGAACGACGGGAGAAAGTTGTTCGAGGATGACGCCCCGTCCGCAACTTCCCTCGTCGGGAGCGTGCGGTCCTTGGATGGCAAGAAACGGACGCTTGTCAGCGCGATGCGTGGCGGTGCGCGGATGGACTTCTGTGGGGGTGCGGAAGGCGCGATGGTTGTCTATTTCTCTCCCGACACATCGGATGACCGGCTGTGGAACATGATGACAACGCCAGGGTCCGAGCACGGCCAGACCGAGGTCGCGATCGGGGATTTGGAAGGTTCGTTCGAGAACTGGGAAACGACAACAGTGGAGCGTGCGATTGCCGCTGCGCGCCATTTTGCTTCCACGGGTCAAGCAGATCCGACACTGACGTGGTATGCCTCAGAGGACGTGTGCGAACGACGGCCATTGGCTTCGTGATGACCGGTCAGCGCCGGTTGACGCGAGTGGCCCCGGTGACGGCTCCCAGCCCGAAAAGATACCTTCTTGCCGTGGTTTCGGCCGTCGCGGGCCTGGCGATCCCCTTGATGGCTGGTCCGCCGCCGGTACTCGTCGTGCCCTTCTCGACATTGGTCTTGGTGCTGTCTTTCATGGCCAGCGCGCACCGGGACCCCCGAAAGCGAGTGATGGTCTATCCGCTGGTCTTCGCGTTCTCCGTTCCGCTGTTGCTTAATTTCGGGCCTGTCACCTGGGTGATCGCCGCGTTGGCCGGCTGCGCCTTCCTCGGAGCAACTCTTGGGCGCACCCGTCGGGCGGCCAAGCAAGGCCCAGAGGTTATTCCCGATCCGGCGACGGAACCCATGGACGTTCCTGGGACAACGGTGGCGAGTTGGGCAATCGGCACGGACCGCTTCGAGGAGCTCGATCCGACGGGGGAAAAGATCGATGCATTGTTGTCGCAGCTGGGAGAGAACTTTTCGATACTCACCCTGCGGCGAGGGTCAGCCCGACTGGACGCGGTTGGTTTCACAGCGGACGCCGTTGAAGTATATGAGACCGATGACGTCGACTCCGCCGCGTGGCATACCCTCATTGCTTCGCAACCAACGACGCAGGTAAACCACAAAATCACGCCCCAATCGCCAGGTCAGGCGGAGGGTGAGTCGTTGCGCCGCGCCCAATTGGCAGCACGATATTTCGCGGTAACGGGATCTCGCTCGCTCGATGTTGCCTGGTCGCATGGCTCCCGGCCGTCCTGATCCATGGCGGGAAACGAATCCAGTGATCAATGGACTGCCGCTCGTGAAATCGGCAAACGGAATGGTGCCCGTGGACGATGAAACGTGAATCGAACAATCGCCGGTACCCAAAGGGCGCTGACGCGATTCAATGGGGTGTAGCCGTCATTGGCCCGGTAGCGGCTGCCATATTGACGTTGGGAACGACTGGCCTGCCGGCCCTATCCATCGTTTTGCTCGCAGTGACGTTAGGGATTTTGTACGGTGCTACCGCCTTCTTTGTGTTGCCTCCGAATGCCGCCCGCGCTGTCTTGGTCCTTGGCTTCCTTGTGATTGGGGCAGTTCTCATTTCAGCGCAAAGCCCACTGGTCCTTGGGCTTCCGACATGGTTGCTCAGCGGAATCGCCGGTTCCATCATTGGCGCCCATGTCCGGTATCTCGCGGACCGCAAAAATACCGGTGGCACGGTGCCAGGCGGCTCATAGGCCTTCGCGTTCAAGAGTCGACCGGCAGCAAGCTGTCGCAGGACGCTGCGGAAAGCAGGGACGGCTCTCTAGATGAGGATTCGTGAATGGTGGTTTGATTCTCTCCGAATGCCCATCACAAAGACCTGAGACGTTTCCTCAGGACATTCGGTGCGCAAGCTGTCCGCCCGACGCTCTGGCCCGCAGGTCGAAGGCTTCATTCGCATAGAAGGAAACCACGAACCTGGAGGAAACAGAGGCAGCCGCGCGGCATTTTGATGCGACCGTTGGAGCCGACTCGAATCTGAGGGGTTTCAGCCGCGTGGGTGGGTTAGGGGCCGGGTAGCGGGGAATCCGATTCCAAATCGTGACTAGGCGAAACCCTGTCATTGCCATAGATTGATCTGACACGTGGCGCACCTTCCACGTTGACTGCAGGGCACGGGTCAAGGGGACGTCACGTGGCACCGGATCCTGTTTCCACCGCACCAATCTCTGGGACAGGACTGACATGGCACCTCGAATTCGTACTGCGTTGCTCGGAACGGTGATGGCCTCGGGCCTGATGCTTAGCCCCCTGGTGGCTCAAGCGCTGCCTCCTGAAGAAGGCGCCAACACCTCGATCGCACCCGCGCAGCTCGTATCGACGGCCGAATCGGCCCCTGATGCCGGTTCAGAGGCAGCCGCAAACGCAGGGGGAGTGCAGGTTAGCAGCCAGGAGCCGGCCGGTGCTCCCATGGCCGAGCCCACGGTTGGTGATGCCGACGCCGGCAGCACGGAGGCGGGACAAGCGCCGGTCGATGGGCAGCCTGTGCCGGAAGAATCGGCGGGAAATGATTCATCCACCACCGAAACGCAGGGCCCTGACCCGATCGGGGGAACCGAGCCAAACGACTCGTCGCTTGTGGAGAGCATGGAGCTGCCTGTGAAGGATGGCTCCGTCGCGGCGGACGATCCAGGGCAGGCAGATGCCGCGCCATCCGACTCCGACGCAACGGTCGACACGGACATCCGAGTCGTTGACCCGGGAACCACTCCAGAGGAAACCACGGACCAACGGGCCGCGGAGGAAACAAGTGCAAGCGAAGCCGTTGGTAAGACAGCCCCGCCACTGATGGACGAAGAACTTCCCGAGGAGCCAGACCTGCCGAACATTACGATGCCGGAAGGCTCCGAGACCTGGGACGAAAACCAGTGGAACGACTTCCTGGATTCCGACGAGGGCGCGGTTTTCATCGAAGAGTACGTCGAGGCGTTGATGGTGTGGCCCCCATTCCTTGAAATCGTTGATATCCTGACGGGCTTTATGGCCACTGGTGACGAAGCATACCTGGACGATTTGTGGGAGTACCTCAATGAGCTCTTCCCCGACAACCCCGAGTGGGCACAGGAAGCCTTTGACGGGATTCTGGCGGGCTTCGGCGAATGGGATTTCCCCGAATCGGAGTCGCCGGAGCCGACCACGCCGACGCAACAGCCAGAAGAGCGAGATATTGAAATCAAGCCCGCTGCGACCGTCACCAAGCCCGTGGTCCAGAATAAGCAAGTTGCCCAGGCAGTCGTCAAACCCCTTGTCGAATCCCAACGGCATGAACTGGCAAATACCGGCAGCAACGGCACCGTAGTCATGGGTGGTCTCGGGTTGGTACTACTGCTGGGCGGTACCTTGACCCTCGTGATGCGCAAGAGGCAAAAGGGTCTGTAGGCGTTTCATTTTGGGCTGCGGCGTGACACGATTCGGCTATGACACAGTTTCAGGCTTTGGATTCCCAGGAGCTGATTCACCTCTCGGTGCCGCGAGTGTGGGAACTGCTTACCGATTGGGTGGCCGCGCCCAAATGGATGCCCGGCGTTGATTCGATGGAGGCCGAGCAACTCACGAGCCTCGGGACAGTCCTGGACTACCGTTCCGGATTCCATGAACGTCAATTGGTGATTTCGGAATTGGTCGAGCAGAAGGCCATTACCCTGACTTCCGGCGGGGGAGACATCAGCGTGCACTACCGGTATGCGCTCGCCGGAGAATCAGCACAGACTCGGGTCCGGCTGACGATCAACGTCGAAGCGGCCAAGAAACTTCGAAAAGAGGTCGGGGACCTTCTGGCCGCTATTGCCGGCTCCGAGGCCGATACCTTGAAATCGTTGCGCGCCTATGCGGAAGCAGCCCCGTAGGTGCCCAAAGGCTTTCCCTGTGTTCGTCAGGCTTTTTTGGCGGGGGACAGGTGCTCAAAGACGATATTGGTTTGCGTGGACGAAAAGGCGGCATTCGCTCCGAGATTCTTGGCCACGAAATCCCTCAGTGACTCGATGGAATCGGTGACGACGTGAACCAAGATGTCCGGGGTTCCTCCAAGTACAAACACGTCCTGGACCTCCGGAAGCCCGCGCAGGGTGCGTGCGGATTCCAGCATGGAATCGCGGGAGTCGGAGCGGACCACCACGGACACCATGGCGGCGATGCGCAAGCCCAGTTTTGCCGGGTCCAGGTCCGCATGGAACCCGCGAATCACCCCGGACTCCTGGAGTGCGCGGACGCGACTCAGGCAGGTGGACGGGGCGACCCCCGCACGTGAGGCCAGAAGGTTATTGGGGATGCGCGCGTCGGTGCTGAGTTCGCGAAGTATCCGCAGATCCACTTCATCGAGCCGAACAGCATTTCGCTGGCTGTCATGATTCCTGATGGATTCAGAATTAAGCACGAAAAACTCCCATTATTTTGAGCACTTGTTCAAGGTCCTATCCAGTGCATCGTGAATAATTCTATGATGGGTTTTCCTCGCCGTGGCACGAATTCCGCGGCAGGGGAACGCCATTGATTCCCGAAAGGCCATAAATCCGATCATGAGAACACCCACCCACACGGATCGCGCAAGTCTCCAAGCGGAGGATGCGGTGGATGCACTGGCGTCTTTCCGTGGACGTTTTTCCATCCCGGAGGGCTTGATCTACCTTGACGGAAACTCGCTTGGCCCGCTGCCGCGCGGTGCCGCCGAACGGGCTGCCGAAGTCATCAACAACGAATGGGGCCAGGGCCTGATCCGCTCGTGGAACACCTCCGGTTGGTTTGAGCTCCCCAGCCGATTGGGCGACAAGCTTTCCAAGCTCATCGGCGGAAACGACGGCGAGACCGTCGTCACCGACACGACCAGCCTGAACCTGTTCAAAGCGCTCGCCTCGGCCGTGCGCATCCAGCAGCAGGATGCTCCGTCCCGCCGCGTCATCTTGACCGAGCGCGACAACTTCCCCACCGACATCTACATTGCCGAGGGCATCAGTGACTTCCTGAACTCGGTCAACGCCACAGCCAACGATCACTACGAAGTGCGCCTCATCGACGAGAACCTATCCCTGGAGCAGGCGCTGGATGACTCCGTCGCCGTACTAGCCTTGTCACACGTCAACTACCGAACCGGCGCCATGTGGGACATGGGTGCGGTCACCGCTGCCGCGCATCAATCCGGTGCCCTGGTCATCTGGGACCTCGCCCACGCCGCCGGCGCCGTCCCGGTGGACCTCAACGGTGCGAACGCCGACTATGCAGTTGGCTGCACCTACAAGTACCTCAACGGTGGACCTGGTTCTCCGGCCTTCATTTGGGTCAATGCCCGCCATCAGGGCCGTTTCTGGCAGCCCCTCACCGGGTGGTGGTCGCATGCCGCGCCATTCGCCATGGCCGACAGCTACACGGCCGCCAACGATGTTCGCCGTTTCCTGTGCGGCACCCAGCCCATCACATCCATGGCCATGATCGAATGCGGCCTGGACGTGTCGCTGGAGGCCGACATGGGCCTGGTTCGGGCCAAGTCACTCGCACTGTCCGACGTGTTCATCGCCCTGGTGCGCGAGCGCTGCGGGGAATTCGGGCTGGAGCTCGTGACGCCGGAAAACCATGCCGAACGCGGGAGCCATGTCAGCTTCCGCCACCCCGAGGGCTATGCCATCATCCAGGCATTGATTGACCGGGGCGTCATTGGCGACTACCGCGAGCCAGAGGTGCTGCGCTTCGGACTCACGCCGCTCTACCTTTCCTTCACCGATATCTGGGACGCAGTGGAAATCCTGCGCGACATCCTGGAAACCCGCGCCTGGGACGTCCCGGCCTACCGCACGCGTCAGGCTGTCACCTAAAGGGACAACTCCTTTACAAGTCTTCATGGTGGGCGGCCCACAGGCACTCGGACCGCCCACAGGTTTGTCGTACCCAAAAACTACTGCTCCGCTTCACTCGTACACAATGATTCGAGGTAATTCATGAGTTCGTCGTTGGATAGCATCAAGAAACGGGAAGCCGGGCTGTCCCGGCAGCTGACCTCCCGCCAACTGGGCATGATTGCCTTGGGCGGGGCCATCGGGACAGGCCTCTTTCTGGGCAGCAAATTTGCCATCTCCTTTGCCGGCCCAAGCGTCATCATCAGCTACGTCATCGGGGGCCTTATCGCCCTGCTTTTGATGGGCGCACTGTCGGAGATGACGGTTGCACACGCAACCACCGGATCCTTTGGTGCTTTTGCAGAGCACTACATCAGCCCCCTGGCGGGGTTCATGATCAAATACCTGTATTGGTCGTGCATCGTGCTGGCGGTGGGAACGGAAGTCACCGCGGTGGGGGATTACATGCAGATGTGGTTCCCGGCCGTCCCGCCGATCGTTTGGGTCCTCGGATTCTCTACGTTGCTCATCGCTGTCAACATGTTCAACGTCAAGGCATTCGGCACCCTCGAATACTGGTTCTCCGCAACCAAGGTCTTCGCCATTGTCGGGTTCATCGTTGTTGCCGCCGCACTGGTGTTCGGCGGCACAAATCCGGACTTCGGGATGCAAAACTACCACGCCGACGGCGGCTTCTTCCTTGGCGGTTTCAAGGGAGTGTGGTTCGCCGTGATTGTCGCGATCTTCTCGTACCTGAGCATCGAAATGATTGCCATCGCGGCCGGTGAAGCCAAGGAACCGGAAACGGCGGTCAAGAAGGCCTTCAAGGTCACCTTGCTGCGCCTCTTCCTTTTTTACATCCTGACCCTGTCTCTGATTCTCGCCATCGCGCCGGTAAGCAAGATATTGGAGGGCGGGAGCCCCTTTGTCACTGTCATGCAGGTCATCGGCATCCCATATGCCGATTCCATCCTGAATTTCGTGGTTATTGTTGCGGCGTTGTCGGCCATGAATTCGCAGCTCTACATTTCCACGCGCATGATGTTTTCGCTCTCGCGCGGTGGCCAAGCCCCGCGGGTTTTTGGAAAGGTGCGCAAGAACGGCGCCCCGGTGAACGCACTTCTGCTTTCGGCAGGAGGCATCGCCGTGGCGACGTTGATCTATGCGGCCAATCCGGAAACCGGATTCACCGTGATGATGGCCTTGTCAATGTTTGGCGCCATGGCCACCTGGATGCTGATCTTTGTCACCCATCTGTATTTCCGTCGCCACCATAAGCGCAGCGGCCAAAAGCTTGCCTACAGGCTTCCCTTCTATCCCCTGGGCTCGCTATTGGGGGCGTTGCTCATGGCGGCCCTGCTGGTCACCACGCTGTTTACCGACGAATTTACGATGACGCTTGTTTTTGGCGTCCCTTTCGCCCTTGTCGTCGGGGCGCTCTATTTTCTGCTGCGCAAACGCATGGTCCCTGTCGGGGAGGAGCGTCAGGACATGGCTCTCGTGGAGGACTTGGCATAACTCACAAGTAGATTTGCGTGCACGTTGAAAATGCCCGGCAGCGCCGGACGGTTCGTCCAAAGGACCGTTCGGCGAGGCCGGGCGCCTTCGTCGAAAGGGCAGGCGCCGGAAGGGGCAGGGGTTCGGTTGCGCATAGAATCGTCCACGGCGTCCAACTCGAAAGGAACGATGTGGCGAAGCTGTACTTCCGTTATGGGGCAATGAATTCCGGCAAGTCCACGGGTCTTCTCCAGACCGCATTCAACTATGAAGAGCGCGGGCAGCGGGTCCTTTTGGCGAAGCCGGGGATCGACACCAAGGGCGACGCGGCAATAGTTTCCCGGCTGGGAATGAGCCGCGACGTGGATTTCCTCATCCCGCCGTCAGCGAATGCCCGGGAGCTTTTTGCCACTAAAGTCGCCGGGGACGACCCGGATGCCCTGTTGCAGCACGTGGATGCGCCGCCGGTGGCGTGCCTGCTGGTCGACGAGGCCCAGTTCCTGACGCCGGAACAGGTCGATGACCTGTTCCGCATCGCCATCCTGGACAACGTCCCCGTGCTGGCCTACGGGATCCGCTCTGACTTCCGCACCCATGCTTTTCCCGGGTCGCGGCGCCTGCTGGAGATCGCGCACAGCCTTGAGGAACTCAAGACGATTTGCCGCTGCGGCAAGAAAGCGGTGTTCAACACCCGTCGCATCGGAAACGAGATCATCTTCGACGGAGACCAGGTGGCCATCGACGGTGACGAGGTCTGGTACGAATCCCTCTGTGGCGCCTGCTATCTGGACGCCTCCAACGGTCGCCTGGGCAACTAGGCGCTACTGTGCTCCAGGGCCATCCCTTGCAGGATCACCCGCACGCCGTAGTCGAAGGCCTCGTCACCCCAGGCCGTTGACGCCTCGGTGGGTTCGGCGCCGGCGGCCAGTGCCTGCGCCTCCTGATGGGCGCCGATCGACCCGAGCAGGTGGTTGACCAGAACGTGCCGGGCATAGGCCGCGTCGCTCTCGGGGACGCCCGCGATCCGCAGGAATTCCAAAAGCCAGCCCAGCGGGTCCAGGGACTCTGGGCGCATGGACTGGGCGAGCTGCATGACCTCGGCCGAGTCCGGAACCGCGATCAAGGCGGTGCGCAGCTGGCGCAGCAGCGCGGCAATGGCCATGGGCGCCAACGCCGGGGTGGGGGAATCGGGCCGGGGCACGGCGTCGAGGAGCCGGGCGGCAACATCCACGAGGAGTTCCTGCTTGGACTTCACGTGCCAGTACAACGCCCCGACCTGCACGTCGAGTTCCCGGGCCAGGCGGCGCATGGAGAGGTCGGCCAGGCCAAACTCCGAGAGCACGCCCACGGCGGCATCAATGAGTTGTTCACGCGTCAGGGCCATGGATCCCAGTCTAGGCGGCGCTTCTCGCAAGTATGAATATGCGCAAATACTCCGCGTCATCAATTCTGCGCCGGATGCTGCGACAGGTTCCCGCGAAAAGTCTTTTCGCCGATCACTCGACGCAAGGGGCAGTGGCGGGGTTTGATGGGGACATGAGTATGCAATTTCCTACACCCGAGGCCATGAAAGAGTTTCAGCGGCTCACCCGTGCCCTGCTTGGCGAGGGAGTTGCTGCCGGAAAGATGTTTGGCAAGGATGCCTTGAAGTACGAGGCCAAGGCCATCGCCTGCCTGCTCGAGGACACCATGGCATTCAAGGTGGGCCGCGAGAGCGAGGTCATGCTCGAGGCCCTGAAGCATCCCGGGGCCAAACTTTTCGACCCCTCGGGCCAGGGGCGGCCCTTCCGCGATTGGGTGTCGGTTCCGGAAAGCTCTATCGAGCATTGGGAAACGCTGGCCCGGGCCGCCTTGTCGGCCGCGATCGACGCAGAAGACCAGCCGCGGGAAGCATAAATCAACCCATTGATGCTGCATCGGGTAAACTCGTGACGTAAGAGCCCCTTACTGTTCTTCCTGATCCTGCTTGGGCCATTCGAAGAGCGAGGGGCATTTCTGCGCCCGGCACCGCCGGGACCCGGCATTTTTGCCGGCCGCGCTGAATCGAGCAAGGGGGAGGATCCCATGCCAGCAATCGTGATCGTCGGCGCCCAGTGGGGCGACGAAGGCAAAGGCAAGGCCACTGACCTATTGGGTGGCCAGGTTGACTACGTTGTAAAGCCAAACGGCGGCAACAACGCAGGTCATACAGTCGTCGTTGGCGGTGAAAAGTATGAGCTCAAGCTCCTTCCCGCCGGCATTCTTTCGCCAAATGCCATCCCGATCATCGGCAACGGCTGCGTGGTCAACCTCGAGGCGCTCTTCGAAGAAATCGAGGGCCTGCAGGCACGAGGTGCCGACACCTCCAAACTGCGCGTGTCGGCCAACGCGCACCTGGTGGCCCCGTACCACCAGACCATGGACAAGGTCACCGAACGCTTCCTGGGCAAGCGTGCCATCGGCACCACCGGGCGCGGCATTGGCCCTGCCTACATGGACAAGATCGGTCGCCTGGGCATTCGCGTGCAGGACGTCTTCGACGAATCCATCCTGCGCCAAAAGGTCGAGGGCGCCCTGCGCCAGAAGAACGAGCTGCTGGTCAAGGTCTACAACCGCCGCAGCGTCGAGATCGAGGAAATCGTCGAGTATTTCCTCTCCTACGCCGAGCGCCTGCGTCCGCTGGTGATCGATGCGACCCTCGAGCTGAACAACGCGCTGGACGCCGGGAAGGTCGTGCTCATGGAGGGCGGCCAGGCCACGTTCCTGGACGTGGACCACGGCACCTACCCGTTCGTGACGTCCTCTAACCCGACCGCCGGCGGTGCGTCGGTCGGCTCGGGCATTGGCCCGACCCGCATCAGCCGCTCGATCGGCATCATCAAGGCCTACACCACCCGCGTGGGCGCAGGTCCGTTCCCCACCGAACTGTTCGATGAGATGGGTGAATACCTGCAGAAGACCGGCGGCGAGTTCGGCGTGAACACCGGCCGCCCGCGTCGCTGCGGCTGGTACGACGCGGTCCTGGCCCGCCACGCCTCGCGCGTGAACGGCTTCACCGACTACTTCGTCACCAAGCTCGACGTGCTGACGAACATCGAGAAGATCCCGGTGTGCGTGGCCTACGACGTGGACGGGGTGCGCCACGACGAAATGCCGATGACGCAGACCGATTTCCACCACGCCAAGCCGATCTTCGAGTATTTCGAGGGCTGGACTGAGGACATCACCGGAGCCCGCACGCTCGATGACCTGCCGAAGAACGCCCGCGACTACGTGTTGGCGCTTGAGGCCATGAGCGGCACCCGCTTCTCCGCCATCGGCGTGGGACCGGACCGCGAGCAGACGATCGTCCGCCACGACTTGATCAACGACTAAGTCCGGGCACGCGCGAGGGCGCGGTGCGGGCCGGGTTCATTTGAACCGGCCGGTGCCGCGCCCTCGCCGTATCCCCGGCATCCTGCCGTACCCGCGGCGGAAGGACGCGCAGCCTCCCTTGCGTGTGCCTTCCCGTCACATTGTTCGGGCCGGGGCCAAAATAGGTGCAGCCGATCCACCGGATGGGTGATTGTCGCTAGGCTGGGTGAAAGCACTCCGCGACGAAGGGAATCGCCATGAAGGTCAGCGTTGGTCAATTTGCCCCCACCGGGTCGGTCGCCGACAACTTGGAAACCATGGAACGACTGGTTGCCAAGGCGAAGGCCGAAGACGCCGACCTGGTGCTGTTTCCCGAAGAGGCCATGCTCGCCGTTTCCCAGGTGACTGGTCCGCTGAACGCCGCCATCGAAGGGAACTGGACGAAGTTCGTCCAGCAGCTCTCCTTCATGGCAGCGGAGCACAAGGTTGCCATCGTGGCCGGCGGCTATGAGCAGAGCGGCGACGAACGGCCCTACAACACGCTGGCGGTGCTGGGGGACGACGGGAAGATCCTGGGCACCTACCGCAAGATCCACCTCTACGACGCCTTCTCCTACCAGGAATCCAAGTCGATCAAGGCCGGGGACGTCGCCGAGGTCCCCGTGTTCGAGATCGCCGGCATGAAGGTCGGGGTGTTCACCTGCTACGACCTGCGCTTCCCGGAAATTGCCCGGAGGCTGGTCAACGAGGGTGCCGAGCTGTTGCTGGTGGCCGCCGCCTGGTTCAAGGGCGAGCACAAGATCGAGCACTGGGAAACGCTGCTGCGAGCCCGCGCGATCGAGAACACGGTCTGGGTCGCGGCCGCCGGAACCAGCTCGAGCCACACCATCGGGCACTCAGCGATCCTGGACCCCATGGGCGTGCCCATCGAGTACCTGGGCGACGACGCCGAGGGCCTGGTGACGACCGACGTCACCCGCCGGCGCATCGACGAGGTGCGCGAGTTCCTGCCCGTGCTGGCCAACCGCCGGCTGTAACAAGGCACTGCCCGGGGAACCCGTGCCGCCGCCGTCCAGGTGCCCGCACGGGTTCCCTTTTGCCTTCCCCCGGGGCCGGCGGATCGGCGCAAGCGAGGCGCCTGTATTAGACCAACGAATTTCACATTTTCCGGCATGTACGCTTCGGGCTCCGCCCACTACTATTGGTGCTCGATGTAACTCCAATTAGGCAGGACAGGGCAGTGGGCAATACCGATACACAAATGAATGAAGCCATCATCGAGGAATGGGCCGAGGCAACGGCGCAGGCCTACAACGACTCATTGTCCGGCCTGGACCTGGCCCGTGTGCCGAAGGCGGTGCGGGCCTTCATTGAACTGTATGGGCAGAGCAAGGACATGACCTTCAACTCCGACTACTCGCCGATCGACTACTTCGAGGAACACCCTGCCTCGGCGATCGGAATCATCCTCGACACCCCCGAGGCCCTGGAGTTGCTGGACGACGACGAGGAGGAGGCGCTCGAGGACATCCTCGGGTTTGCCGAGGCCTGGGCCGAGTTCGATTCGAACCAGCAGCCGGACCTTGGGATCTCCGAGGCCGACGACGACGACACCGAGTGGTAAAGACAGCCATGGCCCGCCGCTGAGCGTCGGGCCGGCACCGGAGACCGGGCGGGAGATCCCGCGGGTTCCCGCCGACGACGAAGGGTCCGTTCCCGAAACCACTTGGTTTCGGGAACGGACCCTTGTTCTTGCGCCGCCGGTCCTGCTAGGCGAGCAGCTGGCGCTTGGAGGAAATGACGCCGGTGTTGAAGCCGGCCAGGCGCAGCCCGCCGTGGAAGCGGGCGTGCTCGATCTTCACGCAGCGGTCCATCACCACGTTCAGGCCGTTGGCCTCGGCCTTGGCCGCGACCTCCTCGTGCCAGGAACCCAGCTGCAGCCACAGGGTCTTGGCGCCGACGGCGATCGACTCGTCCAGGACACCGGGCAGGTCGTCGTGCTTGCGGAAGACCTCCACCAGGTCCGGGGTCTCCGGCAGGTCCGCCAGCGACTTGTAGACCGGCTGGCCCAGGATCTCATCGAGCACCGGGTTCACGAAGTAGACCTTGTACTTGGAGGAGGACAGCAGGTAGGTCGCCACGAAGTAGCTGGCGCGCGAGGGCTTGTTGGAGGCGCCCACGATCGCGATCGACTTGGTGTTGCGCAGGATCTCGAGGCGTTCGGCCGCGTTCGGGCCTTCCCAGGTGCGGATCTGGACTGCGTTGCTCATTACTTGGCTCCCGTCACGGCGGCCGCGCGGGCGGCGTCGATGGAGCAGGCCGCCCCGTCGTAGCTTTCCCCGGCGGGGGCATCTGCCACCTGCTGCGAGGCGGTCAGCGCCTGGTCCAGGTCCCAGAGGATGTCCTCGAGGTCCTCCAGGCCCACCGAGAAGCGGATCAGGTCCTCCGGCACGCCGGCGGCAACCAGCTGCTCGGCGGAGAGCTGCTGGTGGGTGGTGGAAGCGGGGTGCAGCACCAGGGTGCGCACGTCGCCGATGTTGGCCAGGTGGCTGGCCAGCTGCAGCGCCTCGATGAAGGCGGTGCCGGCGGCGCGGCCGCCCTTGACGCCAAAGCTGAACACCGAGCCGACGCCCAGGGGCAGCAGCTCCTTGGCGCGCTCATGGTGCGGGTGCGAGGGCAGCCCGGCATAGTTCACGTAGCTGATGCGCTCATCGGCCTCGAGCCATTCGGCCACGGCCTTGGCATTGGAAAGGTGCGAGTCCATGCGCTGGGGCAGGGTCTCGACTCCCTGCAGCAGCTGGAAGGCCGACTGGGCCGGGAGCGCCGGGCCGATGTCGCGCAGCTGCTCGGAACGCAGCTTGGTCAGGAAGCCGTACTCGCCGAAGTTGTCCCACCAGGAGACGTTGCCGTAGGAGGCCACCGGCTCGGTCATCGCGGGGAACTTGCCGTTGCCCCAGTTGAACGTGCCGGCCTCCACGACGACCCCGCCCAGGGTGGTGCCGTGTCCGCCGAGGAACTTGGTGGCGGAGTGGATCACGATGTCGGCGCCGTGTTCGATGGGGCGCAGGAGGTACGGGGGAGTCAGCGTCGAGTCGACCACCAGCGGGAGGCCCGCGGCGTGGGCGACCTCGGCCAGGCCCTTGAGGTCGGCGATGTCGCCCGAGGGGTTGGCCACGACCTCGGTGTACACGGCCTTGGTGTTCTCCTGGATGGCGGCGGCGAACTCGGCCGGATCCGTGGAGTCGATGAATGTCGTCGAGACCCCGAAGCGGCGCAGGGTCACGTCCAGCTGCGTGATGGTGCCGCCGTAGAGCTTGGAGGAGGCCACGATGTGGTCCCCGGCCCCGGCCAGCGCGGCGAAGGTGATGAACTCGGCGGCCATGCCCGAGCCGGTGGCCACCGCGCCGATGCCGCCCTCGAGGGACGCAATGCGCTCCTCGAATGCGGCCACCGTGGGGTTGCCGATGCGCGAGTAGATGTTGCCGTACTTCTGCAGCGCAAAGAGGTTGGCTGCGTCGTCGGAATCTTTGAAGACAAACGAGGTGGTCTGGTAGATCGGAACGGCGCGCGAGCCGTGCTCGGCGTCGGGGGTGCCGCCGGCGTGCAGCGCACGCGTGCGGAATCCAAATTGGTGTTCGGCCATGGTGGCTTGCGACTCCTTGTCGACTGGTTCTTCGGCCCCGCGCATGCGTGGGGCCATCGCGGCAGGAATCCCGGGATCAATGTCGCTTACCCGTCCGGGTTCGGGCGGAAAGCAGCTCCATCGTTTCTGGCGGTAGCACCGTAACCACCGGCTGTGGCAGGTTGCTGCGGCGTCATCAAACCAGATCTCTCGGCCGCTCGGGATGGTTGTAACAGTCTCTCAATATGTCCGATTGTGACCCAAGTTTGAGTCCTTACGTTGCGCGAGGCACAGCCCGCGCGATTCCCGGCCGCCGCCGCGCAGCGCCTATGCTCGAGCCATGGACACCGCGCTGGCACTGGTACGACACGGGCAAACCGACTGGAACCTCGCCGGGCGCCTGCAGGGGCGCACCGACATCGAACTCAACGGGACGGGCCGCGAACAGGCGCGCGGGGTTGGACGGAAACTTCGGGGCCAGGGCTGGGACCTGGTGCTCGGCTCGCCGCTTTCCCGTGCCGCCCGGACCGCGCAGTTGATCGCCGAGGAGCTTCAGGCCGAAACCGGCGACCCGGTGCCCGAGGTGATCGAGCGCGGCTTTGGCCCGCTCGAGGGCCGGATCATGGCCGAGATTCCCGACGCGGAGGCCAGGCTGCTGGCGGAGCGGACCGAGGACAGGCAGGACGTGCTGCACCGTGCGGTGCCGGCCCTGCAGCGGCTTCTCGAGGCGAATCCCGGGCGCCGCATCCTGGTTGTCAGCCACGGCGCCACGATGCGGATCGTGCGCGACGCGCTCCCCGGCGAACCGTTGGGCACCAAGGTGGAAAACGGGGAAGTGGTCCACATCGATCCGACGCGGCTGGCGGAACTCGTGCGGGAACTGGCGCCGGCGATCGCGCGCTGAGCCTGCCCGGCCCCCCGGCTAGGCGTCGATCACCAGGTCCGTCCGCGCGGTCGAGCAGCACGGCAGGAACTTTCCGGCCTCGATTTCCCGTGCCCGGATCCCGCCCTGGTGGTTCATCTCGACGTCCCCGGAGAGCTTGACGATCTTGCAGGAGCCGCACATGCCTTCCTGGCAGTTCGCGCCGATCCTGACACCCGCCCGTTTGGCCGCGCCGAGGATCTTTTCCTCGGGATTGATCAGGACATTGATGCCCGTGCGAACAAAGGACAGGGTGAGGCTTCCGGTGCCGACGGTGTCGAACGAAGAGGCGTCGGGGGCGGAGGGGTCCGCTGTTTCCTCGGGCTCTGCCTCGGTGGCCGGAACCTCGGAATCGACGGGTTCTGGTGCGGCAAAGTCGGGGTTGGCCGCCTCGAGCGGCATTCCAGTGGCCTCCAGGGTTCCCTCGTCGTCGTAGGCCGGTTCGTAGAGACCGAGCGCGCTGGGCTGGCTTTCGTAGTAGTCCTCCGCGGAATCGGCGATTTCCTCGGCGATTTCTTCGGCGATCTCTCCGGCCAGGGCGACTTCGGCCTCGTATTCCAGGATGGTCTGGCGGTCTCCGGAGAAGAATTCCATGTGGATGGAGGTGTCGTCGACGCCGACCGCGGCGAGCAGTTCGGACACGTTGTTCAGGTAGCCCTCGGGGCCGCAGGCGTAGACCTGGCGTCCGTTGGCGTCGGGCGCCACCTCGTCGAGCATCGCGGTGGACAGCCGTCCGGTGAGGCCTTCCCAGTCCTCGGGTACCTGGCGGTCGCCCAGGGAGAAGTGGACGGCGACGCGGGAGTCCACGGTGGCGATGTAGCCCAATTCCTGGTGGAAGGCGAAGCCCCCGGGTTCGGCCCCGTGGTACAGCACCACCACGTCGGCCTGTCCGGGCAGTGAGTGGATGGTCCGCAGCATGGACATGATGGGGGTGATTCCGGCTCCCGCGGCCAGCAGGAGGTAGCGTGCCCGCCGGTCGGCGTCGGGCAGGTGAAAGGCGCCGACGGGCCCGAGCATCTCGAGCACCGTGCCGGGTCCGATGTTTTCGTGCACCCAGGGCGAGACCCGGCCCTTGGGATCGCGCTTCACCGTGATGTCGAAGGTCCACGGTTTCGTGGGCGAACTGGACAAGGAGTAGCTGCGGTCCATCGGGTCCCCGCCCTCGCCGTTCACGGGGAAGGCGATGTTCACGTATTGGCCCGGACGGAACGCCAGGGGCGCGCCGTCGGCGCGGCGGAACACGAAGGTCAGCATGCCCCCGACCTCGGGAACAATCTCGACGCATTCGGCCAGGAACTCCTGCGGATGCCAGGGGCCCAGTGCGCGGGCGGCACTGGCAGGTCCCTCGGTGCTGCCCAGCACCCGGTTCCACGGCATTTCCAGGCCGCGAATGCGCTGTGGCTCCTGATGGGGCGCGGTAATGGTCGTGGTGGTGGGCTCGCTCACGGTCGTAGGCTCGGTCATGGTTGAGGTGGTGGGCTCGGTCGTGGTCATGGTCACGACAGGTGCTCCTGCACGCGCTGGACGTACCAGTTGATGAATGCCTCGACCTGGTATTCGCTCTTCATGTACGGGCCGGGCTCGTAGGCGGGGCTGTTTGCGCCCTTCTGGCACAGCTCGACGAACGCCTTGTCCTGCAGGTTGGTCTGCTTCCAGGTGTGCGTGAGTTTCTCCAGGTCGTAGTCGTCGCCCTCCACGGCGTCATCGGCGACCAGCCAGGTGGTGCGCACCAGGGTCTGGTGCTCGTTCACCGGGAACACGGCGAACGTGACGACGTGGTCGCCGAGGAAATGGAACCAGCTGTTGGGTTGCAGGTGCATCGAGCAGCGGCCGAGGCGGAAGTCGCGCAGGTCCCCGAGCAGCTTCTTGGAGAGCCGGTGCCCATCGGGCGAGAATGATTCGCCGTCGCCGTCGAGGGACTCGCGCGAGATGCGGATGCCCGCGACGCGGGTGTCGAGCTCCTCGACGACCTCGTAGGGAATGCCATAGCGCTGGCAGCGCTTTTCGAGCGCGGCCTGGGCCTCGGTATTGCGGTCCCAGACCTCCTCGAGGTGCGGGGGGATCAGGCCCTCGGTCAGGCCCCAGGTGGGGAAGAGGGAGCAGGCGAGTTCCGGGTGCCCGTCACAGTGGTAGCACTCCCGGTTGTTCTCCATGACGAGCTTCCAGTTGCCCTCCTCGATGATGTTCTGCTGGTAGGCGACCTTCGCCTTCGAGAGGTCGTGGGGGGCCAGATAGGGCTCGAAGATCTTCGCGGTTTCGTCGAAGTCGGCCGGTGCTTCCTCGGCAATGCAGACGAAGATGAGGCCGGCGTTGACGCGGCTGTGGGCGCGCTTGAGGCCAAAGCATCCCTTGTCGAACTTCGTTTCCCCGGGCGCGGAGGCGTGGATCAAGTCGCCGCTGGGGGCATAGGTCCAGGAGTGGTAGCCGCACACGAGGTTCCCCGTGGTCCCGGCCGACTCGGTCAGGACCCGCGCGCCGCGGTGGCGGCACACGTTGTGCAGGACATTCACGCCGCCCTCGTCGTTGCGCAGCACAATCAGTGAGTAGGGTCCGTAGTCGACCGTCACGTAGTCGCCCGGTTCCGGGAGCTCCGCGACGCTTGCGGCAAAGAGCCAGTGTTCGCCGAAGATGGCCTGCATGTCGATCTTGAAGATCGCCGGATCGGTATAAAACGGCGCGTCAAGGGAATACCCTTCGCGCCGGAAGTCGAACAACTCGGCGATCTCGGCCAGCTGCTCTGCAGGCAATGACGAAGCGAGCTTGCCGCGTGAAGACAGGGGCACGTTCACTGAAGCAGACATGTGTTTACTCCTCGGAGGAATGGGGTGGCAGGCGGGGTCGTGGATCCGGATGGTGATCCATGTCACCGAAATGCTGAAATCTTCTTACTCACGAGGGTAGGGATTGACGCTCTGCAATAAAAGCGCAATATTTTGGGGATAATGATGCAGAATGGGTGCATGATCGACCCGCGACTCACCACGCTCAGAGTGTTTGCCCGGACCGGCACCGTCGGGGCAACCGCGGAACTCACCGGATACTCGCCCTCCGCGGTGTCGGCACAGCTGCGTGAGCTGCAGCGCGTGCTGGGCATGCAGCTGCTGACGAAGGACGGGCGGGGGGTGCGACTGACGGCCACCGGCAGGTTCCTCGTGACGGGCTCCGACGCGTTGATGACGGAATGGGAGCGGCTGCGGGCCGCGGCGCTTCAGGCCGGGGAGCAGGTGCAGTCCCACTTCGGGCTCGGCGGATTTTCCACCGCGGCCGCCCAGCTGCTCGCGCCGCTGGCCGCGGCGCTGCGCACCTCGCGCCCGCAGGTGGTGGTGCAGGTGTTGGAGGCGAACCCGGACCGGTGCTTCGACCTGCTGGTCGCCGAGCGCATCGACCTGGCGGTCATCGTTGCCATGCAGTCCCAGACCTATGTCGAAGAAGACCCGCGCTTCGAGCAGACCACGTTGCTGAACGATCCCCTGGACGTGGTCCTCCCCTCCGACCATCGGCTTGCATCGCGGGCAACGGTGACGCTCGAAGAGCTGGCGACTGAACCGTGGATCACCGAAGCCCCCGGGTCGACCTATCACTCCCTGTTCACCGCGGCCTTCACGGCAGTCGGGGTGACTCCCCGGATTGCCCACGAGGCCGTCGAGTGGGAAACCCAGATCGCCTTCGTCGGCGCCGGGATGGGGGTGGGGCTGCTGCCGCGATTGGCGCCCCTGGGAAGCGCGGAAAATGTGACGCGACTGCGCATCTCCGGCCAGGGACAGCCCTCGCGCAGAATCGTCGCCGCCGTGCGCAAGGGCAGCATCTCCTCGCCGCTGATCAAGGAATCCCTCGGTATCCTGCAGCGGCGGGCAAAGCGAATCCTCACCGAACGGCTGGAGGACGAAGTCTAGGACCACGCGACCCCCGACGCCGTGCCGCCGGTGAGCTGCCGGACGCCGCTGCCGACGGGGCAAGTCCTTCTGGTGGAGACCGCCTGAAAATCCATGCGGACTAGGCCTAGAAACCCCTGCCCGCCGAGGCGCACCATGTGTGCATGAGCGAATCGTTTTTTGGGAACCCCGGGAATTACGCCCGATGCGCGAAGACCTACGACGCCATGATCGGCTCAAGGCTCTACAACAAGGTTTTCTGGGGCACCGACCCCCGGCAGTATTCAATCTTCGCCGCACAGGCGATCGGCTCCGGGCAAGGCCCGCTGCTGGAGGTGGCGGCCGGCACCGCACAGGCCACCGCGACGCTTCACGTGGCCAGCGCACGGGAGACGACGTTGGTGGACATGAGCGCCCCGATGCTGGAGCTGGCGGGCGAGTCAATCGCCCGTGCCGCCGGCGGCACGCTGCCCGAGCGGATCACCCTGGAATGCCGGGACATGCTCGCGCCCGGCGCGGACCACCGTTACGAAACCATTCTGGGGCTGGGGCTGCTGCACCTTGTCCCGGACGTCGCCGCCACCGTCGGTGCGCTGGGGCGGCAACTCGAGGAACACGGGAAATTGTTCCTGGCCTCGTTGGTCAAGGGGTCGGCCCGGTCCAACGCCTACCTTGCGCTGCTGAAGGCCCACGGCGACATCGCGTGCATCCGGACCGCCAACGAGCTCTTTGACCAGGTGCGCGCCAGCGGGCTTGGACCGGTCACGCTGTCCCGGCGCGGGTCCATGGCCTACGTGGAGATTTCGCGCTAGCTGCGTCGGATCGGGCGGCGCAAACCGGCACCGAAGCCGCGGACGCCGCGCCGCTGAACTGCGGTATTCTGGCCGCAGAGGTGTTCAGCGTGAGGGAAAACGGGGCCTTGGAGAAGGGCCGTGAGAGTTTTACGCGGCGGGAATGGAAGGCCGCGCACGGGTACCTTGCGGCGGCGCTGGACGAGGCGCAGCCGGACGGATCAGACCTGTTGAAGCTGGCCATCGTCGCCTATCTGCTGGGCCGCGATGCGGAAAGCCGCGAAAGCCTCGAACGCGCATACCATTCCCACGTGGCCGCCGGACGGTTTTCCGACGCGGTCCAGGCCGCATTCTGGCTGGTGCTGCAATTGGTCCTCGGCGGCGGCGCAGCCCAGGCACACGGGTGGATCGCCAGCGCCAGGCGGCTGTTGCCGCGCTGCCCGCCCGACTGCGCCGCACAGGTGCTGATGCTGGTCCCGGAGACCCTTTTCCGGCTGGAATCCGATCCCGGGTCCGCGCTCGCCGGGGCGACCACGGTGCTCGAGGCCGGGGAACGGCTGGGCGACGCGGACCTGCTGGCATTCGGCACCCTCGCGCGAAGCCAGGCCCTGATCCGGCTGGGACGGATTGCCGAGGCCCTGCCGCTGATCGACGAAGCCATGCTGGTGGTCACCCGCGATGCGGTGTGCCCGATCGCCGTGGGCATCGTCTATTGCGCCGTGATCTCCGAGTGCCGGAGGATCTTCGATGTGCCGCGGGCCCGGGAGTGGACCGATGCCCTGGGCGCCTGGTGCGACCGCCAGCCCGACTTGGTCCCGTACCGCGGGCAGTGCATGGTGCACCGTGCCCAGCTGTTGCGCCATCGCGGGGAGCTGGAGAGTGCAGCGGCGGAGGCAGCCCGGGCCGCGGACCGGCTGGCCCGGCCCCGGCACCCGGCATTGGGCACTGCCCACTACGAGCTGGGCGAACTCGAACGGATTCGCGGCGCGGCTGCGGAGGCAGAACAGCACTACGAGTTGGCGCACGGCTTCGGCGTCTCGCCGCAACCCGGGTTGGGACTGCTGCGCCTGGCCCAGGACCGGGGTCGGGAAGCCGCTGCGGCACTGGAACGCGCCCTGGCCGAGTCCTCGGCCGCCACCGACCGGGCGCGGCTGCTTCCCGCGGCCGGGGAAGCGCTGCTGGCGGTCGGCCGGCTCGACCGTGCCACCGAGGTGGCCCGGGAACTGGCCGGAATCTCGCACTCCTTCGGCTCGGTCCAGTTGCAGGCCGAGGCGCTGTGCCTGCAGGGAAGAATCCTGCTGGCACGAAAGCGTCCCGAGGAGGCACTGGCGCTGCTCAGCCGCGCGCGGGAGCAGTGGTCGGCACTGGACATGCCCCTGGAGGTGGCATTCACGCGGCTGCCGATGGCCGAGGCCTGCCGGTTGCTGGGGGACGCCGAGGGTGCCCGGATGGAGCTGGGTGCCGCAGGTGCGGCCATGCGCGAGCTGGGTGCCGTCGCCGCGACAGTCCGGTTCGACAAGGCGATGAAGGTCGATCCTGCAGCCGGGCCCGGGGTGTCGGAGGCATCGGCGCGGGGGAACGGCGGGCGGATTTCCGCTCGTGAAACCCAGGTGCTCCGCCTGGTTGCCACCGGGATGACCAACCGCAAGGTGGCCGAGACGCTGTTTCTCAGCGAGAAGACGGTCGCCCGGCACCTGAGCAACATCTACACGAAGATCGGGGTGGCGAACCGGGCAGCCGCCACCGCGTACGCCTATGACCGCGGCATCGCCGCAGGCGCCGGGAGGAAACGGGCCACGGACGGCGGAAGGCATGGAAACCCCTAGCGCGGCGGGCCGTTGTGCGACCCGGGGGCACCGCGGCCTGTCCAACGTCCCGGTGCCCCCGCAGCATGTGGCGGGTCTGGGTGCCGCCCTGTTGCTGGGCCGGAGAGGTGCGGCAGCAGGGCGGCATCCCGCACCTCTCCGGGCAAGGGCCGCGGGGGTGGTGCTGGCAGGTACGGGCGTGCTGCTTGCCGTGACCGCCTGGCGGGCGGCACGCCCGGTTCAGTTGGCACACCCGCAGGCGCTGGTGGTCTCCGGGCCCTACCGCCACAGCCGCAACCCGATGTACCTCGCGTGGATGCTGCTCCACGCCGGCATCGGCACCGCGGCGGGCAGCGGCTGGACAGCGCTGACCCTCCCGGCCGCCGCGCTGTTGGTGCACCGGGAGATCCTTGGCGAGGAACGCCGGCTTATCGAAGAATTCGGGAGCCTGTACGCGGACTATGCGGCCCGCACACCGCGCTACCTGCGCCTGGGCACTACACAGAACGACCCATTTGGCCGGGATGGGTGATTCGGCCGAAGCCGTCCACCCCCTCGCGCGCCTAGCCTCGGTACCAAGACCACTCGGGAACAAACCCAGGAGGACGTCATGGGTACCGAAACAGTTGACACGCTGGTGATCGGGGCAGGCCAGGCCGGGCTCGCCACCAGCTATTGGCTCAACCAGGCAGGCATCGGGCACGTGCTGGTTGACCGCCGCCAAACCCTCGGCGGCGCGTGGCAGGACCGCTGGGACAGCTTCCGGCTGGTCACGCCGAACTTCGCCCTCCAACTGCCCGGCATGCCGTACGAGGGGCCGGACCCGGACGCCTACCTGGGCCGTGATGCCGTCATCGAGCTGTTCCGCGGCTATGCCGGGCGGATTCAGGCACCGGTGCGGCTGGGCACCGAGGTGACGGGGCTGGCGGTGGCCAATGGCGGCTTCCGCGTCGAAAGCACTGAAACCGCGTTTGCGGCGCGCCGGGTGGTGCTGGCCACCGGCCCCTACCAGGTGCCGCGCCTGCCGGAGGTCGCGGCGGCGTTCCCCGGCACCGTCCTGCAGCTGCACAGCAACGGCTATCGGGAACCCGGCCAATTGCCCGCCGGCGCGGTGCTGGTGGTCGGGAGCGGGCAGTCCGGAACGCAGATCGCCGCCGAACTGCTGGCAGCCGGCCGCCGCGTGCACGTGGCGGTGTCCTCCTGCGCCGCCGCCCCGCGCAGCTATCGTGGCCGGAACCTGTACTGGTGGCTCATGCAGATACTGATCCAGGGCCCGAAGCTCGGCATGCAGGTGCCCACGGTGGATGACCTGCCCACCCCCGCCGCCCGCTTCGGATGCCATCCGCACCTGGTCGAGGATTCCCCGCGCCGCCTGGCCGAACGCGGTGCGGTGCTGCACGGGAAGGTCCGGGGGGTTGAGGGTTCCACGGTGCGGTTCGCCCAGGACGTGGCCGGGCAGGTGGCCTTCGCCGAGGCAGACTTCGACGTCCGCTTCCGGCCGATGTTCGACGCCTATGCAGCTGCCGTCGGGCTTGACCTGCCGCAGGAACCGCCGGACACCGGACGCGGGCCGGTTCCGGAGGGGGAGGCCAGCGTGGATCTGGACGCGGAAGGGATTTCCGCGGTGGTGTGGGCCACCGGCTACCGGCTGGACTTCTCCTGGCTGGGGCTGCCGATCCTCGATGACTGGGGCTACCCGCTCCACCGGCGCGGCGTCACCGTCCAGCCGGGGCTCTACGTGATCGGGCTGCCGTGGCTGCATGCCGAGCCGTCGTCGGTGATCCCCGGGGTCGGCGCCGATGCCGCGCACCTGGTCCGGGAGATGGTCGAGGCCGGCTGACCGGCCGGCGCGGGGGACTACCTCCTCAGCTCAAAGCGGTCGGCGTCCATGAGCTTGGCCCAGGCAGCGGCGAAGTCGAGCGCGAACTTCCCCTTCGCGTCGTCCGAGGCATAGGCCTCGGCCAGGGCGCGCAGCTCGGAGTTCGATCCGAAGACCAAGTCCACGCGGCTGCCGTTGAAGCGGCCGTCGGTGGTGGAGAAGGTCTTCTCCTCGGCGTCCGGCGTCCATTCCAGGCCCAGCTCCAGGAGGTTCGCGAAGAAGTCGTTGGTCAGCGCGCCCGGGGTGTCGGTGAAGACGCCCAGGTTCGAACCGTCCCAGTTGTTGCCCAGCACGCGCAGGCCACCGAGCAGCACGGTCATCTCCGGGGCGGAGAGGCCCAGCAGGTTCGCGCGGTCGATCAGCAGGTACTCACTGGGCATCTTCAGGAGGCCCGAGTCGTAGTTGCGGAACGCATCGGCGACCGGCTCAAGCCACGCGAATTGCTCCGGATCGGTCTGTTCCTGGGTGGCATCCACGCGGCCCGGGGTGAACGAGACGGTGAGTTCGTGTCCCGCGGCCCGCGCGGCCTGTTCGACGCCCACGTTGCCCGCCAGCACCACCACGTCGGCGAAGGAGGTCTTGACCATTGAGCTGGCGTTGAACCGGGCGACGACGGCCTCGAGCGTGGCGATGACGTCCCTGAGCTGCGCGGGCTGGTTCACGGCCCAGGACACCTGTGGTTCCAGGCGGATGCGGCCGCCGTTGGCGCCGCCGCGCTTGTCGGAGGAGCGGAAGGTGGAAGCGGCCTTCCATGCGGTGGAGACCAGTTGCCTCACGCTCAGCCCCGAGTCGGCGATGAGTGCCTTCAGCGCCGCGATCTCCGCATCGCCCAGCGTCGCGGCCGGGGCGGCGGGGAGCGGATCCTGCCAAATGAGGTCCTCGGCCGGGACCTCCTTGCCCAGGTAGCGGGACTTCGGGCCCATGTCGCGGTGGGTCAACTTGAACCAGGCGCGGGCGTACGCGTCGGCGAACTTCTCCGGGTTCTCCATGTAGTCCCGGGAGATCGGGCCGTAGATCGGGTCAAGGCGCAGGGAAAGGTCGGTGGTGAGCATGCGCGGTTCGCGGCGCTGCTCCGGGTTGTGGGCCATCGGGACCGTGCCTGCGCCGGCACCGTCCTTCGGGCGCCACTGCTGGGCTCCGGCGGGGGAGAGGAACATTTCCCACTCGTAGCCGAAGAGGATCTCGAAGAACTCGTTGTCCCAGCGGGTCGGGTGGTAGGTCCAGGTGACCTCCAGCCCGGAACCGATGGTGTCGTCGCCGTGGCCACTGCCATGGCCCGACTTCCAGCCCAGGCCCTGCAGCTGGAGCGGTGCGGCCTCCGGGTCGGGACCCTTGTGGGACTCGGCCTCGGCACCGTGGGCCTTGCCGAAGGTGTGCCCGCCGGCGATCAGCGCGACCGTCTCCTCGTCGTTCATGCCCATGCGGCGGAAGGTCTCGCGGATGTCGACGGCCGCGGCCAGCGGATCGGCCAGGCCGTCCGGACCCTGCGGGTTCACATAGATCAGGCCCATCTGGACCGCCGCCAGCGGGGCCGCAAGGTCGCGGTCACCGGTGTAGCGCTCGTTGTCCAGCCACACCTTCTCCGGGCCCCAGTACACGTCGTCGTCGGCCTCCCACACGTCGGGCCGACCGCCGGCAAAGCCGAAGGTCCTAAAGCCCATGGTCTCCATGGCCACGTTGCCGGCCAGGATGATCAAGTCGGCCCAGGAAATGGACTGGCCGTACTTCTTCTTGACCGGCCAGAGCAGGCGGCGGGCCTTGTCCAGGTTGACGTTGTCAGGCCAGGAGTTCAGCGGGGCGAAGCGCTGCTGGCCCGACCCGCCGCCGCCGCGCCCGTCGTGGCTGCGGTAGGTGCCGGACGAGTGCCAGGCCATGCGCACGAAGAGCGGGCCGTAGTGGCCGTAGTCGGCCGGCCACCAGTCGTACGACGTGGTCATGGCCGCGGCGAGGTCCGCCTTCACTGCGTCCAGGTCCAGGGCCTCGAAGGCCTCGGCGTAGCTGAAATCCGCGTCAAGTGGGTTGGAGACCGGGGTGTTCTTGGCCAGGATCCCCAGGTTGAGCCTGTTCGGCCACCACTCGGCATTCGCGTTGCCGGGAATGGTGTGGGCGCCGCCGCCGTGGGGAACGGGACACTGGTCGCTCGTGGTTTCAGACATGGCTACCTTCTTAGGTTGACTTGTCGGGTTGGGGTACCGGGGCCCCGGCAGGCGGCTTAGGCATCGCCGGAGGAGCTTGGTGGTGGTTGTCGCCCATGCAGGTCCGGTGGCGGCTGGTGTTCCCGTGCCGTTGGCAGTCCAGCACGGCACCAAGGTGGAGCGCCCGCTTCAAGGAGCCGTATGCGGCCGGGCGTGGCTCCGGGCAGCGCTCCCGGTGGTCGGCAACGAGGACGGCATCGGCATTGGCACGAGGCTTGGCGCAGACCGCGGCGAGTCGCAGGGGCATCATGTTCATGGACGCCTCGCGCGACACTGGCTCGAGCTCAACCGGTCTTGTCATGCTCAACTTTTCCGCTGGTCTTCAACTGGCCCCGACGGGAGCGGTTTCGGACTGAATTATTTCGTGGAACCCCGCATCACGGCGTGCGGTCCGGGCGGGCGGGGCACCCACCAACAAGCCTAACTGCCACTCGTGCCATGCGCTACGGCTACAGCGGTGCGGTGGCGCCGAATGGCTGAGCCCCCTTCCCCGGCAGGGGGAAGAGGGCGGCGGCGAACGGGGCCCGGGCCTCGAAGCACGTCGGGAAACGCAGCATTCCGCTGCGTTTCCCGGCGCGCGAAAGTTGCCTAGCGCTCGCAGATTTCCTTGATTTCAGCGATGCACGGCTCGTTCTGCAGGCTGGTGGTGTCGCCCAGGGTGCTGCCCTCGAAAAGCTGGGTCAGCAGCCGGCGCATGATCTTGCCCGAGCGGGTCTTGGGCACGTCGGGAACGAAGACGATGTCGCGCGGCTTGGCGATGGGCCCGATCTGGGTTGCCACGTGGTTGCGCAGCTCGGCGATGAGGGCCTGCTGCCTGGCCAGCGCCTCGCCGGCCAGGTCCGTTCCAACCACCGACTTGTCGAAGGGCACCACGAACGCGGTGGCAGCGTGGCCGGTCTTGGCGTCGGCGGTCGGGCAGACCCCGGCCTCGACAACCGCCGGGTGGGTGACCAGGGCGGACTCGATCTCGATGGTGGAGAGCCGGTGTCCGGAGATGTTGATGACATCGTCCGTGCGGCCCAGGATCCAGATGTCCCCGTCGGCATCGAAGCGCGCGCCGTCCCCGGCCAGGAACCAGCCCTGCTGCGCGTACTTCTCCCAGTAGGAGGTGTAGTAGCGCTCGGGGTTTCCCCAAACGGTCCTGGCCATGGACGGCCCGGTCTTGGTCAGCACGATGTAGCCCTGCAGGTTTTTCTCCACCGTTTGCGCGGCATCGTCGACGATGTCCACCGCCACGCCCGGCAGCGCCCGGGTGCCGCAGCCGGGCTTGAACGCGGTGTCGTCCTGGCGCGGGGAAAGGATCGTCGCGCCCGTCTCGGACTGCCACCAGGTGTCGACCATCGGGATGCCGGACTCGGTGTCGCGCCCGATCTGGCCACGCAGCCAGCGCCACGCCTCCGGGTTCACTGCCTCGCCCACGGTTCCGGCCAGCCGGATCGAGGACAGGTCGTAGTCGGCCGGGATCCCCTCGGGGAACCAACCCATCAGCGAGCGCACCAGGGTGGGCGCGGTGTAGTAGCTCGTGACCCCGTAGCGCGCGATGATCTCGAAGTGGCGGCCCGGGTGCGGGGCGTTGGGCACGCCCTCGTAGATGACCTGGGTGACGCCGTTGGACAGCGGCCCGTAGATCTCATAGGTGTGCGCGGTGACCCAGGCCAGGTCGGCCGTGCACCAGTGGACATCGTCCTCGCGCTTGGCCGGATCCGGGTGGGAGAAGAGGAACTCGTGGCTCCAGGAGGCCTGCGTCAGGTAGCCGCCGGTGGTGTGGACCAGGCCCTTGGGCTGCCCGGTGGTGCCGGAGGTGTACATGATGAACAGCGGGGTCTCGGCGTCGAAGGCCTCCGGGGCGTGTTCGGTGCTCGCGGTGTCGACAGTCTCGTGCCACCACACGTCCCGGCCCTCGACCCAGTTGATGTCGGTGTGCCCGGTCCGGTTGATGACCAGCACGTGCTCGATCGCGTTGTCCCCGGAAACGGCCTCGTCGGCGTGCGCCTTGACCGGGACCGAGGTGCCGCGGCGGAACTGGCCGTCGGTGGTGACCAGGAGCTTGGCGCCGGTGTCCTCGACACGGAACTTCAGCGCCTCGGCGGAGAAGCCGCCGAAGACCAGCGAATGAACCGCGCCGATGCGCGCGCAGGCCAGGGTGATGACGATGGTTTCGATGAGCACCGGCAGGTAGATGACCACGCGGTCGCCCTTGCCAATGCCGAGTGCCTCCAGCGCATTGGCGGCCCGGGATACACGGTCCTGCAGGTCCTGGTAGGTGACGGTGGTCCTGTCCCCGGGCTCGCCCTCGAAGTGCAGGGCAACCTTGTCTCCGCGGCCGGCCTCTACGTGCCGGTCAACGCAGTTGTAGGCGGCATTGAGCTTGCCGCCCTCGAACCAGCGCAGTTCGGGGCCGCGCCTGGCCGCCTGGTCGACACCGGTGCTGGTGTGGATGGTGTGCCAGTCCTCGGACCAGCTCAGGCGCCGCGCGGCGGCGTCCCAGAATGCGAGCCGTTCGGCTTCGGTCAGGGAGG
This sequence comes from Paeniglutamicibacter sp. GQ140, assembly GCF_059759235.1. NCBI lineage: Bacteria > Bacillati > Actinomycetota > Actinomycetes > Micrococcales > Micrococcaceae > Paeniglutamicibacter > Paeniglutamicibacter sp. GQ140. Next base: position 49,879 of record NZ_JCAXDW010000006.1, read on the forward strand.
CTTCGTTGGCGATGTCAGTCGTGACGGGGTGCAGGGTTTCAGTCATTGTTTTCTCCATTGCTCCTGGCAGTAGCACCGGTCTCGGGGAGGTGCTTGTTGCGGCGTCGTGACGCCAGAAATCTGGGCCGCTCGAAACGGGTGGTTGGTTGCCCTTAGGCCCAGCGCCTGACTGCCCAGCGTTCAGCCAGGCCCACCAGTGCATCGGTGGCCTTGCCGATCACTGCCAGCAGGATGATTGCCAGAATCAGTCTGTCGATCCGGCCGTTGTTCTGTGAATCGGTGAGCAGGAAGCCAAGCCCCATGGAAGATGCGATCAGTTCCGCAGCCACCAGGAAAAGCCAAGCCTGTGCCAGGGCGAGCCGGAGGCCGGAAAATATGGCAGGAACCACGGCAGGCAGCTGGATGGTGGTCAGCAACTTGATCCCCTTGAGGCCAAAGGCACGTCCGGCCTCGATGAGGTTCTTGTCCACATGGCGTAGCGCCAGGTACACGGTGGTGAACACCGGGAAGAAGGCGCCGATGGCAATCAGCGTGATTTTCGAATCTTCACCGATCTTCATCCACAAGATCAGCAGGGGAACCCAGGCCAGCGACGGCACCGCACGAATGGCTCCAATGGTGGGGCCCAGCAATGCGTCGGCGAGCCGCGACAGTCCAACCAAGGCGCCAAATCCAAGCCCAAGCACCGCGCCAATGGCGAAGCCCACCAGGACGCGTTGGGTGGAGATGCCGATGTGCGTGCCAAGTTCCCCGCGCCCGATCAGGTCCACTGCGGCCGAGTACACCGACGTGGGGGATGGGAGCTGTGCGGAGGTGACCCAGCCGAGGGAGGTGGCGCTCTGCCACAGCACGAGGACAAGCAGCGGCACCAGTGCGCCGAGCCCGATGCGGCCCAGTGTCGAGCCCGGGATCCGGGGCCCGCTTGCACTGGCTGGCGTCGTTTCCTTGGTGTTGAGGGAAAAATCGGCAGACATTACGAACCCTTGACCTTCGAAGCGTCGGCCTTTTTGGCGAAGGAATCATCGATGAGGGAATCAAGAGCCGTGTCGACCTTGGCCTGGCTGGTGACATCGCCGGTCTCGACAAAGATCGGTCCCACGACCGTCAGGACGTCGACCAACTTTTGGCCGGGCACCGCGGAGACATCAAGATTGGAACGCTCGAGGATCACCTTGTCGGCAACCGGTGCTTCCAGCCCTGCCACGTCGGCCAGGATTGTCGCGGTTTCCTTCTGGTTCTTGGCGGCCCATTCGCGGGCCTTTTCGTAGGAGTCCACCACGACCTGGGCGATTTCCGGGGACTCCGCCAGGAAGGATTCGTTGGCGTTCAAGGCACCGTAGGTGTTGAAATCCAGGTTGCGGTAGATCAAGCTGGCGCCGTTCTCCTCCGCGCCGGCCATGATCGGGTCCAATCCACTCCAGGCATCCACGGAACCGTTTTCCAGGGCGGCGCGGCCATCGGCGTGCTGGAGGTTCTCCACGGTCACGTCATCCGGGCCGAGACCTGCCTGCTCCAGGGCCTGCAGCAAGAAGAAGTAGGGGTCGGTACCCTTGGTGGCGGCGACCGATTTGCCCTTGAGTTCGCTCACGTCCTTGATGGGTGAGTCCTTGGCAACAACCAGGGCGGCCCATTCCGGTTGCGAGTAGATGTCGATGGTCTTGATCGGGGAACCGTTGGACCGGGCCAGCAGGGCGGCGGAACCCGCGGTGGATCCCACGTCGATTGCCCCCGCGCGAAGCGCTTCGTTGGCCTTGTTCGAACCGGCCGACTGCACCCAGTTGACGGTGACGCCCTGTTCCTTCAGCGAGGCTTCCAGCCATCCCTTTTCCTTGAGCACCAGGGACAACGGGTTGTAGGTGGCGAAGTCGATGTTGAGGGTCGTGGCTTCCGCAGCGCCCGAGCCCTCGCCGGCGCAACCGGTCAGCAACGCGGTGGCGGCAACCAGCGCGGAGGTGGCAATGAGAGTGCGGCGTGAGAAAAGGTTTCGGTTCATGGGTGAATTCCTTGAATGGGTGAACGCACGACAAGAAGGACGCTCGTTCAGAAGATGCGAGTGGTGTGAAGTGACGGTGCTTGGGTGCCGGTTTAGTGGCGGTGTGCGTCAACGCCGAGCGATGCAAGAAGTGAGCTGCGCATTCGGCCGAGGCTTTCATCGTTGCGGTTTCGCGGACGTGACCCCGGGACCGTGAGGAGCTGGGTGACGGTTGCGGCTGTTGCGCCGTCCGGGCGTCCCAATACGACGATGCGGTCGGCTAACTGCAGTGCCTCGTCAACGTCGTGGGTGACCAGCAAGACCGTGGTCGGGTACGCGCTGTGGATGTCCAGCAGGAGATCCTGCATCTTCAAGCGGGTCAATGCATCCAGGGCGCCGAACGGTTCGTCCAGGAGCAGGACGCCGGGGCGTCGGGCCAGGGCCCGGGCGAGCGAGACGCGCTGGGCCATGCCGCCGGAGATTTCCCTCGGGCGCAAATCGCTGTAGGCATCGAGTTCCACGAGTTCGAGCAGCTCTGCGATGCGTGCCGCACCGGTGGTGCGGTCGGTGCCCGCCGGAAGGCCCAAGGAAACGTTGTTGGTCACGGATTTCCATGGCAGCAGGCGTGGCTCCTGGAACGCCACCGCACAGCGGGTGTCCAGTCCGTTGACAGCGGTGCCGTCGATCAGGACCTGCCCGGCGGATGGCTGGTCCAGCCCGGACACGGATCGGAGCAATGTGGACTTGCCGCAGCCGCTTGGGCCGAGGATTGCCACGACTTCTCCCGGGGTGACCTCGAGGTCGACATCGTGCAGCACCTCGCGACCGCCGAAGCTGCGGCCAACGCCCTGGAATGTCACGCGAAGCGCGTTGCTGGAAACACTTGTCGGTGCGACAAACGTCGGGTGGTCAAGCGTGGAAGTCATGATCTCTCCATCGGACTGGCGGTAGCACCGGCCTCGACGAGGTGGTTGCTGCGGCGTCATAGAGCCAGATCTCTCGGCCGCTCGGGATGGGTTATGACCACCATCAAAGTCGATGCGGCGTCACAGGAGCAAGCCCGCCGTAATGTGACCGAATGTTCGACGGGGTGGAATTTAATGACCATGCGTCGAATTATCTACGGAAATCTACGGGACTTTCGATCATTCAACTTGTGGTGCTTTGGAGGTTTCGGGCAATCGGATCCGGTCCGGGGATCGTCCGTGTGGACCCCGGGATCTCGCGCACATGCTTGCCAAGGGTCGTGTGGGTCATTTGGTTCCGCGGCCTCCAACCGTGCGCCCACCGTCGTCGAACGAATGGCTGGTGGAATGCCGGTGCGCCGGTGCTTCGCCCCTGCCCCGGCGGGCAGCGAATCCCGTTTTGCCCTGTGACGCAACCGTCAATTGTGACGAAGCGGGTTGTCACCGCTTCGCCGAGGCGTGTAGAAATATGACCAACAACCATCCAGAGCGGCCGAGAGATCTGGCTCCATGACGCCGCAGCAACCCCTCCCCTTAATTGGGCGGTAGGTGCTCACGCCAGAACCGATGGAGAGAATTCATGGCTGTCGATTCCTTTGCACATGCACACGCTGTCGAAGCGGACCCCAACATCTTTGGTGCCGTCAACCTCGACGCATTTACCGGCGACACCCCGGCCCGGCACCTGCTCAAGCTCACTCCGGGCGTTCCCCGTAATGGGCACTATGACGAGTTGGCCGCGATCTTCCGCCCGGTCTTCGCCAGGATCGCCTCCGGGGCCAGTGAGCGCGACGCCAACCGGACCCTGCCCTTCGAACCGGTTGGCTGGCTGAACCGGGTGCGGTTCGGGGCGCTGCGCATCCCCGTCGCCGAGGGCGGCTACGGTGCCAGCGTGTCCGACTTGTTCCGCCTGCTCATCGAACTGGCAGAAGCCGATTCCCAGGTGGCACATCTGTGGCGCTCGCACATCGGCTTCGTCGAATCCGTGTTGCAGCTGGAAGACGATGCCTTGCGCCACCGCTGGGTCGAGCGCATCGTTGCCGGGCAAATTATCGGCAACGCCTACACCGAGCGCGGCGGAAACCGGCTGGGCACCCTGAACACGACCATTGCCAAGCAGGGCGAGCGCTGGATCCTCAATGGCGAAAAATACTATTGCACCGGCACGATCTACGCGGACTGGGTGGCAGTCGCCGTGGCGCACCCCGCCCGTGCCGGCAGGCAGATCGCCGTGGTTTCCACGCAGCATTCCGGCGTCAAGATCCTTGACGACTGGGACGGATTCGGGCAGCAGCTCACCGGCACCGGCTCAACCACGTTCGAGAATGTCCCGGTGGACACGATCCTTCCCGACGAGCAGCAGGTCAACGACCCGGAATCCGCCATCTTCCAATTGGTGCTACTCGGGGTCCAGGCGGGAATCACGCGCGCCGTGCTCAACGACATGCGCTCCTCGGTCCAGGCCCGCACCCGAAGCTTCAGCACCGGGACCGGTGTTCCGGTGCGCGAAGAACCCCAGGTACTGCAATTGGTCGGCGAGGTCTCCGGCACCGCATTCGCGGTCGACTCCATCGTCCTGGCCGCCGTGGCGGAGATCGAGGTCGCGCTGGCCGATGTATCGCTCAGCCCGGCCGAGCGGTTCGCGGTGTGTGAACTCGCCGCGGACAGGGCCCAGGCGGTCGTCCAGCCGCTGGTGCTCTCCGCGGCGACCAAGCTCTTTGACGGACTGGGTGCCTCGGCAACCGCCAAGGGATGCAACCTGGACCGGCACTGGCGCAACGCGCGCACCGTTGCCACCCACAACCCCGCGATCTACAAGTCTCGCATCATCGGCGACTACGAGGTCAACGGCACGGCGCCCCAGCAGCTCAACGCCATCGGCGACGTGGGTGCCACCCAGGGAACCGGCATCCCGTAGAACAACACGAGCCCCACATCAACTTGATCCGCACAACACCGGATCCGCAACTCCCAACACCTCGCGAAGGATAAACATGAGCACGACTCCCGCCCCACGCCAGATCCGCTTCAACGCCTTCGACATGAACTGCGTCGGACACCAGTCCCCGGGACTGTGGAAGCACCCCAAGGACCAGTCCGCCAGCTACAAGGACCTATCCTACTGGACCAACCTGGCCAAGACCCTGGAAAAGGGCAAGTTCGACGGCATCTTCATCGCCGACGTGCTGGGCACCTACGACGTCTTCGGCGGCTCCAACGAGGTGCCGCTGCGCACCGGCGCCCAGGTCCCGGTCAACGACCCGCTCATGCTTGTCTCCGCGATGGCCGCCGTGACCGAGAACCTCGGCTTCGGCGTCACCGCCAGCACCTCCTACGAACACCCGTACCCTTTCTCCCGCCGCCTGGCGACCCTTGACCACCTGACCAAGGGCCGCATCGGCTGGAACGTCGTGACCGGCTACCTGCCCTCCGCCGCCCGGAACATGGGCCAGGAAGACCAGCTTGAGCACGACGAGCGCTACAACCACGCCGACGAATACCTCGAGGTCGTGTACAAGCTGCTCGAGGGTTCCTGGGAAGAAGACGCCGTGGTTCGCGACGCCGAGCGCGGTGTCTTCACCGACCCGGCCAAGGTCCACGAGATCAACCATGAGGGCAAGTACTTCAAGGTCCCGGGCATCGCCATCACCGAGCCCAGCCCGCAGCGCACCCCGGTGATCTTCCAGGCCGGAACCTCCTCGCGCGGCATGCAGTTCGCCGCGGCAAATGCCGAGGCAGTCTTCGTCACTTGCCCCACCAAGGACATGCTCAAGGCCACGGTCACCAAGATCCGCGACGCCGCCGAGGCGGCCGGCCGTGGACGCCACGACGTGCGCATCTACACCATGCAGACCATCATCACGGACGTGGATTCCGCCGCCGCGCAGGCCAAGTTCGAGGACTACAAGTCCTACGCCGACATCGACGGCGCCCTTGCGCTGATCTCCGGCTGGATGGGCGTGGACCTGTCGACCTACGGCCCGGACGACGTTATCGGCGACAACGTGAAGTCCAACGCCATCCAGTCCACCGTGTCGATGTTCCAGCAGGCCAGCGGCGATTCGGGCAACCCGTGGACGATCCGCCAGCTGGCCGAGTGGGTGGGCGTTGGCGGCTTCGGACCGATCACCGTCGGCTCGCCGACCGAGGTCGCCGACAAGCTCATCGAGTGGGTCGAGGACACCGACGTGGACGGGTTCAACCTGGCCTACGCCATCACCCCGGGCACCTTTGAGGACATCGTGGAGTTCATCGTTCCCGAGCTGCAGGCACGCGGCGCCTACCCGACCGAATACGTCGAGGGCACGCTGCGCAACAAGCTCTTCGGCAAGGGCGACCGCGTCCAGGACTCCCACCGCGCGGCGAACTACCGGTTCTCGAACGCCGAGGTCAAGTAGCCGGGAGTAACTCCCGCACGAGTTTCGGGCGGCGGCGCACCATGAGGTGCGCCGCCGCCCGGGCCGTTTAAGGGGCCGTGAACGTTCGGGACGGCCGGCAGCCTGAGACCAGGAAAGAGAGTCAGCCGCCATTTGCCCAGTCGATGAGTTCCGGGGCATGAATTTGTGCACATTATCAACATGACGCCCCGGTGAAGCAAGGCCAGGTTGTTTTTCGCTTCACGTTCTGACTTATGACGCTTCGTGAAGCAAATCCGGCCCCAAAGCCGATCCGTGCGTCGATTTATTTCACGGCGAACCCTTTTATGTTGGTTGTATCGAAGATCCTGCGACACACTTGAATTGTTCGACGCTGGAAACCAACCAACACGAGCACACACCATCCAGAGCGGCTGAGAGACCTGGCTCGTTGACGCCGCAGCAACCACTCCCCTCATGGGGATCCGGTGCTACCGCCAGGACCGATGGAGATAGCCAAACTCTGCGCGGTCCGCCGAATGCTGTCATGTCTTGGACAGGTATTCGACTGATTAGCCATGTCGCGGCGTTCCTCGGGTGAACCGAGAAGGAATGAATCATGGGCAACACCAAACCACCTGCGAAGCGACGCCTTCGCGCCGGCCTCGGCGTCAAGATCCTTACCGTGCTTTCCGTGGCCACGCTGGCACTCAGCGCCTGCGGATCGGGAACCCAAACAGCGGGAAATGCAGCCGACCCGGTAAGCAACGATCCCGTCCAGGGCGGAACCTTCGTGTATGCGGAAGTAACCCCGATCAACAACTGGCAGACCCAAGCCGCACGCTTCTACGAGAAGGCCAATGTGCTCAATAGCGTGTTGGACCGACTGACCTATTTCGACGCGGCAACCGGAAAGCTCGTTGGCTGGATAGCGTCGGATTTCACCGCCAACAAGAACCAGACCGAGTTCACCTTCACCATTCGTGACGGCGTGAGTTTCTCGGACGGAACGGCGCTCGATGCCAAGGCCGTCAAGGAAAACCTGGACGCCCTGGGCAAGGGCATCAAGAGCGCACAGATCGCACCCAACGTCGACTTCGCCGCCTTCAAGTCCGCCGAGGTCGTAGGAAAAAACCAGGTCAAGGTCACGCTCAAGACCCCCGACGCCAACTTCCTGCGTGCCACATCGTCGGTCACCTCGGGCCTGGTTTCCCCTGAAACCTTGACGTTGGACAATGCCGGCCAGTCGGCCATCGCCAACATCGTCGGCTCCGGACCGTTCGTCTTCGAATCCGAGAAGACCGATGAAGAAGTCACCTTCGCCAAGCGCGCGGATTACAAGTGGGCGCCTGAATCAGCGGCAAACCAGGGCGCCGCATACCTGGACAAGCTCGTGGTGAAGTACCTGCCCGAGGTGGCGCACCGTGCCGGAGCGGTCCAAACCGGCCAGGTCGACCTGGTCCGGGGACTTCAGCCCGTGGACGAGCAAACCCTCGCGGGCAGCGGCGACCAGGTGCTGCCGGCCAAGGGAATTGACCTGACCACCAACATGGCGGCAGTGCGCATCGGCAGTGGCAAGCTCGCCGACACCAAGGTGCGTCAGGCGCTCCAGGTCGGCATCGACCGCCAATCCATCAAGGACACGGTGCTGTCGGACAGCTACGTCATCGCCGACTCCGTGCTGAACCACGCGGCCCCCGGGTTCATCGACCTGTCCGCGGATCTGGGCTACAACCCGGAGAAATCCAAGGCGTTGCTCGACGAGGCAGGCTGGGTTGTCGGAGCCGACGGAGTACGCGAAAAGGGTGGGCAGAAGCTGGAAATCACCATCACCAGCTCCAACAACTCCGTGGTCATCAAACCGGCCTTTGAACTCATCGAGCAGCAATGGCGGGAAATCGGCGTCAAGCTCATCAACCGTGCGGCCGACAACACGTTCCTGACCACGGCCATGATCGATCCCAACATCGAGTTCTTCGGAACCCGCCAATTTGCCTACGGCGGACTGGGACCGGTCTTCGGCCCGGAAAACAACACCCAGACCCTGAACGCCGACAGCGAGCTCAACGCGCTGTTCGCCAAGGAACGTTCGGCCACCAGCGAGGCGGAGCACAAGGAACTGGTTGCCGAGGAACAGCGCCAGCTGGTCAGCGAAAAGGCGCTGTCCCTGGTCCTTTGGGACGAAGTCCAGGTCTACGGCGGCAACTCGGATGCGCACGTGGAATTCACCTCCGGCACCGCCCCGATTTTCCAGGGCGCCTGGAAGACCGGAAAGTAGCAACCCCATGGCCGCTTACATCGCGCGACGCATCGGACAAGCTTTGCTGGTCATTTGGCTTGCCTACACCCTGGTCTTCCTGGCCGTGCAGCTGCTCCCGAATGACCCAGTGACGATCTTCCTGTCAGCGGATGCTGCGGCCAATCCGGAAACCATCGCGGCCATGAAGGCGCAATACGGATACGACCAGCCGCTGTTGATTCAGTATTTCAGCCAATTGGCCGGTCTCTTCCGGGGTGATTTCGGGTATTCGCTGGCCTCGGGCCAGCCCGTTGCAGAACGCATCGGTGCAGTGGCCGGGTCGACCTTGGTGCTGGCTTCCAGTGCCTTCGTGACTGCCGTGGTGTTTGCGGTTCTGCTGGTCGCTTCGGCCACGTTGGCACGTCGGACGTGGTTGAAGCGGCTCATCATCAACCTGCCGCCGCTCTTCGCGGCAGTTCCCGTGTTCTGGCTGGGCCTGGTGCTCCTGCAGCTGCTCTCCATCCAACTCGGAGTCATGTCGCTTTTCCCGGATGGTTCGTTCGCCTCGATTGCCGTCCCCGTCCTGGTCCTGGCCGTCCACGTCTCTGCCCCGATTGCCCAGGTGCTGCTCAAGAGTGTGGACAACGTTTACGCCCAGCCATTCGTGGACGTGTTGCGTGCCAAGGGCGCTTCGCCGTCATGGATTTTCTTTCGCCACACCCTCAAAAACGCTGCGGCACCGGCCATGACCATCAGCGGGATAACCGTGGGAACGCTGTTGGCCGGCTCGGTCATCACCGAGACGGTGTTTGCCCGGTCCGGCCTGGGCCAGGTGGTGCTTCAGTCGGTCACCGCGCAGGACGTGGCGCTGGTCCAGGGACTCGTGCTGATCACCGCCACGGCCTTCGTTGTCGTGAACCTGGTTGTTGACCTGCTTTACCCGCTATTGGATCCACGGATCCTCAAGAGTGGAACGCACGGGGCACCGCGCGCACTCGTGGCCTAGGAACGAACGGAGAAGAATCCATGAGCATCAAGCTAGAGGAACCGTTGACGAAGGTTGCCGTGCAGCAGTCCGCCCCGGCCGGCACTCTTGCGCCGGTGGAGATCGTGCCATCTTCCAAGAAGAAATCGGGAGCGCTTAGTTCGCCCGTATTCTGGCTGACCTGCGCCCCGCTGATCATGGTCCTGGGGTGGGCGTTGGTCCCTTCGCTGTTTAGCGGACTGGACCCCATTAGCGGCGTCCCGGCCGAGAAATTCCAGGCGCCCGGGTTCGCCCACTGGTTTGGCACCGACCACTTGGGCCGCGACGTGTTTGCCCGGGTGGTTCACGGCACCAGCCAAACGCTGTTGACCGCGGGACTGGCGGTGACGATCGGGCTCGTCGCGGGGACCGGGCTGGGGCTGCTGGCGGCAACCGCAGGCCGGGCGGCCGACGCCGTCACCATGCGCCTGATCGATGTCTTGCTCGCTGTCCCGGGCTTCCTGGTCTCGCTGATCATCGTCACGGCATTTGCCCCCGGTCCGATTTCCCTGGGAATCGGCGTGGGCATCGCCTCCATTGCGTCGTTTGCACGCGTGGTGCGTTCCGAGGTCCTGCGCGTTCGCAGCCTGGACTACGTGGAAGCCGCCTTCATGAACGGCGGCACGTATTGGTCTGTCGTTTTCAAGCACATCCTGCCCAACTCCTGCGGCCCCGTTCTGGCCCTTCTGGCGGTGGACCTCGGCGTGGCGATCCTCGCGATTTCGGGCCTCGGCTTCCTCGGATTCGGCTCTCCGCCTCCGACCCCTGAATGGGGTCTGCTCATTTCCGAGGGACGGCAGTACCTCGCTTCGGCATGGTGGCTCACGACCCTGCCGGGCGTGGTCATCGTCGTCGTGGTCATCCTGCTCGCCGGTCTTGGCCGACAGCTTCACAAGATCTTCCGTTTCTAGTCAGGGGAACAGCATGAGCACCATCGACTCGGCACCCACATTGCTGGACATTCGTGGGCTAAGCATTCAATACGGCACCGGCGATGAATCGGTCATCGCCGCAGACCACCTCGACATCGCGCTCAAGACCGGCGAAATCGTTGCACTGGTTGGCGAATCCGGCTCCGGCAAGTCCACGCTGGCAAAGGCCATCATCGGATTGCTGCCGGAATCGGCAAAGGTCCTGGGCGGAACGATCGACCTTGCCGGCGACAACCTCCTGAACCATTCGGCCAAGGAACTGGAAGCCATCCGCGGACGGCGCATCGGCATGGTGCCGCAGGATCCCGGAGCCTCCCTCGATCCGGTGAAGACCGTGGGGTCCCAGGTATCCGAGGTTTTCCGCCTGCACCCGCAAGGGCGCAAGCGCACCAAGGCAGAGTTGCGCCGGGAAGTCCTCAGGCTGCTGGAACTGGTCGGGATCGATCGCCCGGAACAGCGCCTGGGACAGTACCCTCATGAGCTCTCGGGCGGGCTGAAGCAGCGGGTGCTCATTGCCATAGCCTTTGCCCTGGAACCCGAGCTGCTGATTGCCGATGAGCCAACATCCGCATTGGATGTCACGGTCCAACAGACGGTGCTCGAGGTATTTACCAAGCTCGCCCGGGAACTCGGAACCGCAGTCATTTTTGTGACCCATGACTTGGCCGTGGCCACGGACATCGCCGACCGCATCGTGGTCATGCAGCACGGCCGGATTCGCGAGGATCGCCCGGTGCGTGAAATCCTGCATGCCCCGGAAGATGCCTATACCCAGATGCTGCTTACCGAGGCCACTGCCACGGGCAAGGGCGCACAAACCACCGGGCCTGAAGGCGCCATCGAGTTGCCGGCCATTGAGGTCCGTGGCCTGACAAAGATCTATGGCAACGGAAAAGCTGAACGAGCAGCGGTGGACAACGTTTCCTTCGCAGTCCGCCCCGGAACCACTTTCTCATTGGTCGGGGAGTCCGGCTCCGGAAAATCCACGACCGCGCGCATGGTCATGCGCCTGCTTGAGCCCAGCGCCGGGACGGTAAAGATCCACGGACAAGATGTCACCCACGTGCGCGGAGCCGGCAAGCGCGACCTCTGGCGCAGCCTGCAACTGGTGTACCAAAACCCGGATTCGGCACTGGATCCGCGTTATTCGGTGTCCCGGATCATCAGCGAACCGCTGGAGAACTACAAGGTCGGGTCAAGGAACGAACGCAAGATCAGGGTGGCCGAGCTGTTGGACGCTGTCAACCTGCCCGCGCGCATGGCCTCCCTCGGCGCGAAGGAACTTTCCGGAGGACAACGGCAACGCGTGGCAATCGCCAGGGCCCTGGCCCTCGGCGCCAAGACGTTGGTGCTGGATGAGGCCCTTTCCGCACTCGATGTCTTGACCCAGGCGCAGATTCTGGCGCTGCTGGAAGACCTCCAGGTCAACCAGAGGCTGTCATACCTCTTCATTTCCCACGACCTGCACGTCGTCGAGCGCATTTCACACGACGTGGGAGTCATGCGGCAGGGGACGCTCGTCGAAGTGGGCCCGGCCTCACAGGTCTTCGGGAACCCCGCCAGCGAGTACACCAAATTGCTTTTGGACTCGAACCCCGGACAGCTGCTGCGCGAGATGGCAAACCGCTAAATCCCGCCAACAAACTTTTTGAAACTCATGGACGCAAAGGAAGAAAAATGAGTGCAACGCACGTGCAGGAACGAACCGAAGAAGCCCGTTACGCGGAATTGAGTGCACGCTTTGCACCGGTGTTCGGCCGGATCGCCGAAGGCACCGTGGAGAGGGAAAACAACCATGTGTTGCCCTTCGAACCCGTGAAATGGCTCAAGGAAGCCGGCTTCACCACGCTGCGCGTCCCGGCCGCGCATGGCGGGGACCCGGTCAGCCATGAACATCTCTTCCGGTTGATCGTGGAACTTTCCGCCGCGGATTCCAACGTCGGCCACTTGCTCCGCTCCCACTTCGCCTTTGTCGAAACCATCGCCCTGCAACCGGAGGAATTCCAGCTCCGTTGGTTCCCGCGGGTGCTCGCCGGCGAGATCTTCGGCAACGCGGCCACCGAACGGGGCGGCAATGCGTTGGGCACCACCAACACCAAGCTTCGCGAGGAATCCGGGCAGTGGCTGCTGAACGGGGAAAAGTACTACACAACCGGCTCCATCTTCGCCGACTGGGTGGTTGTCATGGCCAGCACCGAGGGCGTCGAAGGCCGGCAGTACGCCATCGTGCGCGCCGATGACGCACGGGTACGGATCCTTGACGACTGGGATGGCTTTGGCCAGCCGCTGACCGGTACCGGCACCGCAATCTTCGACGATGTTGTGGTCCCGTTCGAAGACATCATCCAGCGCAAGGTCTCCTCCACCCTCGAGCCGGCCTTCTTCCAGATGGCCCTCCTGAGCGTCCTTGCCGGCATCGGGCGTGCGGCACTGGCAGACGCCGCCGAATTGGTGCGCACCCGCACCCGAACCTTCAACACCGGATCAGGTGAACTCTTCCGGAACGACCCGCTGATCCAGGAAAAGGTAGGCCGCATCGCAGCGGCCGTCTACGCGGCGGATTCGATCGTTACTGCCGCCGCCCGCGACCTGGATGCCGCGGTGGACCAGTCCCTGGGCCTGGACCCGACCGCTGCCTTCATCCGCGCGGAAATTGCCGTGCAGCAGGCCCACGTGACGGTCCCGAAGCTGGTGCTGGATGCAACCAGCGAACTCTTCGACGTCACCGGCGCCTCGTCCGTTTCACGCGGAAAATCCCTTGACCGGCACTGGCGCAACGCCCGCACCGTCGCGACCCACAACCCGGTCGCCTTCAAGGCCCGTTCGGTGGGCGACTACTACATCAATGGCACCATTCCCACCGGATTGCACTCGATCGGTGAAGCCACGGACACGAAATCGGAGAGCAAGTAAATGGGTACTTTTGACGTTCGTCCGCGCCTCCTGCTGAGCGCATTCCTGATGAACACCTCCAGCCACATCCTGGGTGGCCAATGGCGCCACCCTAAAGCGCAGCAGCACCGCTTCAATGAGCTGCAACTGTGGGTCGACCTGGCCAAGCAGCTTGAGGACGCCAAATTCGACAACCTGTTCTTTGCCGACGTCGTGGGGCTTTACGGCAACCACGAGGGAGGCTGGGCCTCGATGGTCCGCAAGGGCATGCAGGTTCCGTCCCACGACCCGCTCGTGCTGCTCTCGGCCCTTGCAGCAACCACCAGCGACATCGGACTGGCCATGACCAGTTCCGTGGTGCAGGCCGCTCCGTTCCAGTTTGCGCGCCAGCTCTCCACGCTGGACCACCTTTCCAACGGCCGCGTCGCATGGAACATCGTGACCAGCGTCCTGGAGAACTCGCACCGAAACTTTGGTGCGGCCGGCCTGACCGCCCACGACGACCGCTATGACTGGGCCGAGGAATACGTCGAGGCGACGTACAAGTTGTGGGAAGGTTCCTGGGAGGATGACGCGGTTCTGGCCAACAAGGAAACCGGCGTCTTTGCCGACCCTGCCAAGGTCAACAAGATCCACCACCAGGGAAAACGGTATTCCATCGAGGGCCCGCACCTTGCCTTGCCGAGCCCGCAACGCACGCCGTTCCTGTTCCAGGCCGGATCGTCCGCCCGCGGGCGCCAGTTTGCCGCGGAACATGCGGAGGCAACTTTCCTTTTTGCTCCCCACCCGGAGTATGTGGCCAAGCAGGTGGGCAAGATCCGCGAGCTGGAGGCCGCCGCAGGACGCGCCAAGGGAGACGTCAAGGTCTTTGCAGGCCTGTCATTTGTCGTGGGAAGCACCGAGGCCGAAGCCAAGGCCAAGGAAGCCGACTACGACGAATATCTGGACCTGGATGCGATCATCGCCCACATCGGTGGCGGGATCGGGATCGATCTGGGCGGACTGGACCTGGACACGCCCTTGGGCGACGTCCAGACCGAGGGCGCCCGAGGCGTCCTCGAAGCGGCCATCGCGTCGGTGCCCGGAGGGAAGCCAACCATCGGCGACCTGGCCCGCTACCGAGCCAAGGCCCAGCAGATCGTGGGAACCCCCGAGCAGATCGTTGACGAGATCGAGCGCTGGCAGGACGCCGGAATGGATGGACTCAACATCATGAACCAGGTCCTGCCGGGCTCCTACACGGACTTCATCGACGGAATCCTGCCCGAGTTGCGCGCCCGCGGGCTTGCGCAGACCGAATATGCCCCGGGGTCCCTGCGCGAAAAGGTGTTCGGGCGCGGGGCCCGTCTCGAAGAGACCCACCCGGCGGCGCGCTTCCGCGGGGCCTTCACGGAGTACTCGGCGGCCAACACCGAAGAGGCGCTGGAGCGCGCACTCTAGATTGGCCGGCCACAGGTCGGCACCGACGTGTCGGGGAGTCGAAGGGTCAAATGATGCCTCGTCTCCCCGGGTCCTTGCTCAGCCAACGCGGTTTTCAGGACAAGCCCCGGATTGTGGCGGTAGCGTGTGGGTATGAGCTCCGAACATGGCCAACGCCACGTGAACGACCCGGCAGTGATCCGCCGACTCCTGCAAACCCCTGCACGGTGGGCAGTGGTGGGACTGACCAACAATCCCGGCCGCGTGGCACCGGGGGTCTCACGGTTCCTCCAGGACCAGCTGGGCATGGAGATCGTTCCGGTGTCCCTGAGTGGCGAAAGCGTTCTGGGCAACGACGGGTACAAGCTCCTGGCCGAAATCCCCGGACACATCGACGTCGTGGACTGTTTTGTGAACTCGCAAAAAGTCGGTGACATTGTCGACCAGGCCATTGCCGTCGGTGCTGACGCCGTCTGGCTGCAACTCGGTGTCATCGACGAGGCTGCAGCCAGACGGGCCAAGGACGCCGGGCTGGACGTTGTCATGGACACCTGTCCGAAAATTGAGTACCCCTACCGGTAGACGCTGAACGCCCAAAACTATTTCACCGTCCGGTATGGACGCGGTTCACGACCTGTGGCTAAACTGACCGCATTACAAGCAATACAAATTGGGTGCTGGGGCCCCAATAATTGCTGGGGGTGGTTCGAACTTGGGGTTTGAACTGAACTGACGGATCGGGTGGGACCGATTCGTAAACAGCGCTTATTGCGTGGTTGCCGTGCCCCCTTGGGGTAATTGGGGTAGCTAAAGTGTTCGGCAAAATTGGGGTTAATGCTGCACGGAATCAATTAAGAGGTCGTCGCTTTGCGCGCCGAAACTCCTTTTTGGAAGCCATTTGGAGGAACGGAATTGTCCGTTCAAGCGTGGCTGCCAGCGCGACGACAGCGCTCGTCGCGACGATGATGTTTAGCGGCGGTGGATTCAATCCCGCCGCGGCATCACCGTCGGACAACAAAGACACCGGTGTGGAGCAGGCGCTGCTGGATGCTGTTGAGGGCAGCGAAGCGAGCGCCGGATCGAACACGGCGAAGGCGAAGACCGCAACTCCGGAAGAAGTGGCCGCCGAAGCACCTCTCCAGGGCACCGAACCGTCCGAGGACGAAGAGCTTGAAGCGGCACAGGAGTCGGCGGCCCCCACGTCAGAAGCTCCGTCGACGAGCAAGTCGAATGATTCAAGGAAGCCGGCGACCCCGAGTGCCGAAGCCCCTACGAAGTCCGAAGAGAAAACCACCGGGGAACCAGCGGAAGCGTCGGCAAGTGAGCCGAATTCTGCCGTGGCCAAGGACGAGCCCGTCGTTGCGGCGGTGGCAGGCGTTTGCGACACGAATATCGGCAAGGGCAAAGTCGACTCGTTTATGCAGCGGGCCGGCGACGCGCCCTTCGCCAACGGCAACCTTTCCTCGGGCATCTACGAGGGCGGCTATGTTGACCAACGTGTGCAGATGGGCAACATGCAGCCGGGCGAGAACGAATTCGTCTTCAACTACCGGGTGCGCACTGCCGGCAAATGGGCCTATGACTTCATCGACCAGTACTCAATGAGAGGCGGAACGATCACCAAGACCGAGGTGATCGAGGGATCGGGCAGTGACCGCGAGGACACCGTCAAGCTCACGTTTGATGCGACGGCCTCCTCTGTCACCCTTTACTTCAGTGTCCATGTAGCCTCCGAACTGGACCATGGGCCGGGCGCGGGAGCCTCCGCCATCAGCGGATCCTCATATCACGTGACCTTGGTGTCGTTGAATTGCGCGACCGCGGGGAACCGTGCGAACCAGGTCTCGGCAAGCGACGTCCAGGCCGGTTCCGTGACCATCATCAAGGACGCCACCCCGGCCGACGGCACCGACTTCGACTTCACACTGAGATCCGGCACGACGGAAGATTCCGTGAATTTCCAGTTGGATGACAGCGCCGGTTCCAACACAGGCGCGGACCTTCCCGACCGCCTGACCTACACGGTCGCGCCGGGCGGGGTAACGGTTTCCGAGAACGCACTTCCGGCGGGATGGAACCTCACAAACCTGGCCTGTACCGGTGTCACACCGTCGATCGACACCTCGGCACGCAACGCGTCTTTCATGCTGGCCGACAACGCCCAGGTCACTTGCACCTTCACCAACGGCAAGACGACGTACAAGGACCTCGAAGTCACCACGACCGCAGCGGCCACGTTCGACCGCGACTACGACTGGAGCATCGAGAAGAACCTGGCCGCTGGCCAGCCCGCCACCGTCAAGTCGTCCACCGGTAACGTTGCCGTCAACTACAGCGTGCTGGTCGATGCCAGCGCCCCGCAGGACAGCAACTTCGCCGTTGACGGTGTCATGACAGTGGTGAACGGAAACGACAGCGCCATCGGTGGAGTGACGCTGGCCGCCAGCATCCCCGGGGCCGTCTGTGCCATCGAAACCTCCGCGGGCACTGCAGCAACGGGCCCCGTCTCCGTCCCTGCCGGAACCACGACGTTCAACTACACCTGCGAGATGCCGGCCGGAACCACCGAGGCCTCCACGGGAACCAACACCGTCACCGCGACTTGGAACGCAGCCTCCTACTACGGGACCGATGGCAGCGCCGGCGCCACCAAGGCCTTCACCTTCGCGGGCGTGCAGCCCACGGTGACAGATGACTCGGTGACCGTCACCGACAGCAAGTTCAACCTCTCCACGCTGCCCGGCGGCAACGTCGTCGCGGCCGGGCAGGCGCCAAGGACGTTTGACTACGCCATTGCCTGGCCAGGCATTGCGGGCGAATGCACGACCCATGACAACACGGCAAAATACACCGAGAGCGACGGCGGAACGGCAAGCGATACCGCCACCGTCGATGTCTGCCTCGGCGCGGACCTGGTCGTCACCAAGAACGTTGTCGCGAGCTTCAACCGTTCCTACCTGTGGGAGATCGACAAGACTCCGGTGAATGGTGCCGGCCCGTACACCACCGATGCCAACGGAGACGTCCTCGTTGACTACAAGGTAACGGTCAAGCCGAAGGACCCGGCGGACAGTGCCTGGGCCATGTCGGGAGACATGACGGTGAGGAACCCGAACAAATGGCAGGACATCACCGCCACCCTGAGCGACACCGTGGATGTCGGCGGCGGCGCCGTATGCACCGTGACCGGTGCGGCGGGGCCGAATCCCGCAGGAGACGCAGATCCGAACACCGAAGGGTTCCAGGCAGTCATCCCCAGGGACTCGGTTCAGGCGTTCGCCTACAGTTGTACCTTCGAATCCCTCCCAAGCTACGAGGGCACCAACACCGCCAAGGCCACGTGGGACGCCGTGAAGGCCTCCACAGCCCAAGCGGAATCCACGGGGACCGCCGAGGTGACCATGGGCACCTGGACGCAGACGCCCCTGAACAACGTGGTGACAGTGAAGGATGACCACCACGCCTTCGATCCGGCATGGACCATCACATGGACCGAAGGGATGGGCGCACAGACCCGCGATTACACGGCCAAGTGGACAGTTCCGGAAACCTCTGCCGGCAAATGCATGCCGTTCACCAACACCGCAACCGCTGCCGGCGCCCATGATTTCGCCGTCTCGGACAAAGCCACCATCAAGGCGTGCCGCCCGGCCGGTCTCAGTGTCAAGAAGACCGTCGATGCGGGATACGACCGCACCTACCTCTGGGACATTGCCAAGACGGCGGTCGGTCCCGACACGCTCAACACCGGGGCCGACCACACGGCCGTGGTCGACTACGACATCACCGCCACCAGCAAGGGGTACAAGGATGATGCCAAGACGCTGAACGGCGAGATCACCGTGACCAACCCGAACACGTTCGGTGGCGACGTCGAGGTCACCGTGGGGGACACCACCACGCTCGCGGACGTTGCCTGCACCGTGGATCAAGCGGCCGATACCAACCCGGATGCCGACGGCGTCCAGGTCCTCGTTCCGCAGGCCACCGTGTCCGGAGAAGTTTGGGTCAATGGCAAGAAGAAGGTCGCCTACAACTGCGATGCCGGTTCAGTGACCGAGGCCAACTACACCGGCCAAAAGAACACCGCAACCATCACCTGGAACGGTGGCCAGGCCAGCAGCCAACCCGTCGACATCGCCTTCGCGCTCAAGGGAGCCACGGACGAAACGGTCGAGGTCCTCGACCAGTTGATCGATCCGGATTCAACGCCCAGGAACCTGGGCACGGTTTCGTGGTCCGACATCCCGAACGGCGACTGGGCCACCTGGTCCAAGACGTTCAAGGACGAGATCACCCATGCGGCAACGCTTGGCGAATGCACCCCATTCACCAACAAGGCCTGGGTCGAACTCGGTGGCGACGGGACGAATCCGTCTGCCGAAGCCACAGTCACGGTCTGCGACCAGGCCGGGCTGCAGGTTTCCAAGACGGCCAACGCTTCCTTCGACCGCCTGTACAAGTGGAACGCCACCAAGGACGTCGACAGAACGGAGCAGACGGTTGCACCGGAGGGGCCGGCCGTCTTCAACTACACCGTCACGGCAGTGCCAAACGGCTTTGAGGACTTTGGCGAAACCTTGGACGGCAAGATCACTTTGACGAACCCCAACCAATTCGAGGCCGGGGCGATCACCGCAACCCTCACCGACACGGTGGACATCGCCGGGTTGAGCTGTGAGATCCGGGCCACGGACATCGACCCGAACAGGGCAGGCCTCCAGGTCCGGGTGCCCGCGGGCACCGGCGGCAACCCGGGCAGCGCGGTCCTGGACTACGAATGCACCGGTGTCCCCGCAACCTACACGGGCACCAACACCGTTGATGCCACGTGGAAGGACGCCACCGGCACCAACCGGACCGCCACGGCCTCGGCCAAGGTCGAGTACGTGCTGGACACCGAGTACGACAAAAACGTCTTGGTCTTTGATGACAAGGTCTTCGAGACGGAATACCCGGAGCTGTTGGGCAAGGCAGCATGGAACGAGGACAAGGACCCGACGGAGTTCACCTACGACCTGACGTACACGGGAACCCCCGGAACATGCGCGGAGTACACGAATACGGCGATTGTCACCGAAGACGGTTGGAACCAGGCGACCCTGGATTCGGCCAGCCGGAAGGTCACTCTCTGTGTTGAGCAGGACCTGCAGGTCACCCAGGACGTCACCGCGAGCTTTGACCGCGACTACGACTGGAAGATCGAGAAAGACGCCGACAAGGCTTCCTTCAACGTCGAGGGTGACGGAAAGGTCACGGCGGGCTACAAGGTGGTCGCCACCAAGATCGGGCACACGGATTCGGGTTGGCAACTCGGTGGAACCATCGCCGTGCACAACCCCAACGACTTCGGTTCCATCACGGCCCACGTCGAGGACACCCTGGACCTTGACGGCGTGCTGTGCACCATTGCGGACGGCAAGGACGTAGAGATCGCCGCGGGGGACACGTTGGAGCTCGGCTACGGTTGTGACGTAGCGGCGGGAGTGGACGAGTCCGACTACACCGGCGCCATCACGAACACCGCAACGGCCACCTGGGGTGAAGGCCGCAGTGCCTCGAGCGGCCCGGTTGCCGCCGATTTCAAGATGGCCACGGAAACCGACACCCACATCACGGTGACCGATGACAGGTACACGGGGAACGGGCATGTTTTGGGGACGGTGACGTTGGACGAGTCGCCAAAGACCTTCAGTTACGACGTCGACTGGGAGGCTGCCGCAGGCAAGTGCACCACCTTCACCAACACCGCCGTGATCGACGGCGACGCGAACCACCCCGCGGGCAACGAATCATCCGCCGATATCGAGGTGTGCGTTGAAAAGGGCCTGACCGTGGTCAAGACCGTCGAAGCCGCATTCACCCGCGACTACGACTGGAACCTCGACAAGACGGCGGACCAGGCCAAGTTCACCGTCGATGAAAACGGCAAGGCGACCGCCAACTACAGGGTCACCGCGACGCAGGCGGGACACGAAGACCAGGACTGGACGATGTCCGGATCGATCGACGTGTTCAACCCGAACCGGCAGGGCGAGCTGAGCGTCGACATCGCCGATGTCACCACCGTTCCCGGCGCCACTTGCACCGTGGCCGGCGGGGGCACGGACGTCGTGGTCCCGGCGGCAACCGTCGTTGACGGCGTCGTGACCAGCGGCAAGGCCACGGTCGGCTACGACTGCGTGCTGGCCGAGCCGCTTACCGAGGACGACTACGAAGGCCACACCAACACCGCCCTCGTCACCTGGAGCGGCGCGGACGGCAAGGACCGCAGCGCCGAGTTCGTCGCCGACGTCCTGTTCACCCGGGACCGGGCCAAGGACATCGACGGGGAAGTGACGGTGCGCGACGACAAGACGGTACCCGGCGCGGTCCACGAGCTGGGAACGGCATCCGCGGGCCAGCCGCCGCAGGAATTCACCTACCAGGTGGAGCTGGCGGGCAAGGCCGGAGAATGCACCACCTACACCAACAGCGCGGTCCTGGGGGAAACCACGGGGACCGACGAGGCCGACAACACCGCCTCGGCGGACGTGGAAGTGTGCGCCAAGGCCGGACTGGAGGTTTCCGACCCCGCCGAAGCCACCTTCGACCGCGAATACCTGTGGAAGCTGGACAAGGACGTTGACCGCGCCGGGGCCGACATCGGCCTGGACTCAACGGCGACGTTCGACTACACGGTCACCGCGACGCCCGACGGCTACGTGGATTCAAACCACCAGGTGGCCGGCACGATCACGCTGGGCAACCCCAACCAGTTTGCCGGCGGCGACATCACCGCCACGCTCACCGGCGGGGTCGACATTGCCGGCGTCACCTGTGCCATCGATGCCACCGACGCCGACCCGGACACCGACGGGTTCCAGGTCCTGGTGCCCGCCGGCGCCAACGGCACGGCCAACACCGTGACCCTTGCATACACCTGCACCGGGACCCCGGAAAACGGGGACCATGCGGGCGAGCACACCGTCACCGCCACCTGGGCAACCGTCCAGGGCGGGGACGCCTCCGCCACGGCCTCGGCCGAGGTGCTCTACGAGCATGTGGGTTCCGCGAATGCCGACCTTGAGGTCTTCGACGACAAGGCCGCAACGGTTCCGCAGCCCGTGAAGCTGGGCACCGCCGACTGGAACGCCGATTCGGTGCCCACCGAGTTCACCTACCAGGTGATCTACCGCAACCCGAACCCGGATGCCCTGGACGGCACCTGCACCACACATGAGAACACTGCAACCAGCGTTGCGACCGACGATGCAAGCGCATCGGTCGAGGTCTGTGTGAGGGTCGGCGCCCCGACGGTCGCCAAGACCGTCACCGGCACCCGGCAGAATGCGGACGGCAGCTGGGAGATCACCTACAAGCTGGAGGTCACCAACAACGACGCATTCCAGGGCCGCTACTCGCTGAGCGACACCCTGTCCTTCGGCGGCGGCATCGAGGTCGCCGACGCCTCGTGGACCGGCCCGGAGGCCGGTGACGGCGATGCATGGGACCTGGAGACAACGAACCACACCGAGGTCCTGGCCACCAACGCGCCGATCGACGCGAAGGAGACCCACACCTACCTGGTCAGCGCCACCGCAAACGTGGCCACCGGGGTCATCGGGTCCGCGGCAGGGGACTGCGAGCTCGCCGAGGGCGAGGACGGCACAGGGTTCCTGAACACTGCGACCCTCACCACCAACGGCCGGGACACCGAGGTCGCGGCCTGTGCCGCACCGGTCGCCCCGACGTTCGACAAGCAGGCCGTTGACCTCATCCAGCATGAGGACGCAGACGGAAACTGGGACGGCACCTGGGACGCGAGCTACAAGCTCACCGTCAGCAATCCGGGCACGCACGGGCAGGACGTGTTCTACTCGCTCTCCGACACCCCGGCCTTCGCGGACGGCGTGCTCGTCAACGACCGCACGGTTGGGTCCGAGGACGTGGCGGTCAATGCGGGCTGGAACGGCACGGACCCCGCAGATGACGTGGTGGGCTCCGGCCAGGTGCTGGAGGCCGGCGAAGTCCACACCTTCACGGTGGTGCTGAATCTCCGCCTCACCTCCGCCATCACCGACGCGGACCGCACCTGCGGCGAGGGCGGGCACGGCCTGTTGAACACCGGCGAAGTGGGTTCCGGCAACGAATCCGCCACCGGGCAGGCATGCCTGGACATCCCGGTGCCGGGCAGCAACGTCGTCAAGACCGCCGAAAGCGCCGTGGAAAACGCGGACGGCAGCTGGGACGTGAACTACACGGTCGTCGTGAACAACACCTCGGACGTGGCAACCCGCTACGACCTCACCGACACGCTGCGCTTCGGCGAGGGGCTCACCGCCACCGGCGCCGATTGGAGCATGGACGGCACGGATGAGAGGGGCAGCTGGGCGGACCCCGGCAGCGAACCGGGCACGGTGCTCGCCGCGGACCGCACCCTGGAGGCCCGCGACTCCCACACCTACCGGGTGCATGTTCTCGCGACCCTGCGGGACGGCGTGATCGGATCGGCCGCGGACAGCTGCCCGTCCGCGGAGGGGAACGCCGACGGCGGCTTCCTGAACGAGGCCACGCTGAGCGCCAACGGCAAGACCAGCCATTCCCGGGACTGCGTGGAACCGGTGAAGAACCCGCGCAGCTACTCGCTGGTGAAGACCGCCGATCCGGCCAGCGGCGCCGTGGTCTGGCCCGGTGACACCATCACCTACACCCTCACGGTGCGCAACACCGGCGAGTTCGTGTACACCGGGGCTGTGGTCACCGACCAGATGGCCGGCTGGCAGCAGGCGGCAACCCTGAACGAAGGCAGCCTGAAGGCCAGTGGCGGCGAGTTCGCCCTCGAGGGCAGCCGGCTTCTCTGGACCGTCGGGGACCTGGCCGTCGGGGAGGCCAAGACGCTTTCCTACTCCGTCACCGTGAACGACGGGGCCTGGGACGCGGTCCTGGTGAACGTGGCCACCGGCAGCGGGGACGTCCCGGAATCGAAGACCACGCACCGGACTCCGGTACTGGTCAAGCAGTCCAACCCCTCGCCACGGAACCCGGTGCAGGTCATCCAGACCCCCGTCCCGGTCCGGCCTGCAGCCGTGCTGCCACCGCGCAGGCCGGTGGCGACGCTGGCCGACACCGGCGCCCCCGACTCCACCCTGTGGGTCCTGGGATCCGGGGCCCTGCTCATGCTCCTCGGCGCGGCATTCGTGGCAGTGGCGCGCCGCCGCAAGGGCGAGGGGAACTAACCACAGGAAACAATGACGTTCGCGGTCGGCCGCTCGCTACTTGGGGGAGAGTGGCCGGCCGCGAACCCCCATGGACCGGCCGGTCTTGCCATACCCCCCAGCGGGCGGGACCGGCCATTTTTTCCGCCCGCCGGGCTTAGGATGGGCAGCGTGGAATACGAATCATGGCGTTCGATGCTGCTCTCGATGCCCGGGGCCTTCGAGGACTTCCCCTTCGGCGAGGACGCAGCGGTGTTCAAGGTCGCCGGCAGGGACCGCAACCGTGCCAAGATGTTCGGGCTGCTGATGCACCGCGGCGGGACGACCAGCCTGAACCTCAAGTGCGACCCGGCGCTCGCCGAGCAGCTGCGCGCAGCCAACGAGCAGATCACCCCCGGTTACCACATGAACAAAAAGCACTGGAACACCGTGGTGCCGGGCCTGGATGCCGAAACCATGCTGGCGATGATCGAGGATTCCTACGACCTGGTCGTCGCCTCGCTGCCGCGCGGGGAACGTGAGGTTCTCAACTGGAAGGGCCTGGTCGGTCGCGGCTAATCCGGCGGTTGGGTAGGCTCGGAAGCATGTACTTCATCGTCGTAAAATTCCAGACCAAGCCCGACTACACCGACCAATTCATGGATTTGGTGACCCCGTTCACCGAAGCCACCCGCAAGGAGCCCGGGAACCTCTGGTTCGACTGGTCCCGCAGCGTCGAGGATTCCAGCGAGTTCGTCCTCGTCGAGGCGTTCCTGGACGATGAGGCGGCCGGCACCCATGTGAACTCCGCGCACTTCAAGGCCGGACTCGAAGCCATGCGCCCTGCCCTGGTCGCCACCCCGAAGATCGTCTCGCGCAAGGTCGAGGGCGACTCCTGGGGCGAAATGGGCGAATTGCAGATCGGCTAGCTCCCGCCTTGTTCGAACCACTGAGGCGCAAGCTGCAGCAGACCTTCTCCGCCCAGGAACACTACGATCCGGTGTGGGAACGCGAGCTGGACCGCGGGGACGATGCGGGATACTTCCCGCACGACTCCGCGGTCTGGGTGGTGCACGGCGGGATGAGCCCGATCGCCGCCGGAATCCGGGCACTGCTCACCCAGGCCCTCCACCCGGGGGCGCTGGCAGGGGTGGCCGAGCACTCGAACTACCAAAGCGATCCGCTGGCCCGGCTTGCCGGCACCATCCGGTGGATCTTCACCCTCACCTACGGCGACACCGTTGCGGCCGATGCCGCCTGCGCCTGGGTGGCCCGCCGCCACGAACCAGTCACCGGCAGGTACACCGCCGGCACCGGGGAGGAACGCGAGTACGCGGCCAACGACCCGGGGCTTGCGGCCTGGGTGCACCTGGCCTTCGCCGACGCCTTCCTGCGCAGCCACGAGATCTTTTCCGGCCCCGTCCCGCAGGGCGCCGACTCCTATGTACGCGAGTGGGCCAAGGCAGGTGAACTCATGGGCGTGGCCAACCCGCCGCGCAGCGAAGCCGAACTGCGCGAGGCCATTGCCGGATACGAGGACCGCGGCGAACTGGCCGGCGGGCCCAGGGTCGAGCAGGTCGTCTCCTTCCTGAAGAGCCCGCCGCTGGATCCCGCCGTGCTGCCCGGCTACAAGTTGCTCTTCGCCGCGGTCGTTGCCACCCTGCCCGAAAACCACCTGCGGATGCTGGGGCTGCGGCGGCCGTCCGTGGGACCGGTGCAACTGCCGGCCCGCCTCGGCGGAAAGGCGGCGCTCGGGATGGCGGGCCTGGCGCTGGCCAAGCATGGCCCGGCGGAACTGGCGGCACGCCGCAGGCTTTTCCGCCTCGGCGTTCTCAATGACCTGAGCTATCCGGATCCCGGCATCACCGACTCCGTCCCGGCACCCGCCGGCTACCGGACGCTTCAAGTGCGCGAGCGCGTGGGGCAGGGCGCGGCGGCCTTCGATGCGCTGGCCGCGGGGATCATGTCCTGGAAGCTGCACGAGGGCGCGGGGCTGCGCGTGCGCGCCGACACCCCGTCCGTCCAGCCGGCCAGCCGCGTCCGCCTCGGCGTCGGCCTCGGGCCGGTGCGCATCGAGGCTCCCTGCCGCGTCGTGCGGCTGATCGAGTCCGGGACCCGGCGCGGATTCGCCTACGGCACACTGGCCGGGCACCCGGAGACGGGGGAGGAATCCTTCGCCGCGGTGCTGGAGCCCGACGGCGCGGTGTACCTGGAGCTCAAAGCCGTCTCCCGGCCCTCGCCGGGGATCTACCGCCTGGGATCCCCGGTGACGGCGGCCGCCCAGGCGATGGTCACGGACCGCTACGTGGCGGCGGCCCGGAGGCTCGCCGGCGGCAACTGAGCAAGCCTGCCCGGGTTTCGGACGGCCGGCACAGACGCGGCGGGCGGAACAACTTTCGTAGACTGGAAGCCACACATTTGAACAGCTGGAGGTTGGGATGTCGGAAACGACGGTGGACGGGCTGCTGGCCGAGCTGGCGGCGCTCGAGGACCCGAAGATGCGCGCGGTGAACGAGAAGCGCGGCGACGACCACGGGGTGAACCTGTCCAAGCTGCGGGCCGTGGCCAAGCGGCTGAAGACCCAGCAGGAGCTGGCCGTGG
Organism: Paeniglutamicibacter sp. GQ140; assembly: GCF_059759235.1. NCBI lineage: Bacteria > Bacillati > Actinomycetota > Actinomycetes > Micrococcales > Micrococcaceae > Paeniglutamicibacter > Paeniglutamicibacter sp. GQ140. The sequence goes on from NZ_JCAXDW010000006.1 coordinate 76,455, forward strand.
AACTCTGGGCAACGGATGAGACGGCGGCGCGGCTGCTGGCGCTGCTCATCTGCCGGCCCAGGGCCTTCGGCCGCGAGACGCTGGACACCATGCTGCGCGAGGCAGGCGCCCCGAAGGTCCACGACTGGCTCGTGAACTACGTGGTGAAGAAGAGCCCCCACGCTGAGGAGCTGCGCACGGCCTGGATGGCCGACGCCGATCCCGTGGTGGCAAGCGCCGGCTGGGCGCTGACCAGCGAGCGGATCGCGAAGAAGCCCGGGGGCCTTGACCTGCCGGGGCTGCTGGATGTCATCGAGGCGCAGATGAAGGACGCCCCGGAACGGCTGCAGTGGGCCATGAACCAGGCCCTGGCCACGATCGGGATCGAGCATCCAGTGCTCCGTGCCCGGGCGCTTCAGATCGGCGAACGCCTCGAGGTGCTCAAGGACTACCCGACGCCGCCGAACTGCACCTCGCCCTTCGCGCCGGCCTGGATCAACGAGATGGTTCGCCGCAAGGAAGGCTGAGCGCCCGCAAAACATGGGGCAGTGGCCCCATGCCCGAAGGCGAAACCGCTCCTATGCTCGTTTCATGAGGCAAGGGAGTGGGTCATGAGAACGAAGACACCGCAGGAATGCGCCAGCATCTCGGAGGCCACTGCCGTAGTGCCGCCGGGCACCGCGGAACGGTTTTCCGGCTATGCGCTCATGGGCATGCCCTTTGGCACCGGCCACTACCTGGCCTACCGGCGGTTCCCCGCCAGCTCCATCGGTCCGGGATACCACGCGGTGTGGCTGCGCCGCCCCGACGGGCGCTGGAGCGTCTACGCGGATGTCCCGCCGGAGGTCAGCTGCGCGCGCTACTTCGGGGCGGCGTTCAGCGAGGCCGCCTATGCGCCGGTCACCGGTGCCTTCAGCGGCCCGTTCGACCTCGTGGTCACGGTCCCGGGGACCCTGACGTGGCAGGTTCGGCTGGAGACCTCCCCGGCCACGGCCGCATTGGGCGCCATGGCCAGGAAGATGCCCGCCGCCGTATGGCGCAGCGACCGCATGCTCGAGGCGATGGGCCGGGCGATGGGCCCGATGTTGCGTTCTGGGACCATGCGGCTGGCCGGGAAGGTCCCCAACGGACAGTCCTTCAGGGCGCACCCGCAACGCGTGTGGATGGTGCGTTCGGCCGAGGCAACCATTGACGGGGTGGACGCGGGGTCCCCGCAGGCGCTCCCGGTGCAAGGGCACCTGGCCGACTTCTGGCTGCCGCAGCGCGGCGTGTTCGTGGCCGACCTGGGCATCGAATACCCCTCCACGGCGCCCGAGGTCCTCGCGGCCGCGGCCGGGCACGGCAGCAGGTCCTGAACCCTCCGCCGCGGACGGGGGCCGCCGTAGAATGAAGGCGTGGCGAACTCGGGAGCGGGCACCTTCGACCGGATTCCCGCGGGCCCGGGGTCCGCGGGTTCGGGTCCGCGGGCCGGGGCGGGCGCCCCGCGCCGCAGCGAACTGCTCGCCGCACTCTCGCTGGCCATCGACCTGGGGCTCGGCCAGCCCATGGAACACATGATGCGCGCGACGCTGCTGGGCTTGCGGATCGCGGAACTGCTCGGCGTCGACAAGAGCACGCGCGAGCGCATCTACCACGCGAACCTTTTGGCCTGGATCGGCTGCCACGCGGATTCCTTCGAACTTGCCGCGCTCTTCGAGGACGACATCGCCTTCCGTTCCGACTACTACCTCATCGATGCACACGGCCTGCCCATGCTCTCGCTGATGCTGCGCCACACCGGTTCCCGACATGCCGGCGCGCAGCGGGCATTGGATCGTGCGCGGTTCGCGATCGGGGCGAAGACCGCGGTCAGGGACCTCATTGCCTCGCACTGCACCTCGGCCGGCCAGCTGGCGGCGCGGGTGGGGCTGGACGGGAACCTGCCCTCGATCCTCGCGCACACCTTTGAGCGCTGGGACGGCCTGGGCCTTCCCGCGGGGAGATCCGGGGCGCAGATCCCGCTGGAGATGCGCATCGCGCAGCTCGCCGACGCGGCCGAGGTCTTCCTGCGCACCGGCGGCATCGATGCGGCGGTGGCCATGGTTGCCGCCCGCCGCGGCACCCAGTTCGACCCGGAGATCGCCGATCTCTTTTGCGCACGGGCCCCGGAACTGTCCCGGGGCCTGATGCTCTCCGATCCCTGGCCCGCCGTGCTGGCCTCCGCCCCGGCCGATGCGCCGCTGGATGTCGCCGGGCTCGATTCAGTGCTGGAGGCCATGGGAGATTTTGCCGACCTGAAATCCCCGTGGACGACGGGGCACTCGCGGGCGGTGGCCACGCTCGCCGCCGGGGCCGCCGGCCGCCTTGGCCTGGGCCCGGCGGAGACCGTGGTGCTGCGCCGAGCCGGCTGGGTCCACGACCTGGGCCGGATGGGGGTGTCCAACGCGGTGTGGGACAAACCGGGTCCGCTCTCGGCGGTAGACCTGGAGCACCTGGCCATGTACCCGTTCCTCACCGAACGGATCCTGGCGCGGGTGCCCGGCATGCGCCGGGTGGCCGAGGTTGCCGGCGCCCACCGGGAACGGCTCGACGGCTCGGGCTACCCGCAGGGGAGAACCGGGGCGGAGCTGGATCCGGCCCAGCGCCTGCTCGCCGCCGCCGAGGCCCACCAGACCTACCTCGAGCCGCGGCCGCACCGGGAGGCGTTGGGCCCGCGGGCGGCAGGCGAGCGGCTCCGCTCCGAGGCCGCGGCAGGCAGGCTCGATGCGTCGGCCGTTGATGCGGTGCTCGCCGCCGCCGGCACGCCATTGGCACGCCGGCGGCGCTCCGCCGGCCCGGAGGGTCTGACCGGTCGGGAAATCGAGGTGTTGCGCCTGCTCTGCCGCGGCATGGACAACCGGCAGATTGCCGCGGCGCTGGTCATCGCCCCGAAGACCGCGCGCAACCATGTTGAACACATCTACCTGAAGATCGGGGCATCAAATCGCGTGTCGGCCACGCTCTTCGCGCTCGAGCACGGGTTGTGGGACCGCGGACAAGGCAAGGCCCCGCGGTGAAACCACCGCGGGGCCGTCATCCGGCGGACCCGGCCGCCGGACTCAGTACTTGTAGGACTGGCCGCCGTCGATCGGGATGACGGCCGCGTTGATGAAGCCGGCATCGCCGGAAAGCAGGAAGGCGACCAGCTGGCCGACCTCCTCGGGCTTGCCGAAGCGCTTCATCGGGTTGGGCTCGACGAACGCCTGGCCGACCTGTTCCCAGTTTTCGGGGTCGATCTGCTTAAGTGACCCCTCGACCATGGGGGTCATGATGGCGCCCGGCGCGATGGCGTTGATCTGGATGCCGTGCTGGCCGTATTCGATGGCGGAGTTGCGGGTCAGGCCCACCACGCCGTGCTTGGCCGCGGCATAGCCGGACTGGTTGCCCACGCCGCGGATGCCGCCGACCGATGCGGTGTTCACCACTGCGCCGGAGCCCTGTTCGCGCATGGCCTTCAGGACGTGCTTGAGCCCGTAGAAGACGCCGGTGAGGTTGATTCCCACGACCTTGCCGAACTCCTCCGAGCCGAAGTCCTCGGTGGGGTTCTGCTTGCCTTCGATGCCGGCGTTGTTGAAGAAGCCGTCGATCGAGCCGAAGCGCGCCAGTGTTGCGGCGACGTAGTCCTGGACCTCGGGTTCGTTGGCGACGTTTGCCGTCAGGGAGAGGATCTCCGTGTCCGGGGCAACCGCGCGGATTTCCTTTTCGGTTTCCTGCAGTCCGGCGGCGTTCAGGTCGACCAGGGCCAACCTGCCCTTTTCCTTGGCGATCTGGATGGCGGCCGCCCGGCCCAGGCCCGAGCCTGCGCCGGTGATGATGACTGTCTTTTCCTCGAACCTTTGCATTTGGGTATTCCTTTCGGTGGATCTGGCGGGGATAACCGCCCATATACATGCAAACGCATAGACCTGCCGGAAGATTCCCTTGCGACAGGTCTATGCGGTATCCGAAGAAATTCACGCCCGGCCAAGGTGCAGTTCCCGCGGTCATGGGTTGCGGGAACTGCACCGGGAGGCCGTCCCGGGACGATCGGCCGGTACGGGTTTGGGTCAGGCCGTGGCGGTCTTGGGCGCCCCGGAGTGGATCTGTTCGAAGAACGCTGCGAGCTCCTCGGTGGCCCCCAGCGGGAGCACGTTGGCCACGTACTGGTCCGGGCGCACGACCACCATCACGCCCTCGCGGGACAGGCCGCGCTCGTCGAAGATGTCGGCGCCGGGAACCGTGCCGTAGACCTTTTCGTAGTCGGTGAGACTGAACGGGCCGACCTCGGGCTTGAAGACCGCGGGGACGGCGTTGATGTCGATGTCCTCGTGCTTCTGCTGGTAGATGACCTTCACGTCGAACCATGCGTCGGAATCGAGGCCCTCGGGGGTCGCGGCCAGCGGCGACTGCGGCGCGGTGGACAGCCACTGGGCCAGCTCCGCCACCGGGGAATCGGCCCCGGGGGCGGCGGGATCGGCGAAGACGTAGATGCGCCAGCGGCCGTCGGCGGTCGCGTGGTGGCCCAGCTGCATCGGGTTGGTGTCGCAGACGCGCGAGGCCATGGCCGACTTGAAGCGCTTGCCCACCGGGAAGCCGGCGGCCAGCTTCTGGTGAGTGGCCTCGCCGGTCAGCATGGAGGGCGCGTACTCGGTCATGAACCCGGCCGGGAACTCGGCGGTTCGCACGTAGAAGTCCTCGAGGTCCGAGGGGTTCTCGAAGTCCTCCGGCTTCTTGGCCATCATCGTGGACCATTCCTTGTCGAAGTCGATGAGGTTCTTCGCCACGACCTGGCGCTCGGCCGAGTAGGTGGACAGCAGGGACTCGGGGCTGCGGCCCTCGAGCACGTGGGCGAGCTTCCAGCCGATGTTGAAGCCGTCCTGCATCGAGACGTTCATGCCCTGGCCGGCCTTGGCGCTGTGCGTGTGGCAGGCGTCCCCGGTGATGAAGACGCGCGGGTTGCGGGTGCCGCGTTCCTCGGGCAGCACGTCGTCGAAGCGGTCGGTGAGTCGGTGGCCGACCTCGTACACGCTGCTCCAGGCCACGTTGCGCACATCGACCGTGTAGGGGTGCAGGATCTTGTTGGCCTTGGCGATGACCTGTTCGATGGTGGTCTTGCGGACCGCGCCGTTGTCGTCCTCGGGCACGACGCCCAAATCGACGTACATGCGGAAGAGGTGCCCGCCCTCGCGCGGGATGTGCAGGATCGAGCCGCCGTCGTGGGACTGGATGGCGCACTTGAGGCGGATGTCCGGGAAGTCGGTGGAGGCCACCACGTCCATGACGCCCCAGGCGTGGTTGGCCTGGTCCCCGGCCAGGGTGCAGCCGATCGACGCGCGGACCTTGGAGCGGGCGCCGTCGGCGCCGACGACGTACTTGGCGTTCACGATGCGCGTGGTGCCGGTGTCGGGCCCGGCGCTGCGCACCAGGGTGACCTTGACCGGGTAGTCGCCGGTCTCGGCGACCTCGAGCGTCTGGAAGTCCCAGCCGTAGTCGGGCACCAGCCGGGTGGGGGAGTTGTGGGCGACCTCGGCGAAGTAGTCGAGCACGCGGGCCTGGTTGACGATCAGGTGCGGGAATTCGCTGATGCCCACGGTGTCGTCCAGGGCGCGGCCGCCGCGGACAATGTTTTCGGGGTTCTCGGTGTCCGGGCGCCAGAACGCCATCTCGGTGATCCGGTAGGCCTCGGCGGTGATGGCCTCGGCGAAGCCGAAGGCCTGGAAGGTCTCGACGCTGCGGGCCTGGATGCCGTCGGCCTGGCCGATCTCCAGGCGGCCGCCGCGGCGCTCCACCAGCCGCGTGGTGATGTCCGGGAACTGGGAGAGCTGGGCGGCGGTGAGCATGCCGGCGGGACCGGAGCCCACGATGAGCACGTCGACGTTCTCGGGCAGCTCCTCCGGACGGTTGATGCCGACGCCGGCTGCTGGCTTGATACGCGGGTCACCGGATACGTAACCGTGGTGGTGGAACTGCACGGGCTTTCCTCACTTCGTCGAGTTCTGTCTGCGGCCGCCGCACCGTGTTCTATATTTGAACACTGGATTCTATAGTCGAACTTTGGCCTGTGATGTAGAACTCTACGGCAAAGGCGTCGCAGCTCACAAGTGCCGGTGGCGGGTAACGCAAAAGACCCCGCGCACCGTTGGGTGCGCGGGGACTCGCGGACCTCGACTGGTCCGAGAGCAGGGACTTGCCAAGGGGCTTAAGCAGTTGCGGGGCGCCGGGGAAAAATCCCCGACGCCCCGCAGCCTTTGGACGTGCCTAGCCGAAGTACTTCGGCAGCGTGGCCTCGTGGGCCTCGCGCAGCTCGGCCAGGTCCAGGTCGAACTGGCCCTGGATTTCCAGCGAGGTGCTCGCGGCGTCAACCACGCCGAGGCGAACCACCGGGAACTGGCGTGCGGTGGCCATGTCGTTGAAGCGGACCTCTTCGGAACGCGGAACCGCGACGATGGCGCGGGCCTGCGACTCGGAGAAGAGCGCGGTGAACGCATCCACCCCGTCGCGCTCGCACAGGTCATCCAGTGCCACGCGGGCACCGACGCCGTAGCGCAACGCCATCTCGCCCAGGGCCGCGCCGAGGCCGCCCTCGGAGAGGTCGTGGGCCGAGTCGATCATGCCGTCGCGCGAGGCATTGATCAGGATCGCACCCAGGGTCTTCTCCGCGGCGAGGTCGACCTTCGGCGGCAGGCCGCCGAGGTGCCCGCGGATGTTGGCGAACTCCGAGCCGTCCAGCTCGTCGAGCGTGGTGCCCAGCAGGTAGATGGCCTGGCCGTCGGCATCCGCGCGCCAGCCCGAGGGGGTGCGGCGCTCGACGTCGTCGAACTTGCCCAGCATCGCCACGACCGGGGTCGGGTGGATCGGGGTGGACCCGGTCTGGTTGTACAGCGAGACGTTGCCGCCGGTGACCGGGACGCCGAGCTCAAGGCAGGCATCCGAGAGGCCGCGAATGGCCTCCGCGAGCTGCCACATGACATCCGGGTCCTCGGGGGAGCCGAAGTTCAGGCAGTCGGAGACGGCCATCGGCACGGCGCCGGAGGTGGCGACGTTGCGGTAGGACTCGGCCAGGGCCAGCTGCGCGCCGTGGTACGGGTCCAGGAAGGTGTAGCGGCCGTTGGCGTCGGTGGCCAGGGCCACGCCCAGGCCGGTTTCCTCGTCAACGCGGATCACGCCGGCGTCGTCCGGGGCTGCCAGCGCGGTGTTGCCGCCGACGTAGCGGTCGTACTGGTTGGTGATCCAGGACTTGTCGCACATGTTCGGCGAAGCCATCAGCTCAACCAGGGCGGCCTTCAGCTCATCTCCCGTGGCCGGCAGGTTGGCGCCGGCCTCCGAGGACTTGAAGGTGTCGGCCTGCAGGGCATCCTGCCACTCGGGGCGGGCGTACGGGCGGTCGTAGAGCGGACCGTCGTGTGCCACGGTGCGCGGGTCGACGTCGACGATGACTTCGCCGTCCCACTTGATGATCAACCGGCCGGTGTCGGTGACCTCGCCGAGCCAGGAGTACTCCACGGCCCACTTGTCCATGGTCGCCTCGAAGGCCTCGATGTTCTCCGGGGAGACCACGGCCATCATGCGTTCCTGCGACTCGGACATCAGGATCTCGCCCGGGGTCAGGGTCGGGTCGCGCAGCAGGACGGAGGTCAGTTCGACCTCCATGCCGCCGTCGCCGTTGGAGGCAAGCTCCGAGGTGGCGCAGGAGATGCCGGCGGCACCGAGGTCCTGGATGCCCTCGACGAGGGAACCCTTGAAGAGCTCGAGGCAGCACTCGATGAGCACCTTTTCGGCGAACGGGTCGCCGACCTGCACCGCGGGGCGCTTGGAGGGCTTGGTGTCGTCGAAGGACTCCGAGGAAAGGATCGAGGCGCCGCCGATGCCGTCGCCGCCGGTGCGGGCGCCGAAGAGCACGACCTTGTTGCCCTTGCCCGATGCGTTGGCCAGGCGGATGTCCTCGTGTCGCATGACGCCAACGGCCAGCGCGTTGACCAGCGGGTTGCCCTGGTAGACGGAGTCGAAGACCATTTCGCCGCCGATGTTCGGCAGGCCGAGTGAGTTGCCGTAGCCGCCGATGCCGGCAACTGCACCGTGGATCACGCGCGCGGTGTCAGGGTGGTCGATCGCGCCGAAGCGCAACGGGTCCATCACGGCGACCGGGCGGGCGCCCATGGAGATGATGTCGCGCACGATGCCGCCGATGCCGGTGGCTGCACCCTGGTACGGCTCGATCATCGTGGGGGAGTTGTGCGACTCGATCTTGAAGGTCACGGCCCAGCCGTCGCCCAGGTTGGTCACACCGGCGTTTTCGCCGATGCCCACGAGCATGTCCTTCTTCATTTCCTCGCTGACCTTGTCGCCGAACTGGCGCAGGTGGTTCTTGGAGGACTTGTAGGAGCAGTGCTCGGACCACATGACCGAGTACATGGCCAGTTCCGCGGCGGTGGGGCGGCGGCCCAGGACCTTGACGACCTCTTCGAACTCGTTCTGCTTCAGGCCGAGCTCGGCCCAGGGCAGTTCGGTCTCCGGGGTGGCCGCGGCGTTGGCCACGGTGTCCATGTTGAACTTCTTCTGCTCGGTGGTCTGCTCTGCGGCGCTCACTTCTGGCCTCCAACAAGGTGGGTCAGGACGGAGGTGAAGAAACCCAGTCCGTCGGTTCCGGTGTGGTCGGGGCCGAATCCGGCCTCCACTGCGTGCTCCGGGTGGGGCATGAGGCCCACCACGTTGCCCGCGGCATTGGTGATGCCTGCGATGTTGCGGCGCGAACCGTTGGGGTTCCAGCCCACGTAGCTGAACGCCACGCGGCCCTCGGCCTCGAGGGCGTCAAGGGTCTTTTCGTCGGCCACGTACTGGCCGTCCTGGTTCTTGAGCACGATGGTGATTTCCTCACCCTTCGCGTACTGGTTGGTCCAGGCGGTGGCGTTGTTTTCCACGCGCAGGACCTGGTCGCGGCACAGGAACTTCAGGTGATCGTTCTTGATCATGGAGCCCGGCAAAAGGTGCGATTCGGTCAGGATCTGGAAGCCGTTGCAAATGCCCAGGACCGGCAGCTTGGCGTCCGAGTTCGCGGCGTCGATGATCTTTGACATCATCGGTGCGAAGCGGGAGATCGCGCCGGCGCGCAGGTAGTCGCCGTAGGAGAAGCCGCCGGGAATGACCACGGCGTCGACGTCGGCCAGGTCGGCATCGGCGTGCCACAGGGACACTGCCTCGGCGCCGGCCAGGCGCACGGCGCGGGCGGCGTCGCGGTCATCGAGGGTGCCCGGGAAGGTGACGACGCCGATGCGGGCGCCGGACAGCGCGGCGACGGGCGTCGAATAGTCGCCGATCAGGGGAAGTTCGGTTGCGCTCATTAGTCTGCGACAACCTCGACGTTGACAACGTCCTCGATGACCGGGTTCGAGAGCAGCTTTTCGGCCGCTTCGCGGGCCTGGGCCAGAATCTCCTCGGTGACCTCACCGTCAACGGTCAGTTCAAAGCGCTTGCCCTGGCGAACCTGGCTGAAAGCGGTGAAGCCAAGGCGGGGAAGTGCGCCGACGATGGCCTTGCCCTGCGGGTCAAGGATTTCGGGCTTGGGCATAACATCAACAACGATCCGGGGCATCCGGGTTCTCCTGTGCGCGAGGGGTGGTTAATCGCCCGCGGACGTGCCGTCTCACGCCAAGGGTGGGGGCGCTCCGCGAGCTTGCCTGCCCAGTCTACCGGCACGGGGTGCTTCCACTGGTTTTGTGTCGGGTTGCCACCGGCCCTGGAGGGCAGGCTGCCTCCCGTTAATCCGTCGATCCAAGTGCCATTAAGCTTGTTCAATGGAAAAAGATACGCGTTGCCCCTGCAATTCCGGGGAAACCTACGAATCCTGCTGTGGCCGATATCACCGGGGGTTCGCTGATCCGAACGCCCCCGCGTGGCCGGGAACCGCCGTGGCGCTGATGCGCTCGCGCTTCAGCGCCTTCGCCCTGGGCCTTGACGAATTCCTGCTGGCAACGTGGCACCCGGAAACGCGTCCGGACGAGCTGGAACTGGACGAAGCGATCGTCTGGGGTGCCCTGGACATCATCCGCACCGAGGCCGGAGGGCCCTTCGACACCCGCGGCGTCGTCGAGTTCGAGGCACACTACCGCCTGCTGAACCAGTCGGGTTCCCAGCGAGAGGTCAGTCAATTCGTGCGCGAGGCCGGCCGCTGGTACTACGTCGACGCCGCGGAGTAGGACCCGGCGGAGAATGATTTGTTGAGCAGGCCTGTTGGGGGACACTCGGGCGGCAAGATCGTGTTGACGGAGTTCACCAGCTAGCCCCGGAGCCCCGGCTTGTCCGGTTCGCCCGCGCCTACGTTCCCCGGTATGCCGAGGGGACGAGGTGTTCAATGGCAATGCGTGCTGCCTCGGCAATGAGGGTGTCATCGTGCGCGGCGTCCGGTGTGGCTCGGGTGGAGAGAACTGCCATGCAAATGGGGTGGCCCGCCGGCGGGTAGACGATGCCGATGTCGTTTCGGGTGCCATAGGCCCCCGCGCCGGACTTGTCGCCAACCGTCCACCCTGCGGGAAGGCCCGCGCGGATCAACTTGTCACCCGTTGCGTTCCCGGCCAGCCAATTGTTCAGGATCCTCTGCTTGTCTGCCGGGAGGGCGTCCCCGAGGGCGTACCGCCCGAGGCTGCCGGCCAGGGCCCGCGCCGTGCTGGTGTCACGCGGATCTCCCGGAATGGCGCTGTTGAGCGCCGTCTCGACACGGTCCATCCGGGTGACGGTATCGCCAAGGTCCCGCAGCTTCCGGTTCAACCCCTCCGGCCCGCCCAGGGCGTCGAAGAGCAGGTTTCCCGCGGTGTTGTCCGAGCGGCGGACGGCCGCGTCACACAGCGCCCGCATCGTCATTCCCTCTTTGACGTGGTTCTCCGTGACGGGGGAGTACTCCACAAGGTCCCCGCGCGTGTAGTGGACGACCTCCTCCAACTCCGGGACGCTGCGTTGGCCGAGCACGGCGGCGGCGGCCAGCGCCTTGAACGTGGAGCAATATGCAAAGCGCTCATCGGCCCGGAACGCCACCGACGCGGCGGTGCGCGAATTCACGGCGTAGATCCCCAGCCGTGCACCATACCGGTTTTCCAGCTCCCTGAACCCGGAATCACGGTCCAACGAACCCGGCGGTGCCTGCGAGGTCGGTGTCGATGCCCGCGCCGGCGCGCCCCCGGCCAAGGGGACGACCGCCGTGGACAACAGCAAGGCACGCCGGGAGAACGCGCCGGAAGAATGGGAGGCCATGCTTCAGGCTTCCATGCCCGGGGCGGGCCTGGCAACCCCTCCCGGGCCATGAATGCCCAAGCCATCGTGATCTGGCCCGACGCCCGGTGACGCCGAGTCCCGTCTACTGGTCCAGGGTGACGGTGCGCAGGTCCAGGCGGCGCAGCACCCGGTCCACCAGCTCGGGGTCGTTGCCCGGCTCGTTGCGGGCCCTGAGCATTTCCCCGCGGGCCGCATCCAGTGCCTCGCGCTGCACGTCGTCCATGACCGTGAGGATCTGCTTCAGGCGCAGCATCTTCTCCGGGTCGGCCTCGAAGTCCGCCTCGAGGATGGTGTGCAGGGAGGAGATGCGCCGGGCCAGCGCGTCGCGGCGCTTCTGCGGCAGCTTGGCCGCGGCCGGGGACCGCTTCATGGTCTCCAGGGCGACCTTTTCCGCGCGGCGCGCCAGCGAACGCTGCCGGCGCTCCTCGGCGGCGTGGTCGTTGGGCAGCTTCAGCGAGCGCATCAGCGCCGGCAGGGTCAGCCCCGGGAGCACCAGGGTCACGATGAGCACGGCGCAGGCGGTGGCCACGACGAAGTTCCGGCCCTCCAGCGGCTGCCCGTCGGCCATGGTGGTCGGCAGCGCGAGGGCCAGGGCGAGGGTCGCCAGGCCGCGCATGCCGCACCAGGACAGCACCAGGACCTCCTTGAGCGAACCCGGGGTCCTGGACTGGCGCTCGGTTCCGCCGATCTTGTACATCGCCATCATCCAGATGAAGCGCACCAGCACGACGGTGGCGCAGATGGCGGCAATGCCCGGGATGAAGGTCAGCAGGTTCTTGCCCTCGTCCTGGATGATGTAGCGCATTTCGATGCCGACCAGGCCGAAGGCGACGCCGGTGGTCAGCAACTCCACCACGTCCCAGAAGGCGGTGCGGGTCAGGCGCTCCTCGGAGTCCTGCGGGCGCGCCCGGCGCCCGAGCTCGAGCGCGGTGACCACCACGGCGACGACGCCGGAGAAGTGGACCTGCTCGGCCAGCAGGTATACGGCGTAGGGCGCCACCAGGGTGGCGGCCGAGCGGGCCACCAGGTTCGGGACGAAGCGGTTGAGCGTGCCGATGCCCCAGGCCATGGCCAGGCCCAGCACGATGGCGCCGGCCGCGCCGATGAGGAACTTCGGCACGACGTCCCAGCCGACCTCGCCCCCGCTCGTGGCCGCGGCGACGGCGGCCTGGAAGATCACGATGGCCATGGCGTCGTTGAACAGGCCCTCGGTCTGCAGCACGGTGACCAGCCGGCGGCGCATCTTGACCTTGCTGGCGATGGCCTCCACCGCGACGGGGTCCGGCGGGGCGACGATGGCGCCCAGCGCGATGGCCAGCGGCAGGGCCATGGCCGACACCATGAGCCAGGCGACACCGGCAACGGCGGCGGTGGTCGCCACCACCAGCAGCACCGCCAGCAGCACCAGCGAGCGCCAGCGCAGCCGGAAGATCGACCAGGAACTGCGCTGGGCCGCTGCATAGAGCGGCGGCGGCAGGAAGAGCGGAAGAATGAGCTCCGGGTCGATGTGGACCTCGGGGATGAACGGCAGGAACGCCGCTGCGGCGGAGAAAAGCAGCATCAGGATGGGGTAGGGGAGGCGGATGCGCTCGCCCAGCCCGACCACCAGCACCGTCCCGAACAGCAAGCCGACCAGCAGCAGCAGGAATTCCATGGGTGTCGCCTCGCTCTTTCGTGTTGCCCCAAGTTTTTCACAACTCGGTTTCAGCGAGGTTAAGCGCCACGTGTGTGCCCGCACGCACAAGGGGCGGGGACCGGTTTCCCGGCCCCCCGCCCCCTGTGTGGCGTGTTGCCTTGTTCTCGTGCCGCGCTTCCTAGCCGATGCCGATGGCGCCGATGAGCACGCCCACGGCGAGCATCACCAGGGAGACGACCAGGGCGCGCCACAGGACCTTCTTGTGGTGGTCGCCCAGGTCGACCTTGGCCATCGAGACCAGCAGCAGGATCGCGGGAACCAAGGGCGACTGCATGTGCACCGGCTGGCCGGTGATCGAGGCGCGGGCCATGTCCACGGCGGGGATGCCGTAGTGGGCGCCGGCCTCGGTGAGCACCGGCAGGATGCCGAAGTAGAAGGCGTCGTTGCTCATGAAGAACGTGGCCGGGATCGAGATGATGCCGGTGAGGATCGCCAGGTAGGGGCCCATCGAGGTCGGGATGACCTCGACCAGCCAGGCGCTCATGGCATCGACCATGCCGGTGCCCGAGAGCACGCCGGTGAGCACCGCGGCGGCAAGCACCATGGAGACCACGGCGATCACCGAGGAGGCGTGGGATGCAATCATCTTGGCCTGGTCGGAAATGCGCGGGAAGTTCACCAGCAGGGCCACGGCGGTGCCGATCATGAACAGGTAGGACAGCGGCATCAGGTCCAGGATCAGCAGCACGAAGATGGCCACGGTCATCGCGAGGTTGAAGATGAACAGCTTCGGGCGCAGGGTCTCGCGGGTCGGGTCCAGGACCGTGCCGTTCATGGTGGGTGCCTCGCTGCCGGTCCCGCGCACGGCGACCTTCTCCAGCAGGGCGACGCCGCGGCCGCCGGCCGGGGTCTTGGTGCTAGCGGAATCGCCGGTGCCGGACGTGCCGCCGGCCATGACTGAACCCGGGCCCCAACGCAGCGGGTCCTCGCGCTGCAGGCGCTTGCGCTCGGAGATGCCCATGGCCCAGGCGAAGCCGAAGACGACAACCAGGCCGATTGCCAGTGCCGGGATCATCGGGACGAACACGTCCGAGGCATCCACGTGCAGGGCGGCGGCGGCGCGGGCGGTCGGGCCGCCCCAGGGGACGATGTTCAGCGTGCCGTTGGTCAACCCGGCCACACAGGTGAGCACCACCGGGCTCATGCCCAGGCGCAGGTAGATCGGCAGCAATGCGGCGGTGACCACGATGAAGGTGGTGGAGCCGTCGCCGTCCAGCGAAATCAGGCCGGTGAGCAGCGCGGTGCCCATGACGACCTTGGCCGGGTCGTTGCCGACCAGCTTCAGGATGCCGTCGACCAGCTTGTCGAAGAGCCCCACGTCGATCATGATGCCGAAGTACATGATGGCGAACATCAGCAGGGCGGCGGTTCCGGACATGGACTTCACGGCGTCCATGACCATGTCGCCGAGTCCCAGGCCGGCGCCGGCGAACAGGCCGAAGACGGTTGGCACGATGATCAGCGCCAACAACGGGGTCATGCGCTTGGTCATGATGAGCGCCATGAACGTGGCGACCATCAGGAACCCGAGTGCTACCAGCATGGGGGTCTCCTTCTAGGGTGTTGCGAATTACGCGAGTGAGGGGAGTCGGTGCCTGTGGGGGCCGGAAGCGTTGGCCGCCCGATGCACCGCGGATATACACGCTACGTGGTGCGCATCACGCCGGTGTGGTTGTGCCCACAAAGCGCCGTTCTTCCCCTAAATCCTTTTTTGCTCATAAAGCCCACCGGGGTCCTAAACTGTTTGCATGCCCCAAGAGCCAAAGCCCTCCCGCGGCTTCGCCGCCAGGATCATGAGCCTGCAGTTCGCGGTGGTGGGATTGATGATCCTCGCCGCCGCGGCCGGTGCCATGTGGGTCACCGTCGAGCGCGTCAACGAGCAGGCCCAGGAGCGCGCCCTGGCCATTGCGCGCACGCTGGCCGCCGACCCCGAGATCCGGGCGCAGGTCAAGGGCTACGCCGAAGACGGCTCGCTGGACGCCGGGGCGTTGCGCGCCGGGTACGTGCAGCAGGCGGCGGAGGCGGTGCGCGTGCGCACCGGCGCCTTCTTCGTCGTGGTCACCGAGGACCGCGGGATCCGGCTGGCGCATCCGACCCCCTCCCAGCTGGGCCAGCGGGTCTCCACCGATCCCGTCGCGCTCTCGGGCCAGGAGTCGGTTTCCCGCGAGCACGGGACGCTGGGCGAATCGGTGCGCGCCAAGGTGCCGGTCTTCGCCCCGGAGGCGGACACCGTGGTCGGGGAGGTCAGCGTCGGGGTCGGGGTGCAGGAACTGGCGGCGCGGCTGCGCACCGCCGGCATCTGGGTGTTCGGGCTCGGGCTTGCTGCCCTGGGCCTTTCCGCGGCGTCGACCCGCTGGCTGGTGCGCCGGCTCAAGGCCCAGACCCTGGGACTGGAACCGGCCGAAATGGCGCAGCTGCTGCGGGACCGCGACGCGGTGCTCTACGGGGTGGCCGACGGCGTCATCGGCATCGGCCCCGACGGCCGGGTGAGCGTGCGGAACCGCGCCGCGCGGATCATGCTGGGGCTGCCGCACCGCCACGAATCGGCCGACATCATCGGGCTGCCGTACACGCAGGCCCGCTTGCCCGCGCCGCTGGTTGCGGCCATCGGCACCTGCGACGGCGCCACGCTGCGCCTGGAAACCGAGCACGCGGCGCTGGTGGCCACGGTGCACCCGGTGCGGCGCGACGGCATCGACCTGGGGCAGGTGGTGCTGCTGCGCGACGTGACCACCATCGAGACCCTCGGTTCGCGGCTTGACGCGGTGGAGACCATGGCCTCGGCCCTGCGCGCCCAGCGCCACGAGTTCGCCAACCGGCTGCACACCATTTCCGGGCTGCTGCACCACGGGGACGTGGCCGAGGCCCGGGACTACCTCGGCGAGGTCATCGCCTCCGGGCCGGTGCGCGAGCCGGTGCAGAACCTCGAGGCCATCGAGGACACCTACCTGCGGGCCTTCCTCGGGGCCAAGGGCGTCCAGGCGTACGAGCGCGGCGTGGTGCTGCGGGTGGGGGATGCCAGCGCGCTCTACGGAAGCCTCATCGACGCACAGGACGCCACCGCGGTGCTGGGAAACCTGATCGACAACGCGCTGCGTGCCGCGGTCCAGGGCCCGGCCCCGCGCTGGGTCGAGGTCGACCTGCTCTCCGAGGGCACCACGCTTCACCTTGCGGTCGCCGATTCCGGGGCGGGGGTCGAGCCCGGGCTCGACGTCTTCGCCGAAGGCGTCAGCACCGGGGCCCTGCCCGGTTCCCCGGAACGCGGCCAGGGCGTGGGGCTGCCGCTGGTGCGCCGCCTGGCCCGCACCCGCGGGGGCGAGGTCTGGATCGCCGACCCCGGGGGCGCCCGCGCGGACGCCGCGGCACCCGGGGAAACCGAACATCCCGCCGCCGGCGCGGTCTTTGCCGCCCGCCTGCCCGGGGTGCTGTCCACCGATGCGGGATCTCCCGAAAGGACCAATGCACGATGAACGAGAACGCCGACTACAAGGTCCTGGTCGTCGACGACGACTTCCGGGTGGCTGCGCTGCATGCCGGCTACGTCGACGAGGTGCCGGGATTCCGCGCGCTGGCTCCGGTACACGACGCCCGCATGGTGCCCCGCGCGGTAGCCGAGGGGAAGCCGGACCTGCTGCTGCTAGACGTCTACCTGCCGCAGGGCTCGGGGCTTGACCTGCTGGCGAGTCTCGACGTGGACGCCTTCGTGCTCTCGGCGGCCACCGAGGTCGACGCGGTGCGCACCGCCATCCGGCGCGGCGCGCTGGGGTACCTGGTCAAGCCCTTCGACCCGAAGGTGCTCGCCTCCAGGCTGCGGGCCTATGCCCGCTACCGCCGGCAGCTGGACACCGCCGCCGGACTGGACCAGCAGGCCATCGACCGGGCGCAGCGCACCCTGCTGGCCGGTGAGGAGGCCGGTTCCGCAGTGGCGACGCCCACCGAACAGGCCGTGCTCGCGGCGGTCGCGGCCGCGGGGGAGCCCGCGACCGTCATGCAGGTGGTCACCGCGGTGGGGATTTCCCGCGCCACCGCCCAGCGCTACCTGGCCAACCTGGTCCAGGCTGGATCGCTGCGCCTGGAACTGGCCTACGGCAGCCGGGGCAGGCCCGAGCACCGCTACCTGGCGCAGGACTGAACCGGGCGCCCTATTGCAGTGACCCGGTCGGCTGGTCGACCAGCAGGGGCAGTGCGGCGGTCCAGTCGGAGATCCCGCAGCCGTCGCGCAAGTCGAAGTTGCGTGCCACGGCGCGGCCGCCAAGGGTGCCGCTGACCTGGGCAACGGCGGGGCCGCCGTATTGCTGGGTGCACATCCGGGTGGCGTTGGCCGCCGGCGGGACGAGGAGCTGGGGGCTGGCGTCCAGCAGCGCGCAGGCCGCCGCGGCGCGCGGATGTTCGCCCTGTTCCAGGGCCAAGGGTCCGTTGCACAGCAGGTGGTAGCGCGCGCTTTCATCGGTGCCGTTGGCCCGGATCGAGATCTGCAGGTCGGCGGTCGGCGCCTGGCTGGAGGACGGCGAGCCCGGCGACCCGCCGGGCCCGCCGGCATCGGCGCATCCGGCGAGGACGGCGCCCGCGCCAAACAGCATCGCCGGGACGATCAACCTCTTGCGTTGCCGCATACTTGCTCCACCGATCCGGTGCCGTGCCGCGGCCTGCTGGCGGCGGTCTGCCTTAAGTCTGTGGCAGCGGCACGGATTGGGCAACGGCCAAAAGCCGCTCGCGCAACACCTGTGCCCGGTCGGCAAAGTCCTTTTGGAGCCGCACGTACTCGGCCTTGCCCGAGGGTGTCTCGATCGCGATGGGCCGGTGCCCCCAATCGGACAGGTCGTAGGGCGAGGCCTGCATGTCCATCGTGCGGATGTCCCACGCCAGGTCGAAACAGTCCATGACGAGGTCGCTGGGCACCGCGGGGGTGAGTTTGTAGGCCCACTTGTACAGGTCCATGTTGGCGTGCAGGCAGCCCGGCTGCTCCAGGTCCCGCTGGGTCTCGCGGGTCGGCTGCAATTCATTGAGCGGCACGGCCTGCGGCGTGTAGAACCTGAACGCGTCGAAGTGCGTGCAACGGATCTTGTGTTCCTCGACCACCGCGTCGGTCCCCGCGGCACCCAGGCGCAGGGGCAGGTATTCGTGCCGGATCCCGTTGTCTGCCGACTTGTAGGCCATTGCCCATTCGTGCAGGCCGAAGCAGGCGAAGTTGGCGGCTCGGGCGGCCGTCCCGGCCAGAATGACATTGGCGAAGCGGATGGCCTCGGTGCGGGCCTGCGCAAACGCCTCGAGGTCGACCGTGTAGCCGCGCTGGCCGGTCTCGGGATGCAGCACCTCGCGATAGAACTTCCAGTTCTCGCGCTCCCTGGCGCTGTCCCCTGAAAGCACCACTCCGGGACCCGGATGCCAACGATAAAGCTGTCCGGGTTTCTGGGTGTAATAGGTAAAGAGGAAGTCCTCGATCGGGTGCTTCTGGCGTTTCATCCGGCGCTCGGTGAACGGCTCGCCAAAGTGCTTCGCGCGCGCCTGATGGGCGGCGGCAAGCGGCAGCCACTGCTCTTCGGGGAGCCAGTCTAGCGAGGAAGGGAGCATCCAATCATTATCGCCGGGCTGGCCGGGAAAGCCTTAATTCTCGGACTAAACCAAATTATGGAACGATCTTTGTCAAGACCCCCACGCAGCATTGTGGATAACCGTAAAGTCTTGTTGACGTGCTCGTTTGGAGGAAATGTCTTTGTTTTTCGCTCTTCTTTTTGAAGGTTTTCGAGCGTAGAATGGAGGTATGTTCGATGAATATCCCAGTGGAGCTTCCAGAGGCGAACCTCCCGACGAATACTTTCCGAATCTACCCGGCAGCGGTCGCCCGCCGGTTCCGGGACGAAGCCACGAGGATGACCTGGCGTTCCTGAGATATGTGCGCGACGGATTGGCCGCCCTCGATACGGGTGGCACCGCCAAGGAGCATCACGAAAAGATCGCCCTGGCCGAGGAGGTCAAGGGCGCTGCGGCCGGGGCCCAGGTCATGGCGGCGACAATGCTCGAGGCGGACGTCGTGGCCCGGCGGACCGAAGCCGGGGTGAGGGAAAACAACCCGTCCTATGGGGTCGGGGCACAAGTCGCCCTGGCGCGGCGCGAATCGCCGGAACAGGGCAGGGCATTCCTTGGCTTCTCCGGCCGCCTGATCGCAGATCTGCCTTTCACCCTCATCGCCTTGACTCGCGGCAAAATCGGCGAGGCCCAAGCACGGAACATTGACCGTGAAACCGAGAACCTGCCCTCGGCGCAGCGTGGTGAGATCGATGCTGCCTTGCTGCGCGATCCGGAAGGTCTGAAGGGCCTATGCGTGCGTGCAGTAATTGACCGGGTCCGTCGGCTCGCCTACGAGTACGACAGTTCCGACGCGCTGACGCGCCTGGAGGAAGCCAAATCCCGCCGGTACTTGGCGGTTTTCCCGGCCCGGGATGCGATGATGCAGGTCGCCGGGATGCTCTCGGTTGAGGACGGGCTGGCGATCCGCCAAGCACTCACTGCCGAAGTGGAGAGGCTCAAATCGGCCGGCGACGAACGAACACGATCCCAGATCATGGCAGATGTCGCGGTGGACCGGATCACCGGCAGGTCCCGCGCCGAGGGCACCAGACTTATGGTGCACGTGGTGATGACCGATCGGACCCTGTTCCAGGGTGGAAGTGAACCGGCTTTCCTGGAAGGCTACGGCACCGTTCCTTCCACTTGGGCCAGGATCATGGTCGGCGGACGCGACCCGCAGGACCGGGAACGCCGTCGCGCACAGGTGTCGCTGAAGCGGCTCTACACCCACCCTGACACAGGGGCCCTGGTGGGCATGGATTCAAGGTCCCGCCAATTCCCCAAGTCGCTCAAGGATCTGATCCGCATCCGTGACCAGTATTGCCGCACCCCCTACTGCAATGCGCCGATCAAGAACTTCGACCACGTGGTCCAACACAGCCGCGGCGGACCGACCAGTGAGGCCAATGGGGCAGGGCGATGTGCCAGCTGCAACCAAACCAAGGAACAGGACGGCTGGGAAGAGCAGGTGGTGGACACCGGCGGGCGGCACACGATCTTGATCACTACCCCCGCCGGGGCCCAATACACATCCACTGCCCCGCCATTGCCCGGCACCGTCGGCTAAGTGCCGCCACGCTTTTCAACGCGGCACCACGCCCACTACCAAAAACGGTCCGTGGCACCGAAGACACGCGCATCTGCATGTCTTCGGTGCCACGGACCGCGTGGCGTTAAGGGGTGTCGGCCCTAGCGGCCGGTGCCACCGTAGACGGTAGCCTCGTCCTCGGCGTCCAGGTCGAATGCGGCATGGATCGCACGCACCGCGGCGTCGAGCTTGTTGGCGTCGGTGACGATGGAGATGCGGATTTCCGAAGTGGAAATCATATCCACGTTCACGCCTGCCTGGTGCAGGGCCTCGAAGAAGGTGAACGAAACGCCTGGGTTCGAACGCATGCCGGCGCCGATGAGGGAGAGCTTGCCAACGTTCTCGTTGTAGGAGATGTCCTCGAAGCCGATTTCCGCCTGGGCGGAACGCAGCGCCTCCTTCACGTGCTTTCCATCGACCATGGGAAGCGTGAAGGAAATGTCGGTGCGGCCGGAGCCGGAAGTCGAGAAGTTCTGGACGATCATATCGATGTTGGCGTGGGCGCCGGCAATGACACGGAAGATCTGGGCGGCCTTGCCCGGGATGTCGGGCACGCCGACAATCGTGACCTTGGCTTCGGAGCGGTCGTGGGCGACACCGGAAATGATGGGCTGTTCCAAGGGTTCTCCCTCTTGAATCTTGATCTGGTCATCGGGGCTGGGCAGGACCCAGGTTCCCTCATTGGTGCTGAATGAGGATCGCACATGAAGCGGAACCCCAAAACGACGCGCATATTCAACGCAACGCAGGTGTAGGATCTTGGCGCCGGAAGCCGCCATCTCCAGCATTTCCTCGCTGGAAATGGTATCGATCTTGCGGGCCGCCGGAACCACGCGGGGATCGGCGGTGTAGATGCCATCGACATCGGTGTAGATCTCGCAGACATCGGCGCCCAGGGCGGCGGCCAGCGCCACTGCGGTGGTGTCCGAACCGCCGCGACCCATGGTCGTGATGTCGTTGGATTCCTTGCTCATCCCCTGGAAGCCGGCGACGATGGCAACGTAGCCGCGGTCGATGGCGCGGCGCACGCGCTGCGGGGAAACCTCAATGATGCGGGCCTTGCCGTGGATGGCATCGGTCAACATTCCGGCCTGTGAGCCGGTGAATGAAGCGGCTTTGGCGCCCAGCCCGTCGATGGCCATGGCCAGCAGGGCCATGGAGATGCGTTCGCCGGCAGACAGAAGCATGTCCATCTCGCGGGCGGGAGCATCTTCGGTCAACTGTCCAGCAAGGTCGAGCAACTCGTCGGTGGTGTCGCCCATGGCGGAAACCACTACGACGACGTCGTGGCCGGCGGACTTGGTGTCAATAATCCGACGGGCAACACGTTTGATGCCTTCGGCATCTGAAACGGAAGATCCGCCGAATTTCTGGACAATCAGGCTCATGCGTCAGCACACTCCATGGGACGGGAACAGGTGGGACTTCGATGGGCGCAGCAGCTATTGGCGCCGAACCCATATTAGCCATTGTGATGCACAGGAAGCCCAATGCGTGACCGTTCTAGGTCATAAAGAACGGTTTGGCTGGTCTATTTGCTCGGTTGGGTGTCGTCGAGGTCACCTTGGATGGGCGCGGGGCCAGCACTGACACTGGGAGAATACTATTTGGTAACACGTTGGATAAAAGCGTGACACGGGTGAGTCGGCTACGTAGCGTGAAGACATTGGGTGGGGACTTCGAAACTACTTACGGTGGGGGAACTCATGAATACCGTCATATCGGACCCGGGCGGGACGCCGGGGCAGCAAAAAGAATCTGACACGGGGATCATCGCGCAGGGCCTTGCCCGCTCCTTTGGAACCGTGCAGGCCGTGCAGAGCATCGACTTCCGTGCCGCGCCGGGAGAGGTTACCGCGCTGATCGGACCCAACGGTTCGGGCAAGACCACCTTGTTGCTGATGCTGGCATCGCTTTTGCGGCCGGATGCCGGAACCATCAGGATCCAGGGCCTCGACCCGGCGGGTGACCCCCGGGCGGTGCGCGCCCTTTTGGGCTGGATGCCCGACACTCTGGGTGTTTGGGAGAGCCTGTCCAGCAGGGAGATCCTCACCACCGTCGCAGCGCTCTACGGCATCGGCAAAACGCAGGCAAGGATGCGGGCCGCCGAATTGTTGGAAGTGGTGAACCTCGGGCAACTGGCGGACACCCCGGCCCGAGTTCTCTCACGCGGACAGGCCCAGCGGCTCTCGCTGGCACGGGCGCTGATCAATGATCCGGCGGTGCTGCTACTTGACGAGCCCGCTGGTGGGCTGGACCCCGGTGCACGCGTTCAGCTACGCACGCTCCTGCGTCAGCTCGCCGACAGCGGAAAGACAGTGGTGATTAGCTCCCACGTCCTGGTGGAACTCGATGAAATGGCCGATGCAGCGGTGTTCCTGTCCAAGGGGAGGACCGTGCGCAGCCAGAGGCTCGCCGAGGTTTCGCCCCAGGGACGCGGATACACCATTTCGAGTCTCGACCTCGATGCCCTGCGACGCGGGCTGGAGGCAAACAGCCTCGACGCCTCATATGAACCGAACATGGAAAACACCGGCGGACTAGCCAAAGTAAAGCTCCCCGGGGAAATGCAGGCCGCAGCACTGCTGGGTTTGCTGGTCGGCGCCGGCGTCCCCATTACAGCCTTCGCACCGTCGTCGGGTCTTCTCGAGGAGACCTACCTGAGCCTTGAGGATGAAATGCCATGAGTACCTTCACCCCCACGCCCACGGCAGCCCCCGCACCTGTCTTGGGATATTTTGCCGGCATCGGCACCGTTTTCGGACTGGAAATCCGGCAGCGCCTCCGTAATCGTGGCTGGTACATCATGCTGGGCATTTGGTTTGTGGTGGTTGCCGCGGTCGTGGGCCTCGCCGCGTTGAGCGCCGCGGAGGGCGAATTCGGACCCGGGCAGGTGATGTTCGAGCTGGTGATCGCGTTTGTGTTGTTCTTTGGGATGCTCATCGCTCCGGCACTGAGTGCCAACTCGGTCACCGGGGACCGGGCCAACGGGACCCTGGCGGTCCTGCAGAACACACTGCTCACTCCGGGGCAGCTGCTTTGGGGTAAGTGGCTGGCCTCATGGGCGGCGTCACTGGGTTTCCTGGTCGTGACGATCCCGCTGATCGCGTGGGCCATGACGTATGGCGACGTTTACCTGCCGGCGGTCCCGGTGATGCTGGGTATGTTGGCACTGCAATTGGCCGTGGTCTGCGCACTCGGTGTCGGGGTTTCGGCACTGGCCAACCGCACCCTGTTCGCCGTCATGGTCACCTACCTGCTGGTGGCAATGCTGGGCATCGGCACCCTGATCGCCTACGGGCTGAGCATGCAGCTGGTGAGGACCGAAGTCCAGGTGTCCAACCAGGTTTGGCCCGAGGAGTACGTGTCCGAGAATTCGTATGTCGAGTGGGACGAGAACAATTACACCTGCGAGGCGCGGACCTACCCGCAGGAAACCTTCGCCACGGATCGAATCACCTGGCTTCTGGCGGCGAACCCCTTCGTCGTGGTGGCCGACGCCGTGCCGCGGGCGCCGGTGGCGGAAGATCCAGCGATGATCTCGGGGATCGGTCCCATGGGCGGGATCAGTACGGGCGTGCGCTATTCGCAGGCGGGTCCCGCCTACCAAGTGGCCTGCCTGAACGGGGTCAAGAACAGCGAGCTGCCGCCGGCCCCCGACCCCCTGTGGCCGCTGGGACTCGGAATCCAGGCGTTGCTGGCCGGCGGTATCCTGGCCGCCGGCCGCAACCGGCTGAAGACCCCCGCCGGCAAGCTCGCCTCCGGCACCCGGATCGCCTAACCGAGGCGGCCCGGGGCCAGGCAGGCGGCCCGGCCCCGGGCCACCGCCTATGCTGGAGGAAAACCAGCAAGTTCAAAGAAGCACTCGAAGATTGGAAGCCCCTTGTCAGTCGATGAAGCGCCCGGCCTGGAAGCGGACGACGACGATACCGTGCCCGGCGGTGTCCAATCGGTGGACCGGGCTCTGGCGATTCTGGAAATCCTCGGGCGAGACGGAAGTTCCGGAGTTGGCGAGGTGGCCGAGGAGCTGCAGATCCACAAGTCGACGGCCTCCAGGCTGTTGGCATCTTTGCTGGCCCGCGGCATGGTCCTGCAAAACACCAACCGGGGAAAATACGAGTTGGGTTTCGGCATCCTGAAGCTGGCCAGCACCATTCCCGGCCGGCTTTCGCTGGTGGGCGCGGCCCGCCCGGTCCTCGAGTCGTTGGCCGAGGATTACAAGGAGACGGTCAACCTTGCGGTGTTGCGCGAGCAATACGCGGTGAACGTCGACCAGGCCATGGGCCCCTCGACCCTGGCTACCTACGACTGGCTGGGCAGCCTCACTCCTCTGCATGCGACTTCCAGCGGCAAGGTCCTGCTGGCGGCCCTCGGCGCCGATGAACGCGGCCGGATATTGAAGGCCACCAAGCTTCCCCAGCGCACCGCCAACACCATTCGCACCCGGGCGGCGCTCGAGAAAGATCTGTTGCAGGTTGTGAAGAACGGCTATGCCCAGGCCCGCGAGGAATTCGAGATGGGCATCAATTCCATTGCGGTGCCGGTGCGCAACCACCTCGGTGTGGTCGTCGGGGCCCTCAGCGTCTCGGGCCCGACGTTCCGCTTCGACCCCGAGAAGGATCAGGGCCTCATCGATGGACTCAAGAGGGCGGGGCTAGAGGTCAGCGCTTCGCTGGGATACACCTCCGGCTGAATCTCCGGCCCGGTTGCCACCCGTGCGACGTCGCGAGTGCGCCCGGCATGACCGCGTGATCTGACTTCGATGGCATTCGTGCCCGGCGTCCCCCGTGCATGGGCCCCGACGCACCTTCTGTGCTGCCCCGGATCCGGCAGGCGCCCGGATCGTTGCGGCCAACTTCCGGACCTGGCCGGGTCCGCCTGGACCATCCCGCAGGAATCGCAACGCGCTGCAATGGAGGCCAACGGTTTGGATTGCGCTAGACGCAACAAGCGTCATTTAGCGCAATTCACACGTATTACGCCATTGCGTTAATCCCGGAGCAGGGGGCCCGAAGGCAGTCGTGGGGCCCCATTTGGCGCCCAAGGCAGTGATTCAAGGGGTAGGCCGCGTGAACGAAACCCTTGACTTTACAAAGTGAGATGCGCCACTGTTGTTGCTCAGGACGCAGTCTGTTGATCATTGCGAGACACTCTTCGTCATCTGGACCACCTGACAAACCACCGAACGGGGATGGACGCGCGATGCATGAAGCCTGCACCTTGAGCCATGCGGTCCCTGCCGACGGCCTTCGCCCGGATAGCGCATCCGCGAATGCCCTGTTCCCGTTGTTCGACTCGAAGTCGAGGATGCGGCCGGGAGTGCCCGACATCCGCCCTCGGCGCCGGATCTTTCCCTCGCGCAGCTTCCGCCCCGGATAGCGTCCGGCAAGGGGCACACCGCCTCGGCCCACGGCACCACCTGGCTCCACTGACGATTCGCATCCCCCAGGCAAAGGACTACCCCATGGCAGTGAACACCGACGAAACCCTGTCCGAAGAACCGGAGGGGCCGGATACCTACCTGGCCGAGGACCCTGACGCATTGCACCAGCCACCGGACGACACCGCGATCCTGCAGGAGCTGAAGGACAGCGAGTCGGAGCGGAAATCCACCCGGATGATCGCACGCCTGCCCGAGGGGCTGGACAAGGTCACTTTCGGCGTTGCCGGGGCCTTCGCCTTGGGGTTCGTGGTCTGGGGTCTGGCCAACACCGCTTCGCTCTCGGCGGCCTCCAACGTGGCGCTCTCCTGGGTCACCGAGAACACCGGGTGGTTCTTCGTCTCGCTGGCCTCGTTCTTCGTGGTCTTTGTCCTCTGGCTGGCCCTGGGCCGGTTCGGAAACATCCCGCTGGGGCGCGACGGGGAAAAGCCCGAGTTCCGCACCGTCTCCTGGATCTCCATGATGTTCAGCGCCGGCATGGGCATCGGACTCGTTTTCTACGGGGTGGCCGAACCCCTTTACCACTATGTTTCGCCGCCGCCGGGAACCGTCGAAGGGAGCACACCGGAGGCCATCCAGACGGCGATGGCGACGTCCATCTTCCACTGGAGCATCCACCCCTGGGCGATGTTTGCGGTGGTCGGCATCGCGATGGCCTACTCGACTTTCCGGCTGGGGCGCCGGCAGCTGATCTCCTCCGCCTTCACCTCGTTGTTCGGCCCGCGCGTCGAGGGACCCGCAGGCAAGATCGTGAACATCCTGGCGATCTTCGCCACGCTCTTCGGCACCGCCGCCTCGCTGGGGCTTGGAGCCATGCAAATCGCCAGCGGCATCGAATTCAACGGCTGGGTCGGCCATGTCGCCTCGCCGGTGCTGGTCGGCGTCATCGCGGTGCTGACTGCCTGCTTCGTGATCTCTGCCGTCTCGGGGATCTCCCGCGGAATCCAATGGCTTTCCAACATCAACATGGTTCTGGCCCTGCTGCTGGCGGTGCTTGTCTTCGTGCTGGGTCCGACCTTGCTGATCCTGAACCTGGTTCCCTCGGCCATCGGCGACTTCGTCCGCGACCTGCCCTCCATGGCCTCGCGCACCGAGTCAGCCGGCGATGAAGCGGTGCGCGAGTGGATGTCGGGCTGGACCATCTTCTACTGGGCCTGGTGGGTTTCCTGGGCCCCGTTTGTGGGCATGTTCATCGCCCGGATCAGCCGCGGACGTACCATCCGCCAGTTCGTCACCGGCGTGCTGCTGGTCCCGTCCTTGGTCTCCGTCATCTGGTTTTCGATCTTCGGCGGTGCCGCCTTCGACGTCCAGCTCAAGGCCGAGGCCTCCAACGGTGCCACCGGCTCGATGGTGGACATGGTCGACGGGGAACCCTCCATCGATTTCGAGGGCGCCATGTTCGACCTGATCCACCACCTGGGCGCATCCCCGGGCGTCACCCTGGCCATCGCCATCCTGGCCATGGTCCTGGTCGGCATCTTCTTTGTCACCGGGGCCGACTCCGCCTCGATCGTGATGGGCTCGCTGAGCACCAACGGGCGCCTGGAACCCTCCAAGCGCGTGATCGTGTTCTGGGGAGTCCTCACGGGTGCGGTTGCAGCCATCATGCTGCTGGCCGGCGGGGACGACCCCGGGGAGGCGCTGAACGGACTGAAGAACATCACGATCGTCTCCGCGCTTCCCTTCGCCGTCGTCATGTTCATCCTGTGCATCGCCCTGGTCAAGGACCTGCGCCGCGACCCGCTGGCACTGCGCAAGAAGCTGGCCGACTCGGTGGTCGAGAGGGCCATCCGCAGCGGAGTTGACGAACACGGCGGGGTGCCATTCGAGCTGGTCACCAGGCACGACTGCACCGACGCGTGTGCCTCCGGGGACCAGTGTCCGGGCCGGGGCGCCGACTCGTGACACTCTTCCGCGAGGCACACATCACCACCAACCCATCTCAATCCACCTTTCAGCGAGCCAAGGGAGCAAACACCGTGACCACCATGACCCACGAGCAGCCAGTGACCGTCGATGCCACGCACCCGCGCAGCGTCCGCTTCGTCCTCACCCTCTCCTGCCCCGACAAGCCCGGCATCGTGCGGGCCGTGACCGGATTCCTCGACGATGCCGGCTTTGACATCGCCGAGCACCAGCAATTCGACGACCATGTCGGAGGCAGGCTCTTCCTGCGCACCGCGCTGGCCGGAGGGGACCCGGACGTCACCGCCGGGGAACTGGAAGCGGCATTCGGGGAGCTGGCGGGGCAGTTCGACATGGACTTCGCATTCCACGACGGGCGCGCCCAGCGGGTGCTGGTCATGGTCTCGAAGTTCGGGCACTGCCTCAACGACCTGATCTACCGCTGGCGGACCGGCACGCTCGGTGCCGAACTGGTCGGCGTCGTGTCCAACCACGAGGACCTGCGTCCCATGGCCGAGGCCGCCGGTCTGCCCTTCACCCACATCCCGGTCACCGCCGACACCAAGCCCGCCGCCGAGGCCCGGCTCCAGGACGTCATCGCCGACCACCGGGCGGACGTGGTGGTGCTCGCCCGCTACATGCAGGTCCTCTCCAACGAGCTGACCGCCGCGCTGCACGGACGGGCCATCAACATCCACCACTCCTTCCTGCCCGGTTTCAAGGGCGCCAAGCCCTACCACCAGGCATACGCCCGCGGCGTGAAGATGGTGGGGGCCACCGCGCACTACGTCACCGAGTCCCTCGACGAGGGCCCGATCATCGAACAGGAGGTGTTCCGGGTCGACCACGTCCCGGACGCAGACGCGCTGGCACGGATCGGGCGCGACGCCGAGGCCCAGGCACTGGCCCGTGCCATCACCTGGCATTGCCAGCACCGCATCCTGCTCAACAACACCCGCACCGTCGTCTTCCGCTAAACACCCCCCGAAAAGGAGCATTTCCATGAACCAAGCACCCCGCGTCGTCATCATCGGGGCCGGCATCGTCGGCGCGAACCTTGCCGACGAGCTGGCGACCCGCGGCTGGGCAAACACCACCGTCATCGAGCAGGGGCCCCTGCACCTGGCCGGCGGCTCCACCTCGCACGCCCCGGGCCTGGTCTTCCAGACCAACGCCTCGAAGTCGATGACCGAGTTCGCCGGCTACACCGTCGAAAAGCTGCTTTCCCTGCAGAAGGACGGCACCTCCTGCTTCAACCAGGTCGGCGGGCTGGAAATCGCCACGACCCCCGAACGCCTGGAGGAGCTCAAGCGCCGCCACGGATTCGCCACCTCGTGGGGACTCGAGTCGCGATTGGTCGATGCCGCCGAATGCAAGCGGCTCTACCCGTTGCTGGACGAGGATGCGGTGCTGGGCGGCTTCCTGGTTCCCTCCGACGGACTGGCGTCCGCTGCGCGGGCCGTGCAGCTGCTCATCGAGAAGTCGACCGCCGCCGGGGTGCGGTTCCTCGGGGACACGACGGTGACCGGGATCGAGCAGGATGCCGGCAAGGTCACCGGGGTGCGGATCGGGGACGACACGGTCATCGAGGCGGATATCGTGGTCTCCTGCGCCGGGTTCTGGGGCCCCGCCATCGGGGACATGATCGGGATGCGCGTGCCGCTGCTGCCGCTGGCCCACCAATACGTCACCACCGACGCGCTGCCGGAGCTGGCCGGGCACAACCCGGCGCCCAACGGCGCCTCCCTGCCGATCCTGCGCCACCAGGACAAGGACCTGTACTACCGCGAGCACGGCGAGCGGATCGGCATCGGCTCCTACGCCCACCGCCCGATGCCCGTGGAGCTCGACACGCTGGCCAAGGTGCCGGCGGATCGGATGAGCGAGCACGAGATGCCCTCGCGCCTTGACTTCACCGAAGGGGACTTCCTGCCCTCCTGGGAGGACTCGAAGGCGCTGCTTCCGGCGTTGGGGGAGCGGTCGATCGAGGACGGCTTCAACGGCATCTTCTCGTTCACCCCCGACGGCGGCCCGCTGGTGGGCGCGGCCCCGCAGCTGGAGGGCTTCTACCTGGCCGAGGCCGTCTGGGTGACCCACTCGGCGGGCATCGCGCGGGCCGTGGCCGAGCTGCTCATCGACGGGCAGTCCTCGATCTCGCTGCACGAGGGCGAGGTGACCCGCTTCGAGGCGGTGCAGACCACGAGGGAATACGTCAGCGAAACCTCCCAGCAGAACTTCGTGGAGATCTACGACATCCGCCACCCGCTGGAACCGCGGACTTCCCCGCGCGACGTGCGATCCTCCCCGTTCCGGGCGCGGCAGGACGAGCTGGGCGCCTTCTACCTGGAATCCGCTGGCTGGGAGCGTCCGCACTTCTTCGAGGCCAACCGGCACCTGCTCCAGTCGCTGCCCGACCAATGGCGTTCCCCGGAGCGCGACGCCTGGTCAAACCAGTTCCACTCCGAGATTTCCGCGGCGGAGGCCCACCGGACCCGCACCGCGGTGGCCATGTACGACATGACCCCGCTCAAGCGCCTGGAAATCACCGGCCCCGGGGCCCTGTCGCTGCTGCAGCGGCTGAGCACCGGAAACATCGCCAAGAAGCCCGGCGCCGTCACGTACTGCCTGCTGCTGAACGCCGACGGCGGGATCCGCTCGGACGTGACGATTGCGCGGCTGGGGGAGGACCGCTTCCAGCTGGGCGTGAACGGCAACATCGACCTCGACTACTTCACCGTGGAAGCGCGCCGGCAGGCGGCACAAGACCCGGCGAGGTGGGCGCACGTCGCGGACATCACCGGGTCCACCTGCTGCATCGGGCTGTGGGGGCCGCTGGCCCGCGAGGTCATGGCCAAGGTCAGCGAGGACGACTTCTCCAACGAGTCGCTGAGGTACTTCCGCAGCAAGGAGGTGGTCATCGGCGGGATCCCGGTCACCGCGATGCGCCTGTCCTACGTGGGCGAGCTCGGCTGGGAACTCTACGCCAGCGCCGAGACCGGGCAGCGGCTCTGGGACGTGCTCTTCGCGGCCGGTGAGGAGCACGGGATCATCGCCGCCGGGCGCGGGGCCTTCAACTCCCTGCGCCTGGAGAAGGGCTACCGGCTCTGGGGCACCGACGTGACCCCGGAGCACCACCCGTTCGAATCGGGCCTGGGCTTCTCCATCGCCAAGGACAAGACGGGCTTTGTGGGTGCCGAGGCGGTGGACGTGCTGCGCAACAAGCCCTCGACGCGCGCCCTGCGCTGCCTGACCGTCAACGACGGGAAGTCAATGGTGCTGGGCAAGGAACCGGTGTACCTCGACGGCGCCCCGGCCGGCTACGTGACGTCGGCGGCCTACGGCTACACGGTGCGCACCCCGCTGGCCTACGCCTGGCTGCCGGCCTCCACGGTGGAGGGCGACCAAGTGGAGATCGAGTACTTTGGCCGCAGGATTCCCGCGACGGTGGCCGCCGATCCGCTCTTCGATCCGAAGATGGAGCGCCTGCGCGGCTAGGAGGCCGACACCGGTTCCTGGGCCGGGAGCGCGGTGCGCACCAGGGGTGCGGCGGGGGCCGCCGGCGCGGTGTTGCGGCGGCCCTCGATGGCGCGGGCGAGGGTGACCTCGTCGGCGTACTCGAGGTCCCCGCCCACCGGCAACCCGGAGGCCAGCCGGCTGATCTTGATGCCCAGCGGGCGCAGCGTGCGCACCAGGTAGGTGGCCGTCGCCTCGCCCTCCAGGTTGGGGTCGGTGGCCAGGATGATCTCGGTGATGCGCTCATCTCCCAGCCGGGCGATCAGCTCGCGGATGTGCAGCTGCTCCGGGCCGATCCCGTTGATCGGGTTGATGGCCCCGCCCAGCACGTGGTACCTGCCGGTGAAGGCGCGGGAGCGCTCGATGGCGATGACGTCCTTGGACTCCTCGACCACGCAGATGATGTCATCGCCGCGGCGCTCGTCCCGGCAGATCGAGCAGGTCTCCGACTCGGAGACGTTGAAGCACACGGTGCAGAACTTCACCCGCTCCTTGACCACGGAGATGGACGTGGCCAGGCGCTTCATGTCCTCCGGATCCGCCTCGAGGATGTGGAAGGCAATGCGCTGGGCAGACTTGGGGCCGATGCCCGGAAGCCTTCCCAACTCGTCAATCAGTTCCTGGACTGCGCCTTCGTACACTTGGATTCACACTGCCTAATCTTGCTGTTCGCTGCAACTATGTTTGCGTGCACCAGACACTACACGCCCGCTCCCACGCTAGATACCGGGCCCGGGCCCGGGCCCGGCGGTCAGCGGGGCCGGTTGGGCCGCTCGATCACGTTGCCGGCGGCGTCGCGTTCCTCGATGATGCGGCCATTGAGGATGCGTTCGATGGCGGGGACCCCGATCAGCGAGGAATCCTCGATCGCGATGTCGTCGTCGCTGGGGACGAACTCCGTGTCATCCAATTCTACGGCCCTGGCCGGTTCCGGGGCGCGCGAATTTTCCTCGGGTGCGGCGGGGCGGGGGCGGGCGAAGTCCGGGGCGTCGTCGGGGTTGCCCCACGCCCCGGCAGCCGGGTCCGTGGCGATGGGGGCGGGCACGGGTGACGGACCTTGGCCGGTGATCCCCGCGGCACGGTTCATCAGCCGCTGGTAGCGGCTGAGCTTTCCGCCGTTGGCCCCGGCGACGGGACCGGCGGGTGCGCCCGACACCTCGACGGTTTCGGCCACGGGTTCCGGAACTGGCATCCCCCAGGTTGCGGCCGACGCGCCGGGGCGCGGGGCCACCGGACGATCGGCAGCGCCCAGCGACGGCGCCGGTGCCACATAGCCCTTGGGGGCGGCCGGGGCCGGGGCGGCCGGGCGCGAGACTTCGCCGGACGCGGGGGCGGGTGCCGCCGGGCCTGCGTCGCGGGCAGGCTCCGCCGTGGAGGTGCCGAGGTCGGCCTCCCAGTCGGGCACGGGGACCGAGGAAGCATCCCAGTCGCCGCCGCCGTCGTCCCACGGCTCCGAATCCCAGGTGG
The DNA here is from genome assembly GCF_059759235.1 of Paeniglutamicibacter sp. GQ140. Taxonomy (NCBI): domain Bacteria; kingdom Bacillati; phylum Actinomycetota; class Actinomycetes; order Micrococcales; family Micrococcaceae; genus Paeniglutamicibacter; species Paeniglutamicibacter sp. GQ140. The sequence goes on from NZ_JCAXDW010000006.1 coordinate 108,870, forward strand.
GTTCCGGTCCAAAGCCCGGATCCTCGTCCGACGGGGCCGGCACCTGGACCGGCGGTTCCGTCGCAGGTTCCCTGCGTACGATTTCGGCCGGCGGTCGCGCGGATTCCTGCCGAACGGCGGGTCTTGGGGCCGCGGGCTGCGCGGCCGCCTGCGGCGGGGCTTGGTGGACGACGGGCCTTGGGGCGGCGGGCCGCGGCGCAGCCGGTTCCGCCAGGGGTGCCGGTGCCACCGGTTCGGGTCGGGAGGCAGGCGGTGCCGCATCCGTCACGGTCGCCGGAAGCGGTGCGCTGCCGTGTCCGGGTTGGGTGGAAGCGGGCGCACTGGAGGGGGAGGGGGCGGTGTGCTGCAGTGGTGCGGTTTCAGCTGGACCATTGGTCACCGCCGGCTCGGGCCGGCGATCAACTTTTGGGCCAGAACCACCCGCCGGTGCGGAACCTCCCGCTGCGATGGCCAACTCAACGTTCACGCCGAGCACCTTGTTGATGCTCTGCCCCAGGATTGCCACATTTTCCTGCCGCGCCGTGAACGCTGTCAGTGCGCCGCTGTGCGCGAAGCTGACGGTCAACGTGCGGCCGTCAAACCCGGTCACCGAGGCATTTGGCGCGACCATCATCCAGACGAACTTCTTGTTGCTCTTCAGTTCTTCCAGGATGTCGGGCCATGCCCGGCGGAACATTTCCACCGAGCCGGTGCCGCCGGAGTGCGCCGACGGAGCCTGGCCCTGCTGCAGCTGTGCCTCCGGTGGTTGCTGTTGGCGTGGTGCCTGCTGCTGCGGAGGCATCTGCCCCTGGGTCTGCCCCTGTTGCCGGGCTTGCACCGGTGGCTGCTGGCCTTGCTGGCCGGGGGCTTGCTGCTGCGGTGGCTGGTTCTGCTGCTGCGCGGCGTATGGCTGCGCATGCTGCGGCCGGGCGGAGGCCTGTTGTTGTTGCTGTTGCGCGGCCTGCTGTTCGGCTGCGGCACGTTCCTGCGCCGCGCGTTCCTGGGCGGCGCGCTGTTCGGCTTCCGCCTTTTCCTGCGCCGCGCGTTGGGCAGCTGCCTGCTCGGCGGCAGCACGCTCCTTGGCGGCCTGCTCCTCTTTGACCTTCCTGGCGAAGTCGGCCATGGCCTGGTTCTGCTGGATCGGTGCCGGCTCGGTCGCGGGGGCGGCGGGCTCGACCTCTGCTTCGGCGGCACGATCGGGCAGGATGCTGAACGGCGGAACATTTGCCGGAGGCTGCACCGGGGAGCCCTGGGCAGGGGACACCGGCTCGGTGACAGGGTTGACCGGGGCGTCGGGAACGGGGCCCCAGGTGCCGCCCCAATCGGCGGAGTGCCCGGTGGATTCCTCCACGGAGGGGGTTTCCTCGACGGCTGTCGACGGCGCTGTGGCGGCCGGGACGGATGCCTCGGCAAGATCGGGCCCGGCCAAGGCCGGTTCCGGTGCAGGTTCGGATGCCTGGGCGGCCTCCGGCTCGTGGACCGTCGAGGCGGCAGGCACTGCTTCGGGTGCGGACGGTGCCTCGGGTGTGCCGCCCTCCTTTTGGGCCCGGGCCGCACGCAGCGCCTCGCGCACTGCCGCCGCACCTTGACCGGCGTTCTCACCCTCGAATCCGGAGGCGCCCGGCGAACCCCCGGCGTGTGCGTATTCGCCGTCGCCGGACGGCGCCGGCGGAAGATCGCCGCCGGCATAGGCCAGACGACGCTCGACCCGGTCCATGCGCGCATTGAACCCGCGCTCGGTGGCATCGGATGCCGGAAGCAGCAAGCGGGCGCAGAGCAGCTCGAGGTGCAGGCGCGGCGACGTGGCGCCGGTCATCTCGGTCAGTCCGGCATTGGTGACGTCCGCCCAGCGGCTGAGCTCGGCCTGGCCAAGCCCCGCTGCCTGGGCGTGCATGCGCTGGAGCTGGTCCTCGGGCAGGCCGCGAATGATCTGGGAGGCGTTTTCGGGCACCGCGCGCACGATGATTAGGTCGCGGAAGCGCTCAAGCAGGTCCTCGACGAATCGTCTCGGGTCGTGCCCGGTCTGCACCACGCGGTCCACCGCCGCGAACACCGTTGCGGCGTCGCCGGCGCCCAAGGCGTCAACCACGTCGTCAAGCAGCGAGGCATGGGTGTAGCCGAGCAGTGAAACTGCCAGCTCGTAGTCCAGGCCGTTGGGCCCCGCTCCTGCAATCAGCTGGTCGAGCACGGACAGCGAATCGCGGACGGACCCGCCGCCGGCCCGGATGACCAGGGAAAGCACGCCGGGTGCCACCTCGACGCCCTCGGCGGTGCACAGGTACTCGAGGTACTTGATCAGCGGCTCGGGCGGCACCAGCCGGAACGGGTAGTGGTGGGTGCGCGAGCGGATCGTGCCGATGACCTTGTCCGGCTCGGTCGTCGCGAAGATGAACTTGATGTGCTCCGGCGGCTCTTCGACGATCTTCAGCAGGGCGTTGAAGCCGGCCGAGGTGACCATGTGGGCCTCGTCGATGATGAAGATCTTGTAGCGGTCGCGCACCGGTGCGAAGGTCGCGCGTTCTCGCAGGTCGCGGGCGTCGTCGACGCCGCCGTGGGAAGCCGCGTCAATCTCGATGACGTCAAGGGAACCCGGGCCGCCGCTGGCCAGTTCGATGCAGCTGGGGCAGGTGCCGCACGGGGTCGGCGTCGGTCCCTGGGCACAGTTCAGGCAGCGGGCAAGGATGCGGGCGGATGTGGTCTTGCCACAGCCGCGCGGACCCGAGAAAAGGTAGGCATGGTTGACCCTGTTCTTTTCCAGGGCCGTCATCAGCGGTGTGGTGACATGTTCCTGCCCGATCACGTCCGCAAAATTGTCTGGACGGTAGCGACGGTAAAGAGCTGTACTCACGATGGCCACCCTATCGTTTTTCCGGTGCCAAGCGCATTCGGATCAGTTGTGAATACCCACGGGTCGGTGGGCAGCGATGTTGGTTCAAAGGCATCCAGTGCGGCGTCCAGCGAGGCGGTGGGCAGTCCCAACGAGGCCAGGATCATGCTGCGCGCCCCATCGGCGTCGATGCCCAGGGCCGCAAGTTGGGCCAGTGTGACCGCGCCGTCCCGCTTGGCCAGGCGCTTGCCGTGCGAGTTCAGGGCAAGCGGGACATGGGCGTAACCCGGGATGCCGTAACCGAGCAGTTGCGCCAGGTACGCCTGCCGCGGGGCAGAGGAGAGCAGATCGTCGCCGCGGACGACCTGGTCGATGCCCTGGAGTCCGTCGTCGACCACCACTGCCAGGTTGTATGCGGGAACCCCGTCGCTGCGGAGCACCACGAAGTCGTCAACTGCCCCGGTGTATGTGCCGTGCAACTGGTCGGCGACGGCGAAGGATCCCACCTCGGTCCGGAGCCGCAACGCCGCGGGGCGCAGTTCGCGCTTCGCGGCGCGTTCGGCCTCGGTGAGATCCCGGCACGTTCCGGGGTAGGCCCCGGGGGCGGCGTGCGGCGCGCTGGCAGCCTCGGCGATGTCGCGCCGGGTGCAGAAGCATTCATAGAGCAGTTCACGGGCCCGCAATTCGTCAAGCGCGCCGGCGTAGTGTCCGGATCGTTCGCTTTGCCTTACGACGTCGCCGTCCCATGAGAGGCCGATGGCGGCGAGGTCGGCAAGCTGGAGCTCCTCGGAGCCGGCACGTGCGCGGTCAAGGTCCTCAATCCGCATGAGGAACGCCCGCTCGGTGGACCGGGCAAAGAGCCAAGCCAGGATCGCCGTGCGCAGATTTCCCAGATGCAGGTCCCCCGAGGGGCTTGGGGCGAACCGACCGGCACCCATGGAATACTCCCTTTCGACTCCCGGATCCGAGGTGAATGGGTCAACGATCCCCGGGCAAATAGTAAAGGCCCCTCATGCACCTGCCAGAGCCCATCTACCCTTGCTACCTTCCGGTCCTGGGGGAGTTCAACAGGATGACACCACATGAGGGGCCGACAAGTAGTCTACCCGAGGTAGGGCCTTGGCCCGAAATCCGCGCCCCTTGGTCCGCCCGTCTAGCCGGATCACGGCTTCGGTGAATCGTCCGGAAACCCCGGGACGCCTTCGGAATCGTCCCAGCCCAGCAACCTCTTGGTCTGCGCGTCGATCGAGGTTCCCGGCAGCATCAACTGGACCGGTGGCGGATTGGGCCCCAGCGGACGTGGGTAAAGCAGCCCATCTGGCAATTCCAGCTGGGTCACCCCGTGGGGAGTGCGCCATTGCAGCGATCCGTTGCCCAGGTAGACCGCCTGCCAGCCCAGCACGTGCTTGTAGATCTGGTGCCTCTTGCACAGTAGCTGCGCGTTCTGCACCGACGTCCCACCGCCGGCCGCCCAGTCGTCGATGTGGTCGAACTCGGACAGCTCCGGGGCCCGCCGGCAGCCGGGAAAGCGGCAATGCTCGTCACGCACCCGCAGAAAATCACGCAATGCCTTCGAGGGCTTGTATCGCCTGCGGCCCAGGTCGAGGATCGAACCCGTCCACGGATCGGTGAGAATGGGCTTCAGGGAGGGCGCCTTGGCGGCAAGGCGCAAGGCAATCCCCAACGGAATCGGGCCGTATCCCTCGAGGTTGGCAACGCCGCGTTCCGGGTTTGTCAGTAGCTCCAGCGCCGGAATCGTCAGCCCCACAAAGAGCGGGGGCTTCCTCTTGACTTGCCCCGGCCAGCCGTCGACCAATGAGTCCCGGAAGACATCGGCCCGCAACTGGCCCAAGGGGCGTTCCTGTTCGCCGGCAAGCAGCAGGTTGGCGTGGGCCGAGACGGTGTTGTAGATCGACAGCACGTCCTCGGCCGGCAGGTAGGCCTGCAACACAGCCATCCCGTCCTCTTCGGGCCACCACATCAGCGAACGCCCCATTTCGGCCCGCGTGCGGCGGTCCGCGGCCGGTTGGGGGTGTAGTCGCTCCCGTGCCCGCTTGATCCGCAAGGCCATCGAGGCATCGGAGGCCGAGGTCGCCGTGGGCAGCGTGCTCGCCTCGATTTGCCGGGCGGTCGCGCGTGGGATGCCGCGAGTCTGTTTGACGAGTGTGGCCGCGGTTCGTGAGGTGATGTTGCCGGCGTACAAGGCGAAGAGGGATTCCTCATGCACGTACCGCAGGCCCTCGGCGATAGTCAGGCGGTTGAACGCCGAGCGCTCGGAGGTTCGGGTGGCCAAGGCGGCCTCGGCGACAAATGAGGAGCGGTTCAAGTCCTGGTCCGCCCGGGAGAGTGGATAGCCGTGCTCCTCGATCTCGCGTTTGTAGTCAAAGAGCGTGGGGTTTTCCTCCGAAAGCGGGGTGGGCATTCCGCGCTGCACCATTTCGCTGGTGTCTGCCAACAGCGTCGATTCCAGCCCGTCGATCATGGCCCTGATCCGGCCGAGCTCACGGAGCTGCCCAAGTCCCTGCGCCGGGGTCCGGGGACACTGGGAGGATGTGAGCTTCGTAACGGCCCTCATGAGTGGATTTCGCTCCAGAAAACCCTCCACGCAGGCCGTCCAGGCACCGTCCAATCCGGCGTAATAGCGTAACCCCGCCTGCGGCACGCCACCGCCCTCGGGTCCCATATTGCTCTGATGAGCCGCGAACTTTCCCATAATCAAGTACAGCCCGGCGAAGCCATGGGCGGTCCGGGTCAAGTGCCGCCTGTGAATCGGGGGCGTCCCTGGCCCAGGGATGTGCGGATGAGTGCTTCAGTGACACGGAATGGCTAAATCGATCCGCTCCTCACGCATCGATTAGTTGTCACCGAAAATGTCCGCTATGCTGGAACCTGCTCTTTGGAGCAAGCTGGAGGATTCGCCTAGCGGCCTATGGCGCACGCCTGGAACGCGTGTTGGGTTCACGCCCTCGGGGGTTCAAATCCCCCATCCTCCGCGGATACGGAATCGGTCTTGACTTGAGAAATCTCGTCAAGGCCGATTTCGTTTAAGCAGCGCCTATAAGCTGGAAAATCGTTAGACTAACGAATATGCCCTTGGCGAGCCACCTGATTCGCCGATTGGACTCAGCTTAAGAGGTGAATGTGGTGACCAAACCCCGTACCGCAGTTGTCGTGGAGGATGACGCCGACATCCGAGGATTGCTCGAGGTCGTCCTGCAGCAATCAGGATTTGATGTGCACTCCACGGACTCCGGGGTTTCGGGTGTGGAAATGGTTGAGTTCCACGATCCCGATCTGGTGACCTTGGACATCGGCTTGCCGGACATTGACGGATTCGAAACCGCCCGCCGGATCCGCACGATCTCGGATGCGCACATCCTCATGTTGACGGCGAGGGCCGATGAGATCGACACTGTTCTGGGTCTGGAATCCGGCGCCGACGAATATGTCACCAAGCCATTTCGCCCCCGCGAACTTCGCGCCAGGGTTGATGCGATCATGCGCAGGCGCACGGCGCTCCCCACGGTTCACCAGGGTACAGTGCCGGTCGAAAACCCGTCGGGCGCCGAAACCGGTGCCCCCGACGACACCGACCATGTGCGCACCCTGAATGGGTTGGAGATGAATGTTGCCACGTATTCGGTCCACGTTGGCGGGGACACTGTAAACCTCACGCCGACCGAGTTCACCCTGCTTGATTTGCTCCTGGGAGCCCGCGGGCACATTCGCACCAAATCCGAATTGGTCAGGCGGCTGCGGGATGAGGACTCGGACGCCGGGACTTTCGTCTCGGCGGCGGACGAGCGGTCCGTGGAGGTGCACGTGGGGAACCTTCGGCGCAAGCTGGGGGATTCCGTCCAGGAACCGCGCTGGATAGAAACAGTGCGCGGCGTGGGGTACCGATCGGTGGCTAGGCGCTAGACGGACTGACGGTAGGCACCCAGGGCATGCTCGGCGAAGCCGGGTTCGGTCAACACCATCAGGATTGAGTTGCCGGCATGCTCAATGCGGCAAATAAATTCGCCTTGGAGAGTTGTGTCGCCACCCCGGAATGCCGAGTGCAGCTGGACGGACAGCGCTGCCAGGTCGTGGGCGCCGGCCATGGTCGCCGCCGATTTCAAGGAGAGTGCCGCATCCTCGCCACCTGCCGCGTCATTGGACGCGAGCGCCTTTCTGAGCCGTGCGATACGCGTGGGCCATAGCGAACGAAACTGGGCGATGAATTCGTTGACGGACTCCGGCCCGACTTCCGAGCACAGCTTTCCCAGGGTTTGCGCGCACACTGCGGCGTCAGGGGAAACGGGCTCCAGTTTCATAACATCATCATGACGTGCGAAGCTCACGATCCGGCCCCAAATATGCTCAAGGGAGCCTCAAGGAATGCCGCGGAATCTTGAGGATAGTCTGCGCCAATATTGTTTTCGATTGGATGGAAAATTGATGTCGGCAGGGAATAGTGTTCGTTATCCGGTAAGTGAATCCACCAGTCTCCGCCGACGAGACGAGGGGAGGCGGCCAGACCGGATGCCAATACAGGGTTCTTCACTCGCTTCATGGGGGCGTGAGTGGACATGACGAACCAGGCAAAGTGTGGGTTTCCGGTGCACCGGGAGCCCACACTTTGCCCTTAACGCAAGCAGTCAGCGTCGCGAGTCCGGATGCATTGTCGGGAATCCGAGGCGCCGGGAGGAAGGCTTCGAGCCGCCGCCAGCATCCTTGCGCGGCAGGATGACGGTCATTGTTGTTCCCTCTCCCAGTTCGCTTTCGACCGCGATATGCCCGCCGTGGGCCTCGACTAGCTCATGGCTGATCGCCAACCCAAGCCCGACGCCCGGAAGCCCGGAACGTCGGGCCTCCTCCGAGCGGAAGAATCGGGTGAAGAGGCCCTTCACGTCGGTGGCGGACAGGCCGCGCCCGGTGTCGGCCACCCGCACCGAGATTTCCTTGCTGTTGCAGTTCATGTCCACGGTGACGGAATCCCCGGCGCTGGAATACTTGATGGCGTTGGAGACGAGGTTGTCGATCACCTGGCCCAGTCGCAGCGCATCGCCCAGCACCGGTTCGTGGCACATGTTCCCCTCGATCAACTCGATGCCGGCAGATGCTGCACGCGGCCGCATGGATTGGAGCTGGCCGTGGATAACCGAGCCCAGGTCGATGGTGGCGATATTGACCTGGTGCTGGCCGGCCGCCGCGGTGAGCAAATCGTTGACCATGTGCAGCAGGCGCTCGGTGTTTCGGGAAAGGACATCCATTGATTGCCGCTGGTCCTCGGTGAGTCCCGGGTCGTCCTCGAGCAATTCGAGGTAGCCGAGGATGGAGGTCAGCGGAGTGCGCAGTTCATGGCTAACGTTGGCCAGGAACCGGTTCCTGGTCTTTGAGGCTTCGATGAGCGGCGTGATGTTCTTGAACATGGTCACGGCCCCGTCGTATTCACCGTCCTCGTTAAAGAACGAGCGGGCAGAGGTCGAGAGGTACATCGGGTCGTCGAGCGGGCCCAGGGCAAACAGCTCGTCGGTGAATTCCTCTTGGCGAATGGAACGGACGACCGGCCGGTACTCGGGGTCCAGCAATTCCGGTATCGGCTCGTAGGCTCCGGATACGGCACGAACGAGAAGCTGGGACTCATCGGGGTCCGGGATTCCGGGCGGGGTGGCGTGGCGGTGCTGGAAGCGCTGGACATCGTTCATGAACAGGTCGTGGCCGTCGCGGTCCACCACCACAACGCCGACGTTGGCCGCGTTCAGCACCGCATTGAGGAGGCGGGTTTGGCGTCGGCTGGTGGCCAGCGTGGCTCGCAGCTGTCGTTCCGCCAGCGCGGAGTTGTGCTCGACAATGACGGTGGTCGTGGCCAGGGCGAGAATGGTCAGCGGGATTAGCAGGGGCTTGGCCATGGCGTCCAGGGAGAACGGGATGCCGCGGTGCCAGAGTTGCAGCCAGATGGCCGCCAGCGGCACCAGGAAAGAGAGCACGAGCGTCAGCCGCGGGACAAAACCCGACCACGCAAACCAAAAGACCGGGAAGGCAATCAGCAGGGACACCCCGTTGAGCCACGGGTAGGCGCCAGTAGCCATCAAGGTGGCCGAAATCAGTCCCAAGGCCGGAATGACCAGATACGTTTGCTCCGGCCCGATGGACTTCCACGGGATGGTCCACGCCAGAACGCTGTTGAGAAGCGTCAGCAGCACCCCGGCAACGAAGAGCCGGTCCCCGAAGATCTCCGTCGGGGAAGTGACGAGTGCCAGCAGGCATGCGGTGGCCACGGCGATGAGCATCGGCGCCTGCGACCACCCGACCTTTCGACGCAAGGGCAACTGGGAAAATGGCACTCCCTTGGTGATGATGCGGGGGAATAACGACGACAACCTACCAATTGCATGGTGCTGGTTGCCCGTTCGTGCGGCGCTCATGGACACCAGCTTAGTGACTGATTGCCTGATCAGCATCGAAATGCCACGGGGCGGGCAAGACGGTCCCAGGACCGCCCTACCCCGCCCCGTGGGCGGACGCGCTACTTCACCAGATTTGGGTAGTGCGCCTTGGCGGTTTGCGGGTGGGCGCGCAGCCAGCCCTTCAGGACGTTGGCGCCGTAGGACGCCAACATGGGGTTGTGCGGGTCGTCGGAGACGCCGCGGGCATCGGCAGCGAGTTTCTCCGGCAGCGGCACGGTGCCGATGACCGAATCCAGGCGGGGCGAGTAGAAGAAAGGCACCGAGTAGCGGTCCACGCCGGCCGGGGGAGCGATGACCCGGTGAATGGTGGCCATCAGGTAGCCGTTGGTCGCGACCTCGAGCATTTCACCGATGTTGACCACGAGCGCGCCTTCGATCGGATCCACGGAGATCCACTCGTCCTGGCCGTAGGGCTTGACCTCAAGGCCGCCCACGGCATCCTGCAGCAGGAGGGTGATGAAACCGTAGTCCGCGTGGGCACCGACGCCCTGGGTGCCCGCCTCGGGGACGATGCCGCCGCCGACGTAATGCACGAGCTTGCCCATCCACGCCGGGCTCTGCGCGAACGGCTCATCGAAGTACTCCTCCGGGAGGCCCAGGCCCACGGCCAGGGCCGAGAGCAGCTCGGCCCCCACCTTGTTCATCAGGTTTGCCCAGTCCATGGCCGCAGATTCCAGCCGCGGGAAATCCTCCGGCCACTGGTTCGGCCCCTGCAGGTTCAGGTAGGGCGCGTCGGCGGGGACGTCGGTGAGGACCTCGCGTTCGGGTCCGTAATCAATTTGTTCGCGCGAGTCGGCACGGCCGCGGGTGATTTCGGCCCCCAGCCGGGTGTAGCCGCGAAACTGGGGCGAGGTGCGGTTGTCCAGCTTCAGCTTCTGTTCCACGGGGAGGGCGAAGAAATCGGCCAGGGTCTTGAGCAGGTTCTGTGTCGTGCCCGGGCCGGCGCCAAAGCCGGTGATCTGGAAGAAGCCCACACGGTGGGCCGCGTCACGCAATGCAGTAATGAAGTCTTCATCAAAAGTGCCATCGGCGCGACGTGCGGTAGACATGTCTAGGACCGGAACGGTGGTGAGAACTGTACTCATGGTTCAAGAATGCACCCGGGTGGCCGGTTTGTGACAGCGAAAGTTACTTCACGTTCCGTACTGTGAATCCATGCGTCCTACCCCTTGACGCGGGCCCCAGGGTCACGTACCCGAGGCGCGACGCGCACAAATATCGGCCAATCGCCCCAATAGGTGCTCGAAGTTTCCTAAGCTGGTCAAGTGATCTTCAAATCTGTCGGCGATTCCCGGCCATATCCGGAACACGGTTACGTGACTCCCAAGGACTGGGCCTCCGTCGCGCCCATGCAAGTGCGACTGGACGAGCTGGTGACCACCAAGAGCACCCTGGACCTTGCGGCACTGCTCGCCGAGGACTCGACGTTCTTCGGCGACCTTTTCCCGCACGTTGTGCAATGGAAGGGTACCCGCTACCTGGAAGACGGATTGCACCGCGCCGTCCGCACGGCCCTGCACCAGCGTTCAATCCTGCACGCACGTGTGCTCGTGTTGGAAGACTAGGGGACAGGTTGGCACGCAGCAAGGACCCGAACGATTGGCACGGGCACCACATCATCTCCGAAGACGAGTTGGCGAGCCCCGAGTTCACCACGGAGGACCGGATCAAGCGCCGACGGCGCATCCGCCATGGCGTCATCCTGATCTTCGTGGTCCTGATGCTGGCCGCCGCCCTTGTCCTGGCCTACCTGGTCAACACGCGCACCCTCGTCATCGACGCCCTTGAGCCCAAACCGGTTGCCGAGGCTCCCGTTGCCGTGAACGAGGCATGCCCCACCAGGAAATTCAACTACGTCGACCCGGGCAAGATGACGGTGAACGTCCTGAACGCCACCCAGATCTACGGACTGGCGGGGGCCACCGCGACGAAACTGAAAAAACACGGATTCAAGGTGGGCGAGGTGGGCAACGCAAACCTGTCCAACGTGCAGGTGGTCGGGGCGGTGACCTCCGGACCCGATGGCTACGCCCAGGCCATGACGCTGCAGCGGCACATCAAGGGCCTGACCTATGTCTACGATGCAAAGCGCCCGGGGAAGACCGTGGACGTGGTCATCGGCACCAAGTACAAGGACCTGGTCAAGGAGGGCTCCGTCAACAAGAAGCCGGGAAAACTCGGCTGCACCCCGCCGAAGCCAAAGGCAGGCGCAAAACCGTCGACGGCCCCGGCCAAGCCGGAACCGTCGACGGATGCGAAGGAGAACTAGGCGTCAGTTGCAGCCTTCGGGGCCGCAGACCGCGCCGTCGGCAGACGGCGTTCCGAGCAACTGCAGGTTCTCGCCGCCGATTTCCTTCCAGACCTGGCTCAGCGCCTGCTCAAATACCTCCGAGGGCTGGGCACCGGAAATCCCGTATTTGTTGTCCAGGACGAAAAACGGCACGCCGCTGACGCCCAGCTCGCGGGCGCGGACGCCGTCGGCCCGCACCGAGTCGGCATACTTGTCGCCGGCGAGCACCTCGGCCGTTTCCGCCGGGTCCAGGCCCACGGTATCGGCGATGCCCTGCAGGGCATCGCTGTTGCCGGTGTTGACGCCCTGCTCAAAGTGGGCCGAAAGCAGCGCTTCCTTCATCTCGTTGCCGAGGCCGCGTTCCTTGGCCAGGGCAAGCAGACGCAGCGCGGTGAATGAGTTGGCAACGTGTAGGGCATCGAAGTCGTACTTTAGGCCCTCGCCGGCGGCCTGGGTCGTGACGTGCTCGAGCATGCCGACCACCTGTTCGCTGGGCATTCCCTTTACCTGGGAAAGGTAATCGATTTCGCTGCCCTCGAAATGCTCGGGCAGCGACGGATCCAGCTGGAACGCATGCCACTTCACATCGACCTTTTCGCCGAAGGGCAGGGCGGCCAGTGCCGTTTCGAAGCGGCGCTTGCCGATGAAGCACCACGGGCAGGCAATGTCGGAAAAAATATCAACGCTCAAGCGGGTTTCAGTCATGTCTTGGGCAACAGCGAGCCCGGGGTGCGTATTCCCCGCGTAACGCGGGAACCGATGTGATCCCTTGCGGCGGGGGACGGCCACTACCGTCCGGAAACGACGGGTTCTGCCGGCCTTGGGGAATGGCTTGACGGCGGATTTGTGGGCGAACGGATTAAATAAATCTACGAGTTAGACCTACCGCTGGGATGATGCCCGCTGGTAGTCTCGCTCGCGTCAGAACCCATCCGAAACCCTTCAATGTCGAAAAGTTGAGGAACACCATAAAACACATATTCCGCGGATTCGCGGCCGCCGCAGCACTTGTTCTGGCGTCACTGACCTTGGCCACCCCGGCCCAGGCATACGAAACCTACTCGATGGACAATTCATGGGCCAAGAGCAGTGGCAAGGTGTGAAAAGACGATAACCGCCACTTCGGCTACAACCTGTATCTAACGGATGACGCCAGGGACGGCCACTGCGTTTACTACCAGGCACAGGCAGTCCGCAACAACGCGCCCGACACCGTGTGGACGCGGTTTACCCAAAACGTCTGTGGCTACGGCAACCGCGCCAGATTCTCCAACGCCTCCTACGGTCTCATCTACAGCTGGCAACCGGGAGCCGACGGCTTCCGGGTGCGCGCGTGCAAGGCAGTGGACGACGCGCCCGATCCCTGCGCAACGGCATCGTATGTGGCCACCCGCGGCCAGTGGACCAAGGGCTAGGGAAATCGTCCACGGGACGACTGCGGACGACAGGCGCAAGGGTGCGTTCTTCCGCCGATTTATGTCCCGCATCGTGCAGGCGGGCCTTGGTGTCGAAGCCCGATCGCTAGCCGGCTGCATATGGTGCTCCATGCCAATGGCGGCATGGGACGAAACATGACAGGACCCCCGAGCCGCAGAAGCGGCCGGGGGTCCTGTCATCGGGATGCCGGTGGGATTGGCCCGGCTATCGCGTTTCGGCGGGAACGTAGTCGCGCCCGGTTTCGTCGACCAACTCGGCGCGCTCGTGGCCCTTGGCGCGGACCCAGACCTTGTAGGCGACAAACAGGAGCGCGATCCAGACAACCCCGACCACCAGGGCGACGCGGGTCGCGGGGATGATGCCCAGCAGCACGATCACAAAGCCCATGAATGCCAGCGCGGCATAGGACGCCGCGGGCCACCAGGGGGAGGGGAACTCGGAGGCCTGGAGGTTCTCGCGCGCAATGGTCCGCTTCATGGAGATGTGCGAGAGCAGGATCATCACCCACACCCACACGGTGGCGAAGGTGGCGATCGAGGCAATGATCAGGAACAACGACTCGGGCAGCAGTGCGTTGAGCACCACTCCGGCCAGCAGCACGATGCCCATGGTCAGCACCGTCATCCAGGGGACCCCATTGCGGGAGATCTTGGCGAACGAGGCGGGGGCGTGGCCCTGCTGGGACAGCCCGAACATCATGCGCCCGGCACCAAAGATGTCGGAGTTGATCGCCGAGATGGCTGCGGTGATGACCACCGCATTGAGGATGTGTGCCGCCGCGGGAATGCCCAGGTTGTCGAAGATCTGCACGAAGGGGCTGCCCTCGGAACCGACCTGGTTCCACGGGTAGATCATCATCAGGATGCCCAGGGTGCAGACGTAGAAGAGCAGGATGCGCACCGGCACGGTGTTGATCGCCTTGGGCACCACTGACTTGGGGTTCTCTGCCTCGCCGGCGGTGATGCCAATGGTCTCGATGCCGCCAAAGGCAAACATCACGATCGAGAAGGAAGCCAACAGGCCCCAGAAACCGTTGGGGAAAAACCCTCCTGCTGCAAGCATGGTGCCGATGCCGGGGTTCGCCTCGGCGGGAAGCCCGAAGCCGAAAAGCACGATCAGCACACCGCCGGCGATCATCGCGATGATCGCCGAGACCTTGATCAGGGAAAGCCAGAACTCGGTCTCGCCAAAGACCTTGACCTCCATCAGGTTCAGCGCGGCGATGAAGAAGACCACGGCCAGGATCCAGATCCAGCGGGGGACGTCCGGGAACCAGAAGCCCATGTAGATGCCGAATGCGGTGACGTCCGCAATCGCCACGATCGCCATCTCGAAGGCGAACGTCCAGCCGGTGATGAACCCGGCGAAGGGGCCGAGGTACTTGGAAGCGTACTGGCCGAATGAACCGGAGACCGGGTGGCGAACCGCCATCTCACCCAGCGCGCGCATCACCATGAAAACGGCAGCGCCGCCGATCATGTAGGCCAGCAGGACCGCCGGTCCCGCGGCCTGGATGGCCGATGCGGAACCGTAGAACAGGCCGGTACCGATGGCCGAACCGAGGGCCATGAACCGGACGTGGCGGACGTTGAGTCCGCGGGCAAGCGCCTGGGCAAATTGGGGCACGAAAACAAACCTTTGGTAGGAAGGGGGTCATTCAATGGTAAGTCGCGGGAATGATTCGGCCATGATCCCGTGGCACGTATCACCTGCCGACGGTGCGTGGCCCGCAGCCACTGCCGGCGAACCGGGGACCGCGCCCGCGCGGGCGGTAAGTGCGCCGTTTGGCCTGCTCACTAGACTGGGAACGGAACCGGGTGCCGATTTCCAGGGGCATCCGGCACCGGCAATCGAGACGGTGCCCCGGGCGGAGCGCCGCTTCGCCCGGGCGCGGATGGGGGAGAAGCTACGTGGCACGCTCATTGGGATGGCGGGGGATTGCCTATGCCAGTGGATTGACGGCAATCGCCGGGTTCGTGGACGGCGTGGCGTTCATCCACTTCGGCGGGTACTTTGTCTCTTTCATGAGCGGCAACTCGACCCGCTCGAGCGCAGGACTGGCGGAGGGAAACCTGCTGCAGTGGGGGTTGGCCATGGGCCTGGTGCTCGGTTTCGTGCTGGGAGTCGTCGCGGCGAGCCTGGCCAGCCAGGTCCCCTCGGTGCACCGGCGCGGGGCGGTGCTCTCGGTGTCCTCGGCGTTCCTGCTGGCCTCGGCCCTCACCACGCTGGGATCGGCCGGCGGGGCATGGACCGCCGTGCTGATGGCCATGTCCATGGGGGCGATCAACGCGACATACACGCGCCGCGGCGAGGTCAGCGTCGGGTTGACCTACATGACCGGCGCCCTGGTGAAGATGGGGCAGCACCTCGCCGCGGCCCTGGCCGGCGGCCCCAAGTGGGCCTGGCTGCCGTACGGCGCGCTCTGGGCGATGATCACGCTCGGCTCCTTGGTCGGCGCCTTCCTCTACCTCCAGGTGGGCCTTCCGGTGCTGTGGCTCGCCGCTGTGGCCCTGGTGGCCTGGACGGTCGTCGCCTTCGTGCGCGACAGCCCGGGCCGGATCTTCGGGATCCCGCGCTAGATTGCCCCTGGACGATTCCCGCGGGCGTGGCGCCCATGCACCTGGAAGTAGAGGACGATGCCGAGCACCGCAAGTACGGCGAGGCTTCCGAACATGCCGGTGTATCCCAGGTGCGGGATGAGCAGGCCCAGCGCCACGGGCCCGAAGCCGATCCCGACATCAAGCATCAGGAAGAACGTTGAGGTTGCCACCCCCAGTTCGGCCGGTGGCACCGAGGACACGGCGATGGCCTGGGCGCAGGGCATCAAGGCGCCGAAGCCGAAACCAGTCAAGGCCGCGGCGGAAGCCACGGTCAGGCTGCTCGGGTCGAATGCAAGCGCAGCCATGCCCAGGGCAAACACCACCAGCAGGGGGTACATGATGGCGTTGTCGCCGCGGCGGTCCTGGATGCGTCCGGCAAAGAGCCGGGATAAAAGCACGGTGACGGCGTAGACCATGAAGAACCAGCTGGCCGCCTCCGTCATGGACTTCGAGATCAGGAACGGGGCCAGGAACGAAATGATGCCCGAATAGGCGATGCCGCAGACCAGGATGACCAAGGAGATGGGAAGTGCCGCCGGGCTGATGATGGAACGGATGAAGCTGCCGCGCCGGGCATGTGCCGTGGAGAGGTGGGTGGGGCGCTGCGGTTCGGGCATGCGGACCAGCAGCGTGAAGAGCAACGCCGAAGCCGAGAAGATGGTGCAGAACACGAAGACGGAGGTGTAGTTGCCGCTGCCGGCAAGCAGTACCGCCAGGAACGGTCCAACAGCGGTGGACAGCGTGGTGGACAACCCGAAGTAGCCGGTTCCCTCGCTGCGCCGCGCTTGGGGAATGAGCGACTGGACGGCGGTGGCAATGGCGGTGTTGGCCATGCCGAAAGCCATGCCATGGACCAGGCGCACGATGAGCAGAAGCAACAACGTGCTGCTGAGGAGGTAGAAGACTGAAGACAGGGCAAAGAGGCCGAGGGCGAGGACGGCAAGCCGTTTTCGTCCCATGACCTGCAGCATTTTTCCGGCAAAGAGCCGGGCAACGACCGAACCGATGACGAAGGCGCCCGAGGCCAGCCCCGCGGCGCTGTCGGAGGCCTGGAACCTGTCCACCGCATACAGCGCCATGGAGGTCATCAACAGGTAGAAGACCATGGAAATAAAGAGGTTGGCGACGGCGGCGAGCAGGAAATCCCGTGTGAAGAGTTTCGTTGGCGGATCGTGTGGCTGGCTCACCTGGCTCCTTTTGGGGGTTCTACTGCGTCCGGCCCCGAGGCGGACCCATCTCCCATTATCGTTCGTCGAACGAGCCGAATTCGGCATTTGGCGACGTCGGCAGCGGTGCCATTGCCGACAACAGGGGGAGGGATGAACCACTTTTGGATGGCCGCGACATTAAATAACGATCGTCCCCGCCTGAGACAGCTCTGCCGGTGGGGACGATCGAAGTCTGTGAGGTTGATTCTTGGTGGCGGGATCCAAGGGGTGGTCGCGTCATTGCGCTGGCCCCTCGACCCCGTCACCGAAGATCAATTATTCGGTGGCCTTCTCCGTTGACTTGGGGAAGGTCGAAATCCATGTGGTTGATTCCTGGTGGCGGGATCCAAGGGGTGGTCGCGTCATTGCGCTGGCCCCTCGACCCCGCCACCGAAGATCAGTTACGCTGCGGCCTTTTCCAGTGACTTGGCCTCGCGCAGGTAGCGGTTGTACGCCTGGACGGTGAGGAAGGTCGGGAAATCCTCACGCAGGGCGCATGCCTCGAAGATCTCGCGGGCATCCTCGAAGCGGTCACCCTCGAAGCGGGAGAGCTTCTCGAATTCCTCCTCGGTCATCGACTCGACCCAGGAGCGGGAAACCAGTTCACCGGTGTCGGTAATGGCTGCCTGTTGGATCCACTGCCAGATTTGCGAACGCGAGATCTCGGCGGTCGCGGCATCCTCCATGAGGTTGTGTATGGCCACGGCGCCGTTGCCGCGCAGCCAGGCTTCCATGTAGCGGATGCCTACCTCGATGTTGTTGCGGATGCCGTCCTCGGTGATCTTGCCCTCGGTGCCGGCGATGTTCAGCAGCTCCTTGTCGTCGGGGATGACGTCCTCGCGGGTCCGCTCACGCTGGTTGGGGTTGCGGCCCAGGACCGAGTCGAAGACCTCGCGGGCCACCGGAACCAGGTCCGGGTGTGCCACCCACGAGCCGTCGAAGCCGTCGTTGGCCTCACGGGTCTTGTCGGCGCGGACCTTCTCGAAGGCCACCGCGTTGATTGCCTCGTCCTTGCGGTTGGGGATGAAGGCAGCCATGCCGCCGATGGCCATGGCGCCGCGTCGGTGGCAGGCACGGACCAGCTGCTCGGTGTAGGAGCGCATGAACGGGGCCGTCATGGTCACCATGCCGCGATCCGGGAGCACGAAGCGCGGGCCGCGGGAGCGGAAGTTCTTGATGATGGAGAAGATGTAGTCCCAGCGGCCGGCGTTCAGCCCGGAGGCGTGATCGCGCAGCTCGTAGAGGATCTCCTCCATTTCGAAGGCAGCGGTAATGGTCTCGATGAGCACCGTGGCGCGGATGGTGCCCTGCGGGATGCCCACCAGGTCCTGCGCCAGGACGAAGACGTCGTTCCAGAGGCGCGCCTCCAGGTGGTTTTCGATTTTCGGCAGGTAGAAGTACGGTCCGCGGCCCTGGGAGATCAGGCGCTGGGCGTTGTGGAAGAAGTGCAGTCCGAAGTCGACCAACGCACCGGAGACCGGCTTGCCGGCAACCAGGAGGTTCTTCTCCGGCAGGTGCCAACCGCGCGGGCGGACCACGATGGTGGGCAGGTCGGTGAGCTTCTCACCGGACAGCTTGTATTCCTTGCCCTCGGGAGAGGTGAAATCGATGGCGCGGTCCAGCACCGCGCGCAGGTTCAGCTGACCGTTGATGACGTTGGACCAGGTGGGCGTGGAGGAGTCCTCGAGGTCGGCCAGCCAGACCTTGGCGCCGGAGTTCAGGGCGTTGATGGCCATCTTGCGGTCGGTGGGGCCGGTGATTTCCACGCGGCGGTCCTCCAGCCCGGGGGCGATGGGTGCAACCTTCCAGGACGCGTCGTCGCGGATGGACTTGGTCTCCGGGCGGAACTTCGGGTCCGAGCCGTTGGCGATCCGCGCGCGGTTGAGCTGGCGGGTCTGCATGAGTTCCGCACGGCGTCCGTCGAAGGCCTTGTGGAGCTGCGCCAAGAAGTCCAGCGCCTGGGGCGTGAGGATCTCTTCCTGCCGGCGGACTGGGGCAGCGACCAAAGTAATACCGTTCAGGGTGATTGGATCGTTCATGGCTGTGACTCCTTCTTGAATCAAAAGTGTGTGGGTGGGAAGTGTGCCTTGATGCCGGTGGGCCAAGGCGGGGTGTGGCCCGGTGGGGCCGACCGTGGTTGGTCGGCCCCACCGGTGCCGAGGGCGGGAAACCGCCCGGGGATATCTAGTGGAACTGTCCGGCTTCGGTGGATCCGGCCAGGGCCAGGGTCGAGGCGTTCGGGTTCAGCACGGTGGCGATGTCGTCGAAGTAGCCGGTGCCGACTTCGCGCTGGTGCTTGGTGGCTGTGTAGCCGCGTGCCTCGGAGGCGAATTCCGCTTCCTGGAGTTCGACGTAGGCGCTCATGCCGTCACGGGCGTAGCCGTGGGCGAGGTTGAACATCGAGTGGTTCAGGGCGTGGAAGCCGGCGAGGGTGATGAACTGGAAGGTGAAGCCCATGGCGCCGAGTTCGCGCTGGAACTTGGCGATCGTTGCATCGTCCAGGTGCTTCTTCCAGTTGAAGGAAGGGGAGCAGTTGTAGGAGAGCATCTGGTCCGGGAAGTCGGCCTTGACCGCCTCGGCGAACTTGCGGGCCAGTTCCAGGTCCGGGGTCCCGGTCTCCATCCAGATGAGGTCGGAGTACGGTGCGTAGGCCTTGGCCCGGGCGATGCACGGTTCGATGCCGTTGGTGACCTTGTAGAAGCCTTCGGCGGTGCGCTCGCCGGTGATGAACGGCTTGTCGCGGTCATCGACGTCCGAGGTGATCAGGGTGGCTGCCTCGGCGTCGGTGCGGGCGATGACGACCGACGGGGTGCCGGCGACGTCGGCTGCCAGGCGGGCGGCGTTCAGGGTGCGAACGTGCTGCTGGGTCGGAATGAGGACCTTGCCGCCGAGGTGGCCGCACTTCTTTTCCGAAGCGAGCTGGTCTTCCCAGTGGACGCCGGAGGCGCCGGAGGAAATCATCGACTTCATCAATTCGTAGGCGTTCAGCGGGCCGCCGAAACCGGCTTCCGCGTCGGCCACGATCGGGACGAGCCAATCCTCGACGGACTTGATGCCCTCTGCGTGCTCGATCTGGTCGGCGCGAAGCAGTGCGTTGTTGATGCGGCGCACCACCTGCGGAACCGAGTTGGCCGGGTAGAGGGACTGGTCCGGGTAGGTCTGGCCGGAGAGGTTGGCGTCTGCGGCGACCTGCCAGCCGGAAAGGTAGATGGCGCGGAGGCCGGCCTTGACCTGCTGCACTGCCTGGTTGCCGGTCAGGGCGCCCAATGCGTTGGTGTATCCGCCGGACGGCGCTTCCTCGGTGAGCTGCTTCCAGAGCTTCTGCGAGCCGCGCTTGGCCAGAGTGTGCTCTTCCTGCACGGAGCCCTGGAGCTTGACGACGTCGGCTGCCGAGTAATCACGAGTGGTGCCGGACCATCGCGGGTTGCTTGCCCAATCCTCTTCGATTGCTGCGATGCGGTTCTCGGTTGAGCTTTGCTCGGTCATTGCCTTCTCCTTGCTGGATTGCCGGTTGCCGGGCCTGGATCGTCTTCGTGATCCCGGTAGGTTGTTCCGGCGTTCTTTCTGCGTAGGAACTACATTTCCGCACTTTTCCAGAGCCAGCTAGAGGGTATTGATGGAAAGATTTGCGTTTCTTCGCGAAATCTAAATTTGTGGCATCGCGCACACCAATCGGGGCCGTTAAACGAAAAATGCCACGGGCGCGGGTGGAAGACGCCGAAGAAGCCGGCGATATTCGAGGGACGGCAAGAACCTGCCATTTGTTGATGGGCAAACAGGCTGGCGGGCGCCATGCCATTCGTGCATGTTCTGAGGGAAGCAATGCCACCCGGGGCCGCTAGGGCCCGTCCATGCCGGGGTGCGGCCGGTGAAGCGGTCTCAGTCGTTGCCTGTCGCGGCCCGCCGCGTTTTGGCGGCCACCTGCCGCGGCGTGCCGGTGCCGTCGATGATATGCCAGCCCCTGGCCAACGCAATCTCCAGATAAGCCTCGCGCGCCGACCGCAAATAGGAAAGGGTTTCGCTGTCCTCCCCGCGCGCAAGGATCCTGGCGTGGGCGACCTCGGCGGGGACATCAATCAGGATGACCGCATCCGGTTCCGGCAGTCGGGAGAGCAGCCACGGCAGCAGGACCCCCTGGGGCAGTCCGCGGACCGAGCGCAGCACCAGCTGGCACGCCACGTGGCGATCCATGACGGTGGTGCCGGCAAATCCCGAGGCCCGGGCGTGGGAGGCCAGGACGTTGGCGAGGCGCACGACCGATTCCAGGCGATTTGCCCACGCCGGCGTCAGTGCGGTTCCGAAGCGTCCGGCCGCGCGTGACATCCAGCGGCGTCCGGCCGGGTTGCGCACTAGTTGCGCCTGCGTCCCGGATGCCTGGAGCTCGGCCGCGAGCGTTGTCCCGACCGTGGTCTTGCCCGCCCCGTCGATACCCAGCAACACCACGGTCCGGGGGCGCGACTGTTCGTTCGCGTGGGCATCGGCATGCCGCGGATTCGGTAGCGTGTCGGTTGTCGTGGTCGTTGCGGGGGACATGGCTGGCAATAGGCTCCAGGGGTCGGTTGGCCGGGTTCTCTACCCGGTTCAACGGCCGGGCCGGCCGAATCGATGCCAACCCCGCACTGTGCGTTGCCTGTGAATGGACGCCGCTTCCGCGACGGAGGGGTCCCACCGGCACGCCAGCCGGAGCGCCCCGGTGGGACCCCGCACCGCTCTCATTTGCCTCTCACAGCTACATCATCCTGCTCTCACAAGGCATTTCTAATGTTGGGAGCATGATCCGCCGCATTCTTCTCCTGCTCGTCGTCCTGGCCGTTCCGGCCGGACTGGCGACCGCCAGCCAAGCGCTGGCCAACACCGCCAACCCTCCGCTGCCGCATCAGCATCCCATCGTCGTCGAGCTGGCATCCCCGCCGACCTCGAGCGCTCCGGCCCAGTCCAGGGGGCACGAACATGGCGATGACTGAGAACCTGGAGCGGCAGGGTTCGGCCGTGTCGGCGCGCTGGAGGATCGTTGGCTGGATCGTGCTGACCACCGCCCTGGCACTGCTCGCGGTCACCGTGACCATGCGCTCGGTCATGTCGGGACAGGTTGCCGAGGCCGCCAACGTGGGAGTCGTGCAGGAAATCGAGGAATTCCGCACTTTCGCCGCCGAGGGACTGGACCCGCGCACCGCGCGGCCCTTCACCTCGATGGAAGCGCTGATGGAGCGCTATCTTGCCCGGCAGCAGCCGCTGGCCGGCGAGGCGATCGTCGGGGTGGCCGGCGGCAGGGTGCTGGCCGCGCAGGGCCTGGCCGATGGCTCCGGCGACATCCTGGCCGGCGACGCCGCCCTGGTGGACCGGATCCTGCGCGATGCGCAGACCGCCGGGGTCTACGAAAGTGCCCACGGGACGGTGCGCTGGGGCAAGGCCGAGGCCGTTGCCGCCGGCGAACCGGCCACCATCGCGCCGGAACGCCGGGCGCACCTTCTTGTCGCCCAGTTCACCGGGGCAGCGCAGGAAGAGGCAAACCGGCAGGCAGTGCTGCTCTTCGGCGTCGCGGTGGGCGGGCTGGCGCTGACCGCCGGGATCGCCTGGCTGGTCGCCCGGCAGATCATGCGGCCAATCCGCACCGTGCGTGAAACCGCCGAGTCAATCACCGCCCACGACCTCTCCGCGCGTATCCCGGTTCAGGGCAGGGACGACCTGGCCCGTCTGGCCGAGACGCTCAACGCCATGCTCGACCGCATCGAGGGCTCGCACCTGGCGCAGCGCCACTTCATCGCCGAGGCCCGCGAACACCTCAACGAACCCCAGCGCCTGCTTGCCGCGGCACTGCGCGACCTGGTCGACGGGGATATGCCGGGGGCCGAGCGCGCCCGCATCGCCTGCGGCGCCCAGCAGCTGATCGCCCGGATGGGACAAACGCTCGCAGACCTCGACGTGCTGGCCCAAAGCGGGAATCCGGGCTTCGTGAAGCCCGCCCGTGTCCCGGTCTCAGAGGTGACCGCTGACGTTGCCGCCGAGGCGTCCAAGCCCGGCACCCACCCCGGGAGGCACTTCCGGATCGAGGAGACGGGCCGGGCCGAGGCGTGGCTGGATGCCGCCCGCATCGCCGATGCGGTGCGCCAGCTCGTTGACAACGCCGTGGCGCACACTTCCCCGGGGGACACCATCGGCATCGGATCCTCGGTCGCCGACGGCGCCGCCAGCTTCTGGGTCGCCAACCCGGGCCCGCCGCTGGACCCCGAGCGGGCCCGCGCGTTGCTTGAAAGCTACCGCAGCACCGAGGGCTCGGACCCCGGCATGGGCCTTGGCCTGGCCGTGGTCAAGGCCGTTGCCGAGGCCCACCGGGGCATCGCCTGGGTCGAATCCGGGGACGGGGCCCAGACCCGCTTCGGGCTCACCGTGCCCCTCGACGCCCTGGCGCCCGCCCGCGGCGCCGACGACGCGTTCGCCGACCGGATCGCCACCACGCTGGGGGAGGAATCATGAAGTCCACCGACACCGCCGAGACCCGGGCCGGCACCGCCGCCCCGAGCCGGTTCCGCCATGCAACGGCAGCCCCGGCCGCACCGGAGTCGGCCCCCGCGGCCCGCCCCCGGCCCATGCGCTGGAACTGCCACCGGATCTCTGGCCTGCTCACCGCCGCGCTGCTGGCCGTGTTCCTGACTTGGTGCGCCGTCAGCGCCTTCGGCCCGGCCACCGGGGCCGGAAACGCGCTGCCGGCCCACGGCGCGCTGACGCTGGCGGTCTTCGCCGTCGCGATCTGGCTGTGGATCTTTTCCCCGGTAGGTGACACCTACGTCGCGCTCGGTGCCGCACTGGTGCTGGTGCTGATGGGAGTGCTACCCGAGGACGTGCTTTTCGCCTCGCTCGGCGAGGACACCATCTGGCTGCTGCTGGCGGCGTTCGTGATTGCCGCGGGCATCACCGCCACCGGTCTGGCCACGCGGGCGGCCGCCTACATCGTTGCCGGTGCCCGAAGCCCCCGGCAGCTGGTCCACCTCACGACCGGGGTGCTGGTCGCCACCGCGTTCGCGGTGCCCTCCACCTCCGGCCGGGCGGCCCTGGCCATCCCGGTGTTCATCGCCCTGGCCCGCGCCCTGCACGAGCGCCGCCGGGTGGTGCTGGCCCTCTCCCTGGTGTTCCCCTCGGTCATCCTGCTCTCCGCGGTCGCCTCCTACCTGGGCGCCGGGGCACACCTGATCACCAGCCAGATCCTCACCGCTTCCGGCTATGCGGGCTTCTCCTTCGCCGGCTGGCTGCTCTACGGGCTGCCGCTGGCCTTCGTCTCCTCGCACCTGTGTGCCGAGCTGGTGCTCCGGCTCTTCACCCGCCCCGGGGACCGGCGGCTGCCGCTGGCCGTGGGCATCGGGCAGCTGCAGGAACACTCGCCGGTTCCGCTGTCCGGGCCGCTGACGGTCGCCCAGTCCCGTTCGGCCCTGCTGGTCTCCGGCGTTGTGGTCCTCTGGTGCACCGAGCCGCTGCACCACCTGCACCCCGCCATCGTTGCCCTGCTCGGCTCGCTGCTGGTTGCAAGCCCGGGCTTCGGCTCCGTGCCCCTGGCCAAGGCGCTGAAGGCAGTGCCCTGGTCGATGCTCATCTTCATGGCCGCCACGCTGACCCTGGGCACCGCGCTGGTCGGCACCGGGGCGGCGGCCTGGCTGGCGCGCAGCGTGCTGGCCCCGGTCGACTCGCTGGGCGCCGCAGCACCGTGGGTGTTCACGGTGCTGGTGGTGTCCATGTCCGCAGCTGCCCACCTGGTCATCCAGTCGCGCTCGGCCCGCTCCGCGGTGCTGATCCCGCTGGTCGTCTCCCTGGCCCCGGGCCTGGGGGTCAACGCGGTCGCGATCGCGTTCGCCTCCACCGCCGCGGCCGGCTTCTGCCACACGCTGACCAGCAGCGCGAAGCCCGTCAACCTGTTCTCCGACATCGAGGGCGTGGAGACCTACGAGCCCGCGGACCTGCTGCGGCTCAGCGCAGTGCTGGGCCCGGTCATGGTCGCCCTGGTGCTGGTCTTCGCCCTCTGGATCTGGCCGGCCATGGGCCTGCCGCTCTTCCTCTAGCCACACACCCCCATACCTTCCCCAATAGTTAAGGAACCACCATGTCCAACGCCCTGCCCCGCCGCATCCTCGTTGCCCCCTCCGGATTCAAGGAATCCCTCGATGCCGCCGCCGTCGCCCAGGCCATCGGCGCCGGTGTCCGCCGCGCCCTGCCCGGCGCGGTGGTCAAGGCCGTCCCGATCGCCGACGGAGGGGAAGGCACCGCCGAGACCCTCGCCTGCGCCACCGGCGGCAGGCTGGTCCCGGCCCGGGTCACCGGCCCCGTCGGGGAACCCGTCGATTCCCACTACGCGATGCTCGGGGGCGAGGCCGCCGGCACCGCCGTGGTCGAGATGGCCGCGGCAGCCGGGCTGCGCCTGGTCCCGCGCGAGCAGCGCGACCCCGGGGTGACCACCAGCCGCGGCGTCGGCGAACTCATCGCCGCGGCGATCGATGCCGGCGCGCAGAAGGTGCTCGTCGGCTGCGGCGACTCCGGAACCTCCGACGGCGGCATGGGCGCGCTGCAGGGACTCGGCGTGCGGATCCTTGACGCCGCCGGGCGCGAGGTCCCGGCCGGCGGCAACCACCTGTCGCGCATCGACCGGCTGGATTTGGCCGGGCTGCACCCGGCCATTGCCGCGGGCACCGTGGAAATCACCCTGGCCCTGAACCAGCACAACGTGCTCACCGGAAAGCGCGGGGTGGCCCGAGTCTTCGGCCCGCAGAAGGGCGCCACCCCCGAGCAGGTCGAGGCCATGTCCGCCGGATTCGAGCACTGGGCGGCGGTGCTGCGCCGCGATGCCCTGGACTCCGCCCGGGACACCGACTTCGCGAACGCCCCGGGATCCGGCGCTTCCGGCGGGCTGGGCGCCGGGCTTGCCTCCCTCGGTGCGGTGCTGATGCCGCGCTTCGAGGCGATCCTGGACTCCGGCCTGGCCGGCATCGACCTGGACGGGCTGCTGCGCGGCGCGGACCTGGTGATCACCGCCGAGGGGGCCATCGACTTCCAGACGCCCCGGGGCAAGGTCCCCGCCGAGGTCGCCCGCCGCGCGGCGCTGCACGGGGTGCCCGTGGTGGCGCTGGCCGGGACGCTGGGCAAGGGCTGCCGCGACGTCCACGACATCGGGATCGACGCAATCGCCTCCATCGTCCCGATCCCGATGACGCTGCAGGAGGCCGTGGACGACGGGGAACGCCTGCTCATCGAGGCGGCCGAGCGCTTCATGCGCACCATCATCCTGGGTGCATCCATGGCGGCGGCCCGGCTGAGCCCGCGCGACGCCTGGTAGCCCCCCGCCTGCGGCCCGGCATTCGCTAGGCTGGGGCACCACCAACCACGAAGGAGTCCGCCCGTGACCCAAAGACTGCTGCTGCACTTCGCCGGACCCGGAACCGGGGATTTCCCGGATCTTGCCGCCGCCACCCGGATCGCCCGCAATGCCCGCGCCGAATTGCCGGATGCGGCCATCGAGGTCGTCGTCCAGGGCCCCTGCGTGGCCCAGCTGGCCGCCGGCCCGAGCTTGGACGCGGATATTGCCCAGCTGGCGTCCGAGGGGGACATCGAGGTCTCCGCCTGCCAAAACAGCATGCGTGCGGCCGGGGTGGCCGCGGACGTGCTCGCCCCGGGCGTGCGCCCGGTGCCGGCCGCGGTCGCCCACCTGGCCAGCGCTCAGTTCGCGGGGGCCGCCTACGTGAGGATTTGAAAATTGCCGTGGTCCGCGGTGCTCCCGGCTGCTGAAAGGTTCCGCCGAGGCATCGTGACCCGCGTCATCTTTCCTAAAAGTGTTGACTGCATCACATATCAAACATATCGTTCGTTGGGTATTGATATATCAGGAGTTGACGTGCGTTCACCGGCGTCGGTAACTTTCGGGAGACGCACAAGGCATGGCGCAAAAGGCATTCACCAGGGCGCACCTGGACACCGTCGAGAAGGTGAGCGTCCTGCGCGTCCTCACCTACGCCGGTGCAATCATCGCGTTTCTCATCGGTTCCGGCTTCGCCACCGGCCAGGAGATCCTGCAGTACTTCACGTCCTACGGTTACTGGGGGGTCTTTGGCACCGGGCTGTTGGTCCTGGTGCTCATGACGTATGTGGCCGTCGAATTCTTCGTGGTCGGACAGGCGAAGAAATTCGAGCGGCCCTCGATGATCTTCCACTACTACTGCGGCAAGCACCTGGGGACGTTCTTCGACTTCTTCTCCATCCTGTTCGTCTTCCTGAGCTTCACGGTGATGGTCGCCGGAGCCGGCGCCGTCTTCGAGGAGCACTATGGGCTCTCGCGCTACGCCGGCGGCATCGGACTGGCGGTGGTCGTCGGCATCAGCGTCTGGTTCGGGCTCAAGTCGCTGGTCGATGTCATCGGCAAGATCGGCCCGCTGATCGTCGTGGTCGCGATCGCACTGGGGCTGTTGGGGATCCTCCGCAACCCGGGCGGGGTCGCCGAGGGCAATGCCCTGCTGGCCGGGATGGAGCTGACGCAGGCCTCCACGAACTGGTTCATGGCGGGCCTGTCCTACGTCGGTTTCTGCATGCTGTGGCTCGCTGCCTTCCTGACCGCGCTCGGCAAGACCGCCCGCAGCCGCAGGGAAGCGTCCTCCGGGGCGCTGGCGGGATCGATCGCCTTCTCGGTTGCCTGCATCGTCGTCGGGCTCGGCCTCCTCGCCAACATCGCCGAGGTTGGCGGGACCGAGATCCCGATGCTGGTGCTGGCCAGCGACGTAAGTCCGGTGCTTGCCGCAGGGATCTCCGTGATGATCCTTGCGGGCATCTACACGACAGCGGTGCCACTGCTGTGGACAGTCTCCTCGCGTTTCTTCGCCGACAAGACGCCGCGCTTCAAGTACCTGACCATCGCCCTGGCCGTCATCGGCACCGTGATCGGCCTCGTCTTGCCCTTTTCCCAAATGGTCAACATCGTCTACGTGGTCAACGGTTACGTGGGAATCCTGTTGCTGGTCCTGATGCTGGTCAAGACCGGAACGCGCCTGGTGCGGCGCCAGCCGCTGTGACCCGGCACGGTCGTCCGCTGCGTTAAACGGCGCCGGTCCGCGCCCTTGGCCTATCGCGGCCGTCTCGCGTCGGTTAGGCTGGCCGCGCGGGCCGGCGCGAGTGCCGGCCATGCGATCGAGGAGGAAGCATGAACGGCGTTGACTGGGAATCGGTTCCCGTGGCCGATCCGCCACCCGGTGCCGTCGAGGTGCCCCGCAGCGGCTTCGGATTCCTCGCCGTCGCCGGCATCCTGGAACTCGGCGTGCCCGACGCCGTCTACCGCCTTCCGCGCGAGGCGGGGCCGGCGATTCAAGCGGAATCCGGCGAGAACTCCAGGCAGATCGCCGCGTGCCTGTCCGATGCGGGGATCCCCGGCCCCGCTGATCCGCTGGCCCACTGCTGGTTCATTGTCCCGCCGCCATCCATGCCCACCGAGGGATTCTGGGACGCGCTGGACGAAGCCGAGCCATTGCGCCAGGCGAAGCCAGGCCCGGTGGGGCGCCGCAACGGCCTGCATGCGGCGCTGCAGGTTTTGTACTCCAACAGCTGATCGGCCGCCACTGGCGCCCCGCGGATGCCACCCGACCGCCGGGCGTGCCCCTTTTAGGGGTGCGCGACATTTTTTCGGGACGCCGCGACACAAAAGTCTTGTGAGTTGCACCACACGCGCGTGCGACGTAAGTTATGACTGCAATCACAAACATCGCCGTTGACGCGTGGCGGGAGAGTCCCGTTCACACCATGGACGGGCGCCGTAGGAGCAATTCCTCCCCAGGAAACTCTCAGGCACCCGTACCGCCACGAAGAGGCGAATCTGGAAAGAAGCACGGTTACGTTCGTGCTCACCGAAGGAGCAAGTCCCGACCCCTTGCGGGCCGGGATGGAAACTCTCAGGTACGTCAACAGATTGGGGAGGATCCAAGAACAGTGCGGCCTGTGCCGCGCTCGATTCGGGAGTTCCTCCATGACGCCAACCACCCACGCCACTGCCCGGTCGCCCTTCGGCGCGCCCGCCGGCCTGTCCCGTGAATCCGCGCAGCGGAATCACCGGCTTGCCGTGCGCCGCGCCGAATGGCCCTCCTGTAAGTGCGCCGGCTTGGGAATGGTTGCCTCGGAGAACACCGTGAAGGCCCCACTCCAGGGCCTCGCCACCGTCGGCGACATCCGTTAGGGAGTCGTCAATGGCACGCCACCGAAGCACCGGCACCAATCTGGAAGGCAACAGCATGAGCAAGAACAGTTCCGCGCCCCACCTCGAACGTGGGCTCTCCAACCGCCACATCCAACTGATCGCGATCGGCGGGGCCATCGGCACCGGCCTGTTCATGGGCTCCGGAAAGACCATTGCGGTGGCCGGGCCGTCTGTCATCTTCGTGTACATGATCATCGGCTTCATGCTTTTCTTCGTGATGCGCGCGATGGGCGAATTGCTGCTGAGCAACACCAACTAAAAGAACTTCTCCGACTTCGCCGGGGACATCCTGGGCCCGTGGGCCGCATTCTTCACCGGCTGGACCTACTGGTTCTGCTGGGTGGTCACCGGCATCGCCGACGTCGTGGCGATCTCCCACTATGTGGCGTTCTGGTGGAAGGACCTGCCGCTGTGGATCCCCGCCGTGGCCTGCATCCTGCTGCTCGTGGCGCTCAACTTGCCGAGCGTTAAGAACTTCGGCGAAACCGAGTTCTGGTTCGCCCTGGTCAAGATCGTCGCCATCGGCGCACTGATCGTCGTCGGCCTGGTCATGATCATCACCGGATTCGAAAACAACGGCGCCACCGCCTCCTTCGCGAACCTCTGGAGCGACGGCGGGATGTTCCCGACCGGCTTCATGGGCTTCGTCGCCGGCTTCCAGATCGCCGTGTTCGCATTCGTCGGCATCGAGCTGGTGGGCACCACCGCCGCCGAGACCAAGGACCCGGAGAAGACCCTGCCCAAGGCGATCAACTCCATCCCGGTCCGCATCCTCTTCTTCTACGTCGGTGCCCTGGTCATCCTCATGGCGGTGCAGCCGTGGAAGCTGTTCAGCGCCGCGGAATCCCCCTTCGTGGGCATGTTCGCCATGGCCGGCCTGGCCGGTGCGGCAGGCGTGATCAACTTCGTGGTGCTCACCTCCGCGACCTCCAGCGCGAATTCAGGGATCTACTCGACCTCCCGCATGATGCACGGGCTGGCCGAGGAAGGCGACGCCCCCAAGGGTTTCGCGAAGCTCTCCCGCACCAAGGTCCCACGCAACGCGCTGCTGTTCTCCTGCATGTTCCTGCTCGCCGGCGTGGCGCTGCTTTACGCAGAGGGCGGCGTGGCCGAGGCGTTCACCCTGGTCACGACCATCTCGGCCCTGTGCTTCATGTTCGTCTGGTCGATCATCCTGATCAGCTACCTGGTCTACCGCAAGCGCCGCCCGCAACTGCACGCGGCCAGCAAGTTCAAGATGCCCGGCGGAACGTTCATGCCCTACGTGGTGCTGGCCTTCTTCGGCTTCATCCTCTGGGCATTGACCACGCAGGCCGACACCTTCTCCGCGTTGCTCTTCACCCCGATCTGGTTTGTGGGACTGGGGATCGGCTACGCGATCCTGCGCAGCAAGCCGAAGCACGCCGAGCTGCGTGCCATGCACGGAGCCAAGGTCGCCCAGGAGCGCATGCTCGTCGCGTCGTTCAACGCCGGCCCGACCGTCGAGGCGGAGCTGAAGGAGCCTGCCGGGCGATGACGCCGGGCGCCACCGGGCGCCAGCTTAGCCGGAAAGGCCTCGGGGCCGCCCCCAAAAGGGTGGCCCCGAGGCCTTTCCGGCTGTTGTTGGCTTAGAGGACGTGGGAGGCGACGAGCTGCGAGAGGGCGCGCACGTCCACCTTTCCCTTGAACTCCAGGCGGACCTTGCCCAGGCCGCTGAACCACAAATCCAGCTCGGCGTCGAGATCGAAGGTTCCGGCGGTTTCCACGGAGAACGACTGGACCTTGGAATACGGCAGCGACGTGTAGTCGCGCTTCTTGCCCGTGAGGCCCTGGATGTTCACCGCGACGAGCCGCTTGTTGGTGAAAACCACGTAGTCGCGCACGCCCTTGAAGGCGGCCAGCAGCTCCTCGCCCTGGACAAAGAGGGGAGTCACCTCCCCCGCGACGTCCTCGGGGTTGCAGGGGCTGAGCTTGAACACGGAGGCGTTGTTGAAATCGATCATGACCCGACCCTACCCAGCCGCGGGGACAGTGAGGGCGTTGCGGCGGGGCTACGCGCGGGCGAGCAGGTCCTCGCCCAGGTCGGCGCGCCGGTAGAAGACCTCGCGGCCCGCACGGATGGTGTCGGTTAGACCGGAGGCGGCCATCACTTTCAGGTGCCCGTTGACGGTTCCCGCGGCCAGGTCCAGGACGCAGGCCAGCTGGGTGGTGGTCATGGGCAGGTCGAGCTGGGCCAGGATCTGTGCCCGGGTGTGCCCGAGCAGCTGTGCCACCGGGGAGTCCTTGACCTCGCGGGTGTTTTCCCAGAGCCGGCCGACGCCGCGCGGGGCGTAGGTCAGCGTGGGGACAAACGGATCGACGTCCAGCACCAGGGTGCGCGGCCAGACGAATGCGCTGGGAACCAGGATCAGCCCGTTGCCCGGGGAGGCGTGGTGGCTGCCGTCGCAGTTGGCGGTGACCTCGATGCCGTCGGGCGTCAGGCGCACATTGGGGTGCAAGGTGTTGAAGACCTGGTGGATTCCGTGCTCGGCCAGCAGGGCCAGCCTGTAGTCGAGGTCCGCCAGCAGCATGGCGCGCAGTCGCGGCCAGAACGGCTCAACGGCGGTTTCCCAGTACCAGCGCAGGGCCGCAACGATGCGCGCGATTTCGGATAGCGGATCGTCACGGATTGCCCGCACCGTTTTCATGCGGTTTTCTTCCAACCCGGTTGCGAACAGGTAGTCGAGGTCGCGGACCCACAACTCCGGAGGAACGGCGCCAACCGCGGCGAGGCCCGCCTCGAAGGTGTCCTGCCGCAGGGGAGTGGGGGTGAGGGAATCGGCGATGTAGCCGGTGGGGCGGATCAACGTGGTCAGCAACCGCAGATGGTCCTGTTTCTGCGGATCGCGCGAGGCAAGAATGCGTCTGGTGGCATCGCTGATCCAGGGTCGGTGCATCCGGGTGCCCAGCTGGAGGGCACGCACGCTGGTGACCGTTTCCCACAGGGGCGAGATGGTGAATCGCACCCGGGTCAGGTCCTCGGCCGACAGGCTGATCTGCATGTCAATCAGTCTAGGCTCGCGGACGTCCCGGGGTAAGGATTCGGAAATACCCGAATGGTGGCCGATCGGCGCCGGCGGTTTCAGGATGGACGCATGAGCATCTCAACCGATACATTCACTGCCCGACCACTCTTCGACAATCCTGCCAAGGGCAGGCACCTGGCCCGCAGGCGGGCGGCGCGAACCGCTGCACATGCCGCGCCGCGGCACCGCATGGCCGCCACGCTCTGGCGCACCTCGCCGCTGCAGGAGGAGCAGCTGCGCGAGAACCGCGAGCGCGCCTGGATCCAGCTTTCCCAGGTCGTCGCCGGGCGGTTCTGAACCGAACCGCGCTCGTCCCCCGGCGGGGATTTCGCGGCGATCGGCTATCCGGCTGCGCGGGAAGCGCTGCTCCGGCTGCCGCCATCGGCCTCTGAGCTACTCGGCGTCCGGAGTCCACATCCTCCGTGATTCGAGATACCAGAAGTAGGCAAACAACGCGATCTCATACCATTCGACCAGAAAGGCCGCCTGCCTGATCCCGACGGCCGAGAGCACCGGCCACGCGACGACACCGAGAACCATGAGGACCAGCAGCCCGCCATAGTGGCGCCCGCGCCCGCCACTGGTGTCGGTGCTTCCCAGTCGGTCGCTGCCCAGGTGACTGGCGATCGCGATGGCCATGCTGCCGATCAGCAGCAGCGTTGCAGCAAGGTGGACGCCCACGAACTCCTTGCCCTCCCACGTCCGCCACGCCAGCAGCGCCAGGAATCCCGCCAGCAGGACCGAGCTCGCCATTGTCAGGGCCCGCGTCCACCCGCTTTGCAGCAGAATCGCCGGTGCCCAGGTCATGGTCTTCCAGTCGAGCCACATGAAGACCGCCGCAACGACAACCACCGCAATGACGGCGACCTGAATGGAGCGAACCAGCGCCTCGCGATCGGCGGGCGCGAGCCCGGCGAGGGTTTCGTCCAGTCGGGTGGGCACGAGGGCCACGAACACCGCGTAAAAGCCGGCGAGGTTGAGCGCGTAATTCTCCAGCGGCGGGCCCTTGTAGACGACCAGCAAGACTCCGATGGTCACCAGCATCGCGACGAAGAGGTCCCTGGCGGGCCCGAGGTAGTAGGAGCTGATCGAGTCCTCGACCCGCCCGGTCGTCAGCCCGTAGACAAGGATGGCAACCACAAGGAGCAACGGGACGACCAGCAGCATGAGCCGCAGGTAACGCAGTGTTTCCTGGCCCTGTGATAGCCCCTGGATGGTATTCATGTTTGCAGCCATGCCTGATTGTGCATTGGGTGGAGCCGTTTGGCCAGTCGGCGCGCGGAGGCGGAACCTGCCTCCCGTGAAGGCCTTACGGACTTGGAAAGAGGAAGGTGCGCGTGCGGAAAACCTGTTCCGCTCGCGCACCTTCGCCGGCACGGGGCCGTGGGGCCAGGGGGTTAGCGCCAGCCGAGCTCCGGTGCCACGTGCGTCAGGATCGCGTCGATGACGTGCGCGTTGTACTCGACGCCGAGCTGGTTCGGGACCGTGAGCAGCAGGGTGTCGGCGGCGGCGATCGCCTCGTCCTCGGCCAACTTCGCAACGAGCTCGTCGGGTTCCCCGGCGTAGGACTTGCCGAAGACCGCGCGGGTCTTGGCATCGATGTTGCCCACCTGGTCCGAGCTGTGGCGGTCGCGGCCGAAGTACTGCCAGTCGCGCTCTTCCGTCAGCGCGAAAATGCTGCGGCTGACCGAGACCCGCGGCTCGCGGGTGTGCCCCGCTTCCTTCCAGGTCTGGCGGTAGAGCTCGATCTGCTCGGCCTGCTGCACGTGGAACGGCTTGCCGCTCTCGTCGTCCTTGAGCGTGGAGCTTTGCAGGTTCATGCCCAGCTTCGCCGCCCACACGGCGGTGGCATTCGAGCCGGAGCCCCACCAAATGCGCTCGCGCAGGCCGGCCGAGTACGGCTCCACGCGGAGCAGGCCCGGAGGGTTCGGAAACATCGGACGGGGGTTCGGTTCCGCGAAGCTCTCGCCCGTGAGCACCTCGAGCAGGCGTTCGGTGTGCCGCCGGCCCATGTCCGCATCGGACTCGCCCTCGGCGGGGGAGAAGCCGAAGTGGCGCCATCCGTCGATGACCTGCTCGGGTGAACCCCTGCTGATGCCCAGTTGCAGCCGCCCGCCCGAGATCAGGTCGGCCGCGCCGGCATCCTCCGCCATGTAGAGCGGGTTCTCATAGCGCATGTCGATGACGCCGGTGCCGATCTCGATGCGGCTGGTCCGCGCCCCGATCGCGGCAAGCAGCGGGAACGGGGAGGCATGCTGTTGGGCGAAGTGGTGGACGCGGAAGTAGGCGCCGTCGGCGCCGAGCTCCTCGGCGGCAACCGCAAGGTCGATCGCCTGCAGCAGTGCGTCCGACGCGCTGCGGGTGCCCGACTGCTGGTGGTCGGTCCAATGGCCAAATGACAGGAATCCGATGTTCTTCACACGGGTGGCCAACGCGGCGGGCGCGGTTTGTATTCCTCATGGAGGTCCGGGAATGGGGGACTGACAGGCAACGCTGGGTGCAGGCCGAGGTGGTGTGGAGCCTCTTGGCGTCGGGTGCCGGGGGTCAGCGCCGGTCCGCGAGCCGCACGGCCAACAACGACCCGACAGTGAAGGCGAGGGTCGCCGCGAGCACCAGGAACAGCGGCGCGGTCCAGGACCCGGTGCTGCTGTTGAGCCAGCCGGCCAGCGGCGGTGCGCAGGTCGCGGCGAGGTAGCCGCCGGCCTGGATCCGGGCGGAGGCGGAGGCAGTGTCGGCATTGTTGTGGGCGACGCGGGGGATGATCGAGAAGATTGCGGTGAACCCGCCGCCCTGCGCAATGCCGCCGATGACGGCCCAGAGCACGAAGGCCTCGGGGGCAGCCAGGAGACCGATCGGCAGGGTGACCCAGCACAGGGCGACGACGGCGGTGGCTATCCAAAGTCTTGTCCTCGCGGCCAGCAGCGGCACCCCGAACGCCCCGATGACGGCGGCGATCTGGAACAGCGAGGCAGTTGCGCCGGAGGAGGTCGGGGCCAACCCCCGGGTGTCGGAGAGCAGCAGGGGCAGCCAGGCGGTGGTGGCGTAGTAGGCGGCAGACTGGCCGCAGAAGGCCAGCACCAGCAGGGCGACGACGCGCCGGAAGTGCGCCCGGTCCGTGGAAGTGCGTACCGTGGCCGCGGTCGCCCCGGGGCCGATGCGGGAGCTTCCGGCCGTGGATTCGCGGGGTGCCTCGGGTGCGGGCCCGGGGGCGGCCACCTGGCGCGCCCGGCGTTGGCGCAACAGCCAGTAGGCCAGCCCGGCGGCCGTCACCAGCCCCCAGGCCGCGATTGCCCAGCGCCAGCCAAGCAGTGCTGCCAGCGGCGCGGTGCCCAGCAGCGTGGCCATGGATCCGATGTTCATGGTGGCCGAGTAGGCGCCGGTGACGGCGGAGATTCTTTTGAAGGGCACGTCCCGGCGGATCAGGACGGGGACGGCGATGTTCCCCAGGGTCATGGCGGCGCCGATCAGCACGGTTCCTGCCAGCACCACCGAGGCCGGGCCGAGAGAGCGCAGAACGGTTCCGGCAAG
Source organism: Paeniglutamicibacter sp. GQ140 (assembly GCF_059759235.1). Lineage (NCBI taxonomy): Bacteria > Bacillati > Actinomycetota > Actinomycetes > Micrococcales > Micrococcaceae > Paeniglutamicibacter > Paeniglutamicibacter sp. GQ140. The sequence continues at coordinate 144,446 of NZ_JCAXDW010000006.1, forward strand.
CACTCCGGCCAGGCACAGGATGATCGTGGTCTCCGGGCCGAAGCGGCGGATGCTCCGCGTGGCCAGCGGGGTTGCGAGCGCGAACAGCAGCACCGGCAGCCCGGTCAGCAGGCCTGCCCCGACGGCCGTCAGCCCGGTGTCGGAGGTGATGTCCGTGATCACCGCGGTGGGCGCGATGATTGGCGCGCGCAGGCTCAACGCCACGACCACGATGCCGGCGATGACCCACGGCAGTGCCGCGGGCAGTGCTGGGTGGCGATGCGTGGCGGGCTCCTTTTGGTTTGCGGGACGCTGTGGCCAATGCGCGCCAAGGTCCCGCAGCCAGCCTATCGGAGCCTTCGACGGCCGAACCGGTCCGTGGTTAAGGCCACGGGATTCGCCGTAACAAACATCAGACGTCTAATGTTTAATCATGAGTTCAGAGACCACCCGGCACCCGCCCCTTCCACCGCAGGCCATCGAAGATGCCGCCGGCGCATTGGCAGGGGTCGAGTCAGCCGCAGGCGCGCCGGCGGCCGGACCCGTGCCCGCGACGCGAAAGCGCTGGGTCATCGGGGCGTTGACGGTGGCCGCGGTGGTCCTGGTCGGCCTGAACCTGCGCGCGGCGATTGCCTCCGCGGCGCCGCTCTTCCACGACCTCGAACAACTGCTGGGCTACGGAACCGTCGTGGCCTCGCTGCTGCCCACAATCCCGGTGCTCTGCTTTGCATTCGCCGGGGCCGGCACCGCCTGGCTGGTCAAGCACACCGGACTCGAACGGGCGATCGGGCTGGCCCTGCTGCTGCTTACCCTGGGCCTGGCCGTGCGTGCCTTCGAGTCCACCTGGCTGCTGCTGGCCGGCACCGTGCTCGGCATGTCCGGGCTGGCCATCTGCAACGTGGCCATGCCCTCCTTCATCCGGGAGCACCACGCAAACAGGTCCGCGGCCATGACCGCCACCTACACCGTCACCATGTCGGTGGGCGCAACCACCGCCGCTGCCCTGAGCGTGCCGGTCGCCGCGCGCTTGGGCTCGCCGACGCTCGGGCTTGCTGCCTGGGCGATCCCCGCGGCACTCGCGTTGCTGGTCTTCCTGCCGCTGGCCATCCGGGGGAGCCGCACCGTCGGACCCGCGGGACCACACGTCTCCCCGTGGCCCATGCTGGCCACCCGCAGGGGCCTGCTGTTCACCTCGACCTTCGCCGTGCAGTCGATGCTGGTGTACACGCTGTTGAGCTGGCTGCCGCACATCCTCATCTCGCGCGGATCGGACGCTGCCACCGCGGGCTTCATGTTGGGCCTGGTGCAGGCGGTCAGCATCCCCACCGTATTGCTCATGCTGTGGATGGCCTCGAAGCCGCGGCTGTTGCGCGGCGCCTTCATCCTGACTTGCGGGTGCGCCGTCGCCGGGTTCACCTCCCTGCTGTTGCTCCCTGTCGCGTTCTCGGTGATCCCGGCGATCCTCACCGGGATGGGGCTCGGCATCTTCCCGCTGTTGATGCTGATGATCAGCCGAAGCGGTGAGAGCGCAGCCGAAACCACTGCACTGTCGACCCTTGCCCAATCGGTCGGTTACCTGGTGGCCGCCGCCGGGCCGTTCGGGCTCGGCCTGTTGCAGGGTGTACTGGGGTCCTGGACGGTTCCGCTGGTGATCCTCGTCGGAATCACCTTGGTGCAGTTTGTCCTGGGGTACCGTCTGGGCGGAATCGGGCGGAAGTCGAACGTCCCCGTGGAGGTGCGGGCATGAGCGTCCCCGGGGTGAGGCCGCCGTTGGCCGACGAGGTTGTTGCCCGGCTGCGCGACGCCGTCGCGTCGGGCCGCTGGGGCGTTGGGGAGAAAATCCCGTCCGAACCCGAGCTCATTGCCGAATTCGGGGTCTCCCGCGGAACCTTGCGCGAGGCGATCAAGGCGTTGGCCCATGCCGGATTGTTCGAGGTGCTGCGCGGGGACGGGACCTACGTGAGGGCCACCAGCGAGATCAGCGGCACCGCACAGCGGGTCTTTCGCGAACACGCGGACGAGGACGTGCTCCAGGTGCGCTTCGCCCTGGACACGCAGGCCGCCAGGCTCGCCGCGGGCTCGGCCGACACCGCAGTGGTCGCCGAACTCCGCTCGCTTCTGGCGCGACGGCGCGAGTCCTGGGAATCCGGGGACTACGCGGCCTGGTCGGCTGCGGACTGGGAATTCCACTTGCGCGTGGCGGAGGCCTCGGGGAACACGCTGCTTCACGAGCTTTACGAAAGCTTCGGCGACGTCTTCCACGGGACCAAGATGGTCCAGCGGCTCGAGGCCGGGTTTGACGGTTGCCTGGCCACCGGTCATGAGGAGCTGGTCGAGGCGATCGAGGCGGGGGACGGCGAGGCCGCGGTGCGCACCGTTATCGCGAACCTTGACTATTGCATGGGCTGGATGTCCGGGAGGTAGTCGCAAAACGCCGGCGGTGCGCCGCGGCCGCAAGGCCGTGACGCACCGTCGGTGTGTGTGAACGGGTGAACCCGGGAGCTACTCGGTGACCTCGAAGTCCAGGGTTTCGGTGAATTCGCGGCCGTGCACGTCGGTTGCGGTGACCTCGGCGGTGTGCTCGCCGACGGCGAGGCCGGCGGGCAGCGCCAGGCGCCACAGGTGCATTGACCTGTCGGCCAAGCCGCCGCCGTGGACGAACTGCTCGGCGATGGCAACGGGATCGGAGTACTCGGAGCCGACCAGTGGGGTCTCGCCACGCAGCTGCTGGGTCCGCGACGCAACCAGCGGCTCGCCGCCGTCGATTTCGACCTCGACCGTGGAACCGGTCGAACCCATCCAGAAGTTGGTCGTCAGCCAGGTCCGGCCCGCCAGATCGGCCTGGGAAACCGCCGACGGGCTTTCCAGCTCCGGAGCCGACCCGCGCGGCACGGAGATGTTCTCTGCGTACCAGGCCCGGTACTTCGGGGTGTTCAGGCCCACCGACATCTGCTCGGAGCCGTTGCCACCGCGGATGGTGAGCCGTTCCGTGACCTCCGTGTTCTTGATGTCGAGGGTCAGCACGCCGGGCGGGGTGCCGTCACGCTGGACGGACGTCGGGTAACCCTTTTCGAGGACCCGGCCGCCGTACCAATGGCCCGACACTGCGGGCACGGTCAGGTGCGTGAATGGCAGGCCGGCCTCGCCGACTTCGTCGCGCCATCCGGCCATCAAGTCGCCCTTGCGCAGGTTTTCCGCCATGTGCGTGTGCCCGCCCAGCGAGACGACCTCGCGGCCCTCAAGGATCTCGTAGATCTCCTGCAGCTGCTTCGTCGTGTGGGAGTTGCTGTAGTAGAACTCGAGCAGCGGGCTATGGCCGGCCAGCACGATCACCTTGTTCTTGGGAATTTTCGCGATGTCGGAGCGCAACCATTCGAGCTGGCGCTCGCCGAGCCCGTAGGTGTAGTCGCCCTTCTTTGCGGGCACCTTCGTCGGGTATTCGATGTTGCTCAGGGCCACCACATGCGCCTTGCCGGCGTCGTAGGAGTAGTACTCCGGACCGAACTGGGCTCGGTACGAGTCGAATTCGTGCTCGCCGTCGAGCGCATCGAAGTCCAGGTCATGGCTGCCGGGCAGGAACCGTGCCGGGCCGTTGAGCATGGAAGTCAGTTCGCGGGTCTGGGTGAAGACCGAAAGATCGTCGCCGACCACGTCCCCGATGAAGAGCGCCCCGCAGCCCGCGTAGTCCTGGCGTTCGGCGAGGTCCGCGAATACGCCGTTGCGGGCGAATTCGACCTCCTTCTGGTTGTACGTCTGGATATCGGCGCCGATGGCGCAGTGCTGCTCGGGGGACTGGGTGAGATTGCTTTGGGCCAGCGGGAAATTCACCGCCTCCGGCAGGGCACCGGTGGGTGCGATCCCGCCGAACTTCAGCTTCGGGGAGCCTGCGGGCAGGTGGTTGTAGAAGAACTGGGCGACATTGTGCTCATCGACCGGAACCTGGTAACCGCGGGGCTGGGTGACGAAGACCGTCATGTTCTCAAAGGCCGGAAGCTCGTAGCGGCCGTTCGGATCGGTCGTGGCGATATCGCGCCCGTTGGATACGGCCACGCCCTTGAGGCCCCGTTCGTTGCCGTCAAGAACGGAGTTCTTGTTCGCGTCGTCGAAAACGACGCCACTGAGGGCATCCTGGTTGTTGGCGCCGTTGGATTCAACAACGTCAACGGAGCCGCGGTAGGCATTTGCGTCCCAGTCGCCCTGGGCGGGCGCTGCTCCGGCGGACGAGGACAGCAGGGTGCCAGCAACGAGCACGGCAGCGGTTCCTGCGATGATGCCGAGCGGCCGAGCGCGGAGTTTTTTCGGCGGTTGGGTGGACGAGGGCATGACTTACCTCCGGTGTGGGGAAAACCGGCCGGCTGGTTGGCCGACCGCCACCAACCTTCCAAACTCCGGTGAATGGAAGGCCGCCATCGCGGACCGGCAGGAGGTCAGGCTCGTGAAGACTCGCTAAACGGCGGAATAACAAGACCAGGCAAGAAATTCACGTGCGGTACCGGCGTCATTGTCCTGTCGTAAACGACCATGGGCAGGCACCGGGGGCCGCAGCCGGCCGGAAGGCCATGACGACGGTACCCGGGCAGGATCTGGTGCCGTGCGCCTCCGAGGCCCGCCATTGCGCGGGGGCGGGTTCGGCCTGGTGGCGTTTCCGCGCGGACCACCCGACGATGGCAGCGAGCGCGGCCGGCGGCTATCCGGGCCTCACCGGCGTTGGTGTTCTTCGCCGTCAGCGCTCGCCGTTTGCTGTTCGGATTCCCGTTCGGGGCCGGCCGTTGCCTCCGGACCGTTTTTCTGGACGTCCAGAAACTTGGTCCGTGGCCGCCGAATAGACTGAGCTCATGCCGATTTTGAACAAGGACATGACGCTCTGTATTTCGTTGGCGGCGCGACCCAGCAACAACGGGACACTTTTCCACAACCACCTGTACGGGCAATTGGGCCTGAACTGGATCTACAAGGCATTCGCCCCCACCGACCTGGCCCAGGCCGTCGCCGGGATCCGTGGTCTGGGCATCCGGGGTGCCGCCGTTTCCATGCCTTACAAGGAAGCTGTGATTCCGCTCGTTGACCATTTGGCGCCCTCCGCCGCGGCCATCGAGTCGGTGAACACCATCGTCAATGAAAACGGCGTCCTCACGGCCCACAACACCGATTTTTCGGCGGTGGTCGAGCTGCTGAGGGTCCACCAGCTTCCCGCGACCCTGCGGACCGTGGTCAGGGGCTCCGGCGGAATGGCCAAGGCGGTGGTGGCGGCGCTGCGGCACGTCGGCTTCCAAAACGTGGTGGTGGTGGCCCGCAACGAGGCGGCGGGACGGAAACTGGCCGAGACTTACGGGTTCACCTGGGCGTCGGAGACCTTCGACGGTGCGGAGCTTTTGGTCAACGTCACCCCCATTGGGATGGCCGGCGGCCCCGAGGCGGACCAGATGCCGTTCCCGCCGGAACAGGTGGCCGCCGCGCAGGCGGTGTTCGACGTCGTGTCCGTCCCGGCGGAAACGCCGCTGATTCGCGCGGCGCGCACCGCCGGGAAGCCGGTCGTGACAGGCACCGATGTTGCGGCACTGCAGGCCCTGGAGCAATTCGTGCTCTACACCGGCATAAGGCCGACCGCGGAGCAGGCTCGCGCGGCACGGGAGTTCATGCTGGCACAGACACAACGCCCCTGACATCGACCGTGTGCCACCGGGCACGGCCGCGGGGCAGCCGAACAAACGACGGCGGTGCGCCGCGGCCCGAAAGCCGCGACGCACCGCCAGTGCGCTGGAATGTGTGAAGCGGGATGCTACTCGGTGACCTCGAAGGTCAGGGTCTGCGTGAATTCGCGGCCGTGCACGTCGGTCGCGGTGACCTCCGCGGTGTGTTCGCCGACGGCGAGGCCGGAGGGCAGTTCCAGGCGCCACAGGTGCATGGAGCGGTCAGCGACGCTGCCGCCGTTGACCAGCTGCTCGGCCACTGCCACCGGGTCGGAGTACTCGGCGCCGACCAGCGGGGCTTCGCCTTCCATTGCCTGGGTGCGGGTCGCTTCGGTGGATGCCGCGCCGTCGATGCTCACCTTGACGGTCGAGCCGGTGGAACCCATCCAGAAGTTGGTGGTCAGCCACGTGTTGTTGGCCAGGTCGGCCTTCGGCACGGACAGCGGGTTCTCGAACTCGGGGGCTTTGCCCTTGTTGGAAAGGTTCGCGGCGTACCAGTCGCGGTAGGCAGGGGTGTTCAGCCCCAGGGCCATCTGCACGGAGTCCTCTTCGCCGCGGACGGTGAAGCGCTCGACGACATCGGTGTTCTTGATGTCAAGGGTCAGCACGCCCGGGCGTCCGCCGTCGCGCTGCAGGGCGAGCGGGTAGCCGCTCTCGCCGTCGCGTCCCGAGTACCAGTCACCGGAGATCGCGCCGGCGGTGATGTGGGTGAAGGGCAGGCCGTCGATGCCGAAGATGTCGTTCCAGCCCTCGAGCTTGTCGCCCTCGCGCATGTTCTCGATGCTGTGGGTGTGTCCGCCCAATGCCACGACCTCGCGGCCCTTCAGCAGTTCGTAGATCTCGGCGACCTGCTTGACCTGGTGCTTGGCGCTTCCCTGGTCGGCGAAGTCAAGCAGCGGGATGTGCGCGGCCAGCACGATGACCTTGTTCATCGGCACCTGAGCGATGTCGTTGCGCAGCCACTGGAGCTGCTGCTCGTCCAGGGAACCGGTGTAGTCGCCCTTCGCGGCGGGCTGCTTGGTCGGGTACTCGACGGTGTTAAGCGCAACCACGTGGGCCTTGCCGGCGTCGTAGGAGTAGTACTCCGGGCCGAGGTTGGCCTTGAAGGTGTCGAACGCGTGCTCGCTGGTGGTCGAGTCGAAGTCCAGGTCGTGGTTGCCGGGCAGGAAGCGCGCCGGGCCGTTCAGGACGCTGGCCAGCTCGCGGGTCTGCGGGTAGAAGGAAAGGTCGTCGCCGACCACGTCTCCAATGAACAGGGCGCCGCAGCCCTCGTAGTCGGTGCGCTGGGCCAGGTCGGCGAAGGCGCCGTTGCGGGCGTATTCGACCTCGTCCTGATTGTAGGTCTGGATGTCGCCGCCGATCAGGCAGTGCTGCTCGGGGGATTGGGTCAGCTTGCTCTTGGCCAGCGGGAAGTTCACTGCCTCGGGCAGGGCGCCGGTCGGGGCGATGCCTCCGAACTTCAGCTCCGGGGAACCTGCGGGCAGGTGGTGGTAGGAGAACTGGGCGACGTTGTTTTCGTCGACCGGCACCTGGTAGCCGCGCGGCTGGGTGACGAACACGCTCATGTTGTCGAAGGCAGGCAGCTCGTAGCGGCCCTTCGAATCGGTCTTGGTGACGTCGCGCCCGTTTGACACGGTCACGCCGTTGACGCCGCGCTCGTTGGCGTCCTGCCTGGAGTTCTTGTTTGTGTCATCGAAGACGACTCCATCGATGGCCTGCCCGGCGGTGTCGCCTGCCGACTTCACGACATCGACGGCGCCGCGGTAGGCGGCCGCGTCCCAATCGCCGGCCGCCGGTGCGGCGCTGGCGGCGGGAGCGACCAGGGCTGCCGCGGCCAGAAGGGCCAGGGTTCCGGCGGTGAGCCCGATGGGGCGCAATGAATGCTTCTTGGGTGGTTTGGTGAACGACTGCACGACGTACCTCCGGGTATGGGGGGAATACCTGCCGACCTTTTCGTGGGCACCTCCAACATTCCAAGCCCGGGTGAATGGGACACCGGGATTGGGGTCCGGGCAGGGGGCCTGTCGGCAAAGACTCGCCCACAGGTTGGTGAACGAGGTCGCGGGCAATGTTTCCCCGGTGTTCCGGCGTCGGTTCCGAAACGGCAACGACCACGGGCCGGTGGGGACCGCCGGGTAACGTGGCACGGGCGGTACACCCGAAAGCGTCGTGGCGGCTATCCCCGGGTTGCGGGATCCGCGTGGCCGCGGCTCCATCCGGCATGGGCGGTCGTCGCGGCGATTGTCAGCACCGCGCTGGCCAGCAGGCCGAATCCGAAGATGACGGCAAAGGAACCGGTCTCGGCGAGCGCGGCGGTGGCGAAATTTCCCAGCGATCCGCCCAGGAACAGCGATGCGGCGAACATCGATACCGTTGTCGCGCGGGCCCGTGGTGACACGTCGGTTGCCCAGCCCTGCATGGACGAATGCATGACGGCGTTGGCCACCCCGATCAGGGTCGCAGTGGCGGTGACCGCCGCCGGGACGGGCCACAGCATGGAGATCCCGCAGGCCAGCGCCAGTACCGAGCCCCCGGCACAGATCAGCCGGGTCCGGGAGAAATGGTGCACCAGGGTCTTCATCGCGCGGGCACCGACTATCACCCCGACGGCATAGCCGGTGGCCAACAGCCCGGCCAAGCCGATCCCCACGCCGGCGTGCTGGAGCGCCGGCACGATGTAGGTCAGGGTGCCGAGCAGCACCATGCCTTCCAGCATGGCAATGGCATAGAGGCCAACCGCCGCGCGGGTGAAGGCCAGCCGCAGCCGGAATCGACCGCGCACCGCCGGCGGTACTCGCACCCTTGCCAACGCAGCGAGAATTGCCGCGGCCCCGAGCGCGGGAAGCCCGAAGACCAGACGCCAATCGACAAAGGTTGCAACGGCTCCGGCGCCCAAAGTGGCGAGGGTTGCCCCCAGCGAGGAATAGATTTGCAGGTCAGAGAGCCCCCGTGCGCGGTCGGTCCCCTTCCGGGTGTCGCCCAGCAGCGTGAGCAGGGTCGGGTAGAGGGCACCGAACATGAAGCCCGTGAATGCCCGGACCATGAGCAGCGGCCCGTAGGCAACGAATAGGGCGCTCGTGACGGCGCCGACCGCGGCACCGGCCAAGGCGAGCCGCAGCACCGTCAGCCGGCCGAACCGGTCGCTGAGCAAGCCCCACAATGGCTGCCCGAGCGCGTAGAACAGCGAATAGGCGGCAACCAACTGGACTGCCTGGGCAAGGGTCAGTTCGGTGAACGTGGTCAGGGCGACGAGCATCGGAGGGGTGGCGAAGCGGTCAAAAAATGCCAGAAAGCCAATGGATCGAAGCACCGGGTCGGGTATCGTCCCGGCCGCGCCGGTGGATTCCTTGGCCACGTAGGCGCTCGCCCCCTCACACTCGTTCCCTTGCTACATGTAACCAGACCTGGAGGGCTGGGGAGGCTTTCGTGACATGGCCGTGGGAGCATCAGGCGCAGGAACCACGGAAGTGGTTTCCTGCGCCTGCGTTGACCGATGGGTCAGGGATTCATCGGATCGGATTCCTGGCGGCGCGCCGAGCGACCGAGGAAGCGCCCCAGGAAACGGCGAAGCCCGCCGCGGGACCCCAAATGTCCCTCAAGCTCCCAGGGGTCGGCGGCCGCGTCGGACAGCCGGCCGTCCTCGCCGTAAAGCAGGTGCCTGGTGCCGGGACCGGGGATCTGGGCACCCGCGAGATTTGGAAGGCCGGGGCTTGACGCCGAACCGTGCAGGGCGGCAGGACCCATCCGTGAGGTCCTGCCCTGGGCGCCTTCCGGGCGGGGGAACATCTTTTTCATCGTCATCACCGGGTCCTTTGTCCGTACCTCAATTCTAGTTTTCTTCTGGGGTCCGTGGCATGAAATCCGGCAAGATGTTTTGGCTGTCGGACTGCCCTTCCCAGGGGCCCGACATTCGGTGCACCTGCTCGGCCCCGTTCCAAGTTCGTGTCGAAAGATAAAGGTTTCTTGCCGTCGATGACGCGTTGCCCTGGCGAATATCCCCTGGGGTCCGGACCCGCGCCGCGGGAAATCCCCAGTGTGACCTTGGGCGTCGGTACTTGGTCCTCATGTGACATCCGGGTTCCGCCCGATCATGTCGGCTGTTTGACTCAACGGGTACCCATCCAGAGCGGCCGAGAGACCTGGCTTGTTGACGCCGCAGCAAGTCCACGGAGCAATCCGTGGATAGTGCTTCGGCCAGGAACGATGGAGGCTTCGCGATTCCGACGGCCCTGCATGTCCGACGGGAAGCGGCTTCGCGCAGTCCTTGCCCGCCGAAATAGGTGAGGGGTCGCTTTCCGCGGCCGACCCGATCCATTTCCATCCATTCGTCGACACCACCAGGAGCCAACACATGACCACGACGTCCCTGACCCGCAGCCGGCTCGAGCAGCTCTCGGCCCGCTTCGCCCCGCTCTTCGCCGACATCGCCGCCGGTGCCTCGGAACGCGATCGCACCCAGTCGCTACCCCGCGAACAGGTGGCGGCGCTGGCCGCCGCCGGGTTCGGGGCGGTCCGCGTGCCCGAGTCCCACGGCGGGGCAGGTGCCACGCTTCCGGAGCTCTTCGAACTGCTCACCGAACTGGCTGCAGCCGACCCCAACATCACCCAGGCGCTCCGTGCGCACTTCGCCTTTGTGGAGGACCGGCTGGTCGCCGCACCCGGCGAGAATCGCGACATTTGGTTGGCGCGCTTTGCCGCCGGCGAGCTGGTCGGCAACTCCTGGACGGAGGTCGGGACCGTCACCGTGGGGGAGGTGAACACCAAGGTCACTCCGGACGGCAACGGCGGGTTCGTGGTCAACGGGGCCAAGTACTACTCGACCGGGTCGATCTACGCCGACTGGATCGACACCTACGCGCAGCGTGCCGACACCGGCACCCGGGTCATTGCGGCCGTCAACGCCCACCAGCCCGGCGTGCGGCTCGAGGACGACTGGGACGGCTTCGGCCAGCGCACCACCGGCACCGGAACCTCCACATTCACCAACGCTGTGGTTGCCCCCGAGAACCTCATCGAATTCGACACCCGGTTCAAGTACCAGACCGCCTTCTACCAGGAGGTGCTGCTCGCGGTGCTGGCGGGAACTGCGCGCGCCGTTGAACGCGAGTTCGCCGCCGAGCTGGCCGCACGCAAGCGCACCTTCAGCCACGCGGCGGCCGAGGTGGCGGGCCAGGACCCGCAGCTGCTGCAAATCGTCGGCGAGGTGTCCGCCGCGGCATTCGTCGCTGCAGGCGCGGTGGAGCGTGTGGCCGCCTCCCTGCAGCGCGCCCACGATACCGCCGTCGGGATCCACACCGGCGACGTCACCGGGCAAGAGGACGAGGAAGCCAACGATGCCGCGGAATTGGCCTCGGCCCAGGCGCAGGTGGCGCTCACCCCGTTGGTGCTCAACGCGGTGACCCACGCCTTTGACGCCCTGGCCGCCTCGGCCACCAGTACTACCAAGAACCTTGATCGCCACTGGCGCAATGCCCGCACCGCCGGCAACCACAACCCCTGGGTCTACAAGGCCCGGCTGGTGGGCGACAGCGCCGTCAACGGCGTGGCCCTGCCGCGGGTCTGGGCCATCGGGGCCTCGAAAAAGGCGTAGTCGGGAGGAGTGGCCTGCCGGCTCAGCGCGACCAGTTATAGGGGGTGGTTGTCGAGACCTTGAGCAGGCCGGAGCGTTCGAGGATGGGCCGCGAGTACTCCGTCGAGTCGCTGTGGACCAGCTTCTTGCCCTGGGTCAGCGCCGACCGCGCTCGTGCCGCCGTCAGGGCGCGGTAGATGCCGCGCCCGCGGTAGGCCGCGAGGGTGGCGCCGCCCCAGATGCCCACGAAGTCGGAGTCCGGCACGGGCTCGAGCCTGCCTGCGCCGACAATGCGCCCATCGGTCTCGGCCACCCACAGCTCCATGCCGTCGTTGAGGGCCAGGCGGTTAAGAAGGGCATCGGCCAGCCGGGTGTTGGCGGGGTTGCCGAATGCCGCCTCGACCATCGTGCACATGGCGCGAACATCAGCTTCGCCGGTGATCCGCCGCAGTCCCACCCCGGCCGGGGTCGGGACGTCGGCGCATAACCCCTCCGGGGCTCCGATCATGATCGATTCGGTTTCCCCGGGCAGGAATCCATGGGCCAGCAGCGCCTCGTGCAACCCCGGCGCATGGTCGTGTCCCCGGCTCTTCCACTCGACGCCGGCGATTTTCGGATCCTTGCGGTAATGGTCCAGCGCCCGGCCAACGAGTGCGGTGACCCCGTCTTCGTCAAGGGATCCCAGATCCCGGTACGTGATGAAGCCGCGCCCGCCGGCGAACGTCACCAGCCGCAGGGTCTCCAGCCTCGCGACCCGGATCGCGCTGGGCGTTTCGGCGTCGGTGCGGAGCTGGTCGTCGTAGGCCTTGAGGTACTTCGCGTGGTCGGTCACCGGTTTCATGCTGTCAGCGGCGCGTATTCGGCGCAACCCCGGGCGAAGACCACGAACCTGGAAATTGCCCGAAACGCATGTTTGGCGTTTCCGGATCCTTCTGATCGGACAAAGTGCTGGGAAGATCTTTACTTCTTCGCGTACCCTGAAAACGTGAGCACCCCCACATGGAGCCGGCCCGCTACGCCGGAAAAGAGCGCACTGTCGCCGGAGGACGCCGAGCAACTGGACATCATTTCCCTCGGCCGGCGGATTCGCCACCTGCGCAAGGCCAAGTCGATGACCCTCGATGACCTCTCCGAGGCCGTCGGGACCGCGCCCAGCCAGCTGTCGCTGATGGAAAACGGCAAGCGCGAGCCCAAGCTCAGCATGCTCAAGTCCCTGGCCGCGATCTTCGGGGTCGGGCTGGACGAGCTGCTCGGCGCCGCGCCGCCCACCCGGCGCGCAGCCCTGGAAATCGAGCTGGAACGCGCCCAGCGCGGTCCGCTCTACCAATCCCTCGGACTGCCCAAGGTGCGCATCTCCTCCCGCCTGCCCATGGACGTGCTCGAATCCCTGGTCGGGTTGCAGGGCGAGCTGGAGCGGCGGCTCAACGAGCAGTCGGCCACGCCCGAAGAGGCCCGCCGCGCCAACGCGGAACTGCGCGGCGAGATGAAGGCGCGCAACAACTACTTCCCGGCGATCGAGAAGGAGGCCGCTCGCGTGCTCAAGGCCATCGGCCATGCGTCCGGCCCGCTCTCGCACCACCAGGTCGCCGACATCGCCTCGCACCTGGGCTTTTCCCTGCACAACGTCTCGGACCTACCGCACTCCACCCGCTCGGTCACCGACCTGAAGAACATGCGGGTCTACCTCACCCAGTCCCAGCGCTCGGAACATTCCACCCGCTCGGTGCTGCTCCAGGCCTTCGGCCACCACGTGCTGGGCCATGCCACCCCGGGCGACTACGCCGAGTTCCTGCGCCAACGCGTGGCCACCAACTACTTTGCCGCCTCCCTGATGATGCCGGAAAAGGCCACGGTGGAATTCCTGCAGCGCGCCAAGAGCGCCCGCGAGCTGGCCGTCGAGGACATCCGGGACGCCTTCGCCGTCTCCTACGAGACCGCCGCGCACCGCTTCACCAACCTGGCCACCGAACACCTGGGCATCACCGTGCATTTCCAGAAGGTCCACGAATCGGGCATCATCCACAAGGCCTACGAGAATGACGGCGTGAACTTCCCGATGGACCACATGGGCGCCATCGAGGGCCAGTCGGTGTGCAGGTACTGGACCAGCCGCGAGGTCTTCGACGTGGCAGACCAGTTCAGCGCCTACAACCAGTACACCGACACGGTCGCCGGCACCTTCTGGTGCACCGCGCGGACCGAGCGTTCAAACACCGGCAAGTTCTCGCTGAGCATCGGGGTTCCCTACGTGCACGTGAAGTGGTTCCGCGGGCGCGACACCACCGAGCGCTCGACCTCCACCTGCCCGGACGAATCGTGCTGCCGCCGCCCGCCGCTGGAGCTGCAACGGCAGTGGGCGGGGCAGGCCTGGCCCAGTGCCCGTGCCCAGACGCACCTGTTGGCCGCCATGCCGCAGGGGGCCTTCCCGGGCGTGGACGAGACCGAAGTGTATTCCTTCCTGGCGCAGCACTCGATGGAAAAATAGTGCGCCGCGTCACAGGGGCGTCATTCTTTCCGCCCCCGCCGCGTGAACTGGTAGTCATGAGGTGAACATCCCGCACCGACTCCCAGTAAAGGGGGAACCCACGCCATGAGGTATGTCGTTGGATGCACCGAGGACAAGCGCGGCCGCGAGGCCATCTCGCTGGCCCTGGCGCTCTCCCGGTCCTTGGCCGCACCCCTGGGCGCCGAGATCGAGCTGGTCCACATCATCCCCGGCGTCCCGCCTGCCCAGGCCGCCACCCGCAACGAGCGCGTGTACCAGGAGTTCCTCCAGCAGGCCGCCCAAAAATGGATGGACCGGGCGTTGGCGCTCGTGCCCTCCAGCATGGTGGCGCGGACCCACATCCGCTTTGCCGCCTCGATGGCCGAGGGCCTGCTCGAGGCGGTGGCGGCGTTCAAGGCGGACCTGGTGGTGGTGGGTGCCGCCAGCACCGGGCCGCTGCGCCGGTTCACCGTGGGCTCCGTGGCCAACGCCCTGCTGCATTCCTCGCCGGTTCCGGTGGCCTTGGCGCCCTCGGGCTACCTCCCGCCCCGGGAAATCACCCGCATCACCTGTGCCCTGGGCACCCGCGCCGGGGCGGATTCGGTGCTGGAGGCAGCGGTGGACTCCGCCGCCATCCGCCACGTTCCGCTGCGGCTGGTCTCCCTGGTGGCCATGGACGGCGAGAAGCACCACGGTGACCGCATCGAGGCGGCGCGCGCCCACGCCCGGCAAACCCTGGAGACGGCCGTCGCGGGCGTGCGGAACCGGACGATCGTCACCGCCGACGTCGCCCAGGGCCGCTCGACCGAAGCCGCCGTCGACGCCCTCGACTGGGACGAGTCCGAGATCGTCCTGCTTGGCTCCAGCCGGCTGGCGGAGCGGAGCCGGATCTTCCTGGGATCCACCGCGAACAAGATGCTGCGCGCCCTGCCGGTGCCCATCGTGGTCGTCCCGCGCTTCCATATCCAGGTCCCGGCGGGCGCCAACCATGGGCACGTCTAGGGCCCGGCCCCCCGCGAACCGGGAAACCCGGCGGCCTCGGCCGGAAGCGCGCGACGGGGTGCGGACGCCCATTGCGGTGTCGACGGAGTCCGGCGAGCCGCTCTACCGGCAGCTGCGGCAGGCGCTGGAACACCAGATCCTCGTCGGCACCCTGGTGCCCGAGCAGCCGCTGCCCTCCTCGCGCGACCTGGCCCGCGAACTGGGGCTCTCGCGCAACACCGTCAACTCCGCGTACCAGGAACTGCTGGCCTCGGGCATGATCGAGTCCCGCTCGCGGCGCGGCTACTTCATCAACACCCGGATGCTGCACAACCGCGCACTCGACGGCGCCACCGCCACGGCCGAGGGGACGTCCGTCGACTGGTCCCGGCACATCCGCCCGCGCGAGGACGCCGGCATGCCCGAGATCACCAAGGTCCGCAACTGGTCCACCTACCCCTACCCGTTCGTGGCGGGGCAGGTCGACGAGCGGGACTTCCCGCGCCTGGCCTGGTCGCGGGCGCTGCGCGACGCCCTGGATCCACCGCACCTGTTCTATTCGCTGCGCGACTCGGTGGACGAGGACGACCCGTACCTGGTCGAGGTGCTGTGCAAGCGGGTCCTGCCGGCCCGCGGCATCCAGGCGGGGCCGGAAAACATCCTGATCACCGCCGGTTCCCAGCAGGGCCTGGACCTGCTGGCGCAGACCATGATGGGTCGCGACACCGTGGTCGGGGTGGAGAACCCCGGGTACGTCGATGCCCGGCACACCTTCGCGCGCACCGGGGCCACGCTGCGTCCGCTGGCGGTTGACGACCACGGGCTGGTGCCTCCGGAGCGGTTCGGGGACCTGGACCTGCTCTACCTCACGCCCAGCCACCACAGCCCCACCAACGTCACCCTCTCGGGCAGCCGGCGCCAGCAGATCCTGGCCGGGACCCGCGAGGCCGGCGCGCTGGTCATCGAGGACGACTACGATTCCGAGTTCCGCTACCGCGGC
Source organism: Paeniglutamicibacter sp. GQ140 (assembly GCF_059759235.1). Classification (NCBI taxonomy): domain Bacteria; kingdom Bacillati; phylum Actinomycetota; class Actinomycetes; order Micrococcales; family Micrococcaceae; genus Paeniglutamicibacter; species Paeniglutamicibacter sp. GQ140. The sequence continues at coordinate 160,150 of NZ_JCAXDW010000006.1, forward strand.
AAGCCCACCCCGGCGCTGAAGGCCCTGCCGAACTCCGGGCACGTGATCTACCTGGGGTCCTTCACCAAGTTCCTGGCCCCCGGGCTGCGCATGGGCTACCTGGTCGCGGAGGCGGAGCTGATCACCGAGTTGCGCAACCAGCGGCGCTACAAGATCCGGCACATCCCCGGCCATCCGCAGCGCGCCATGGCGCTGCTGATCGAATCGGGCCAGTACCACCGCACCATCTCGCGGCGCCGCACCCAACTGCAGCGCAAGTGGCAGGTGCTCACCGAGGCGCTGGAGGAATTCGTGCCCTGGAAGGTCGTGGCGCCCCCGGGCGGGGTCAGCGTCTGGATCACCGGCCCCGCGGACCTGGACTGCGTGCAATTGGCGGCCCGGGCGCTGGAGGCCGGGGTCGTCATCGAGCGCGGGGACGTCTTCTTCGATGACCCCGGCGCCAACCGCAACCACTTCCGCCTGGGCTTTGCCGCCATCAAGCTCGAGGCCATCCGCCCGGGCATCAGGGAGCTGGGCCGCGTCATCGCCAGGCTCGCCGGCTAGCGCCGTCCCCCTCCCGCCCGGCCGGTGGACCCATTGAACCCCACCCGATCTGGATCTGTGCCCCGCGGCGTCCCTGCACAACAGTAGAACCTAACGCGGGCACCTCGCCGCGCGATCGCCGGTGCACGCGCCCCGGCGCCCAGCCCCACGACAAGGAAGTCGCCATGAATCTCTCCGGCACGCTCGAAAACAACCACGCACCGGGCCCGCTGGCCGCACCCGGGACGGTGCCGCAACGGGCCGCCTACATTGAAACCGCTGCCATCACCGCCAACGTGCGGGCGCTGCGCAAGGTCGCCGACGGCGCCAGGCTGCTGGCGGTGCTCAAGGCCGACGGCTACGGCCACGGCATCGTGCCCGCTGCCCGCGCCGCCCTGGCCGGCGGAGCGGACTACCTCGGCACCGCGGTGCTCGAGGAAGCCTTCGCGCTGCGCGCCGCGGGAATCGGCGCCCCGCTCTTTTCCTGGCTGGCCGCCCCCGGCGCCCCCTATGCCCGGGCCATCGCCGAGGACATCGAGCTTGCCGCGTATTCGGTGGCGCAGCTGCGGGAAATCGCCGCCGCCGCGGAGGACGCCGGGGCGGCGGCCCGGATCCACCTGAAGATCGACACCGGCATGTGGCGCGGCGGGGCCACCATCGGGGACTGGCCCGCGCTGTGCACCGCGGCCCGGGAGCTGGAGGTCGCCGGCCGGATCCGGGTGGCTGGCATCTGGTCCCACCTGGCCTGCGCCGACGAGCCCGGACACCCCTCGGTGGCGGCGCAGCTGCGGGTCTTCAGGCAGGCCATCGACGCGGCGCGGTCCCTCGGGCTGGACCCGGGGCTGTGCCACATCGCCAACTCCGCCGCCACGCTCGCGACCCCGGAGGCCCACTTCGACGTGGTCAGGACCGGCATCGCCGTCTACGGGGTGAACCCGCTGCCGGTTTCGGAGCGCGGCACCTGCCCGGCGCTGCGCCCGGCCATGACCCTGGGCGCGGCGGTGGTGCAGACCAAGCGCGCCCCGGCCGGCGCCGGGATCTCCTACGGGCACACCGAATCCACGCAGCGCGAGACGACGCTGGCGGTCGTCCCGCTGGGCTATGCCGACGGGGTCTTCCGCAGCGCAAGCTCCGCCGGCCCCGTCCAGGTCGGGGCCGGGCGCTACCGGGTGCTGGGCCGGGTCTGCATGGACCAGTTCGTCATCGACGTGGCCGACGACGACGTCGCACGCGGCGACGCCGCGTTGCTCTTCGGCCCCGGGGACGCCGGGGAGCCGCATGTCGAGCAGTGGGCGCAGGCCTCCGGGACCATTCCCTACGAGGTGCTGACGCGCGTGGGGACCAGGGTGCCGCGGATCTACGTGTAGGGGCGCATCTGGTACCTAGAAAGTGACGCCAATTTGGGTCTGGGAAAGGGCCCAGCACAGGGGCAGAGTGATACACACCACACCGCATCGTCGGATGGTGCGGGGATCCCCGGGTCGAGAAGACACCCGGGGCCCTGACAGGAAAACTTTGAATGGAGGGGTCTCGTGACCAACTCAGATATCCGCAATCGTGCACAGCGGCATCTCTACCCGCACTTCACCGCAGGCCAGGTGTGGAACGACCCGAACCTGCCGATCATCACCCGGGGCGAGGGAAGCTACCTCTTCGACGAGGACGGCAACAAGTTCCTCGACGGGCTGGCCGGGCTCTTCTGCGCCAACATCGGCCACGGCCGGCAGGACATCCCGAAGGCCGCGTACGAGCAGATGTCGCGTCTGGCCTACTGGACCAACTGGGGTTCGGCCCACCCGGCCGCGGTCGACGCCGCCACCCTCATCGCCGGGCTGGCCCCGGGCGACCTCGACGTCGTGTTCTTCGTGAACTCCGGATCCGAGGCCGTCGAGTCGGCCATCAAGTTCGCCCGCCAGTACCACCGCGGCCAGGGCGAACCCGAGCGCACCAAGATCATCGCCCGCAACATGGCCTACCACGGCACCACCCTCGGAGCCCTGGCCGTCACCGGGATCCCCGCCTACAAGGAGGCCTTCGGCACCCTGATGCCAGGGGTCTTCCACGTTCCCAACACCCTCGGCGAGGTCGTCCCCGAGGGCGGCTCCGCCGCGGACCTGCCCTCCATCAAGGCCATCCGCGAGGTGATCGCCCGCGAAGGCGCCCACACCATCGCCGCGCTCTTCGCCGAGCCGGTGCAGAACTCCCGCGGCGCGCTGGTCCCGCCGGCAGGCTACTGGCAGGAACTGCGCTCCATTTGCGACGAGCACGGCATCCTGCTGGTTGCCGACGAGGTCATCACCGGCTTCGGTCGCCTCGGCGAGTGGTTCGGCAGCATCAAGTACGGCGTGGTCCCGGACCTGATCACCTTCGCCAAGGGCTCCACCTCCGGCTACGCGCCGCTGGGCGGGGTCATCATCCGCAAGCCGCTGGCCGACGCCATGCTTGCCTCGCCGCTGGCCGGCATGTTCACCCACGGGGCCACCTGGGGAGGCCACCCGGTCTCCACCGCGGTGGCGGTGGCCAACATGACGGCGCTCAAGGAAGAGGATGTCGTCGGCAACGTCCGGAGCCTGGAGCCGTACTTCCAGAACGGCCTGGACAAGATCGTCTCGGCGCACACCAGCATCAAGGAATACCGCGGGACGGGGTTCTTCTACGCCATCGAGCTCACCGGCAACCGGGAAACCGGGCGCGAACTCACGGCCGAGGAATCCAAGGACCTGCTGACCCGGGTCATGCCCAAGGCCATGCGCGAGGTCAACCTGATCACCCGCCCGGACAACCGCGGTGCCACCATGCTGGTGCTTTCCCCGCCGCTGGTCGCGGACCAGGACGTGCTCGACGACCTGCTGGAGAAGGTCGACCACGTGATGGGCGCCGCCGACAGCTACCTCAAGTCGCCGGCCGTCACCCTGGCCGCGGTCTAGGAACCGGGGAGGAAACCGTCCCATGACCATTGCAACGGTGAGACCCGCGGGCGTCGACGAAAACATCCTGGCCCGATTCCTGGCCGGCCCCGCCGCCGGCTCCCGCGGACCTGTCATCCTTGCCGATGGGCATGATCCGCGGGCCATCGCCGCCGCCGGCGTGCTCAACGAGATCGGCGTGCCCGCCATCCTGGTCGGCGGGCACGAGCGCATCAAGGCGATGGCGGTCCGGGAGGGCGTCACGCTCACCGGTGCGACCACGGTCATGGACGTGGCCGAGCTGCGCGAGGGCGCCGCCGGTGCCCACCTGGCGGACAGGGTCGCGGGCCTCGGCCCCGCCAAGACCGCCGGGTGGATGGAGGACCCGCTGTTCCTGGCGGTCGCGGCGGTCCCGGCGGGACTGGCCGCGGCCGCCGTCGCCGGGGCCACCCGCCCCACCGCCGACGTGCTGCGTGCGGCACTGCGCGTGGTGGGCACGGACCCGGGCAACGGCACCATCTCCTCCTCCTTCCTGATGCGGCTGGCCGACGGGCGCTATGTGGGATACGGCGACTGCGCCGTCATCCCGACCCCCGACGCCGGGCAACTGGCGGACATCGCCCGCGCCACGGCACGGACCTTCGGGATCCTCACCGGCGAGGAGCCCGCGGTCGCCATGCTCTCCTTTTCCACCGCCGGGTCCGCGGAGCACGAAACCGTTTCCACGGTCCGCGCGGCCACCGCCCTGGCCCGGGCGGCCGAACCAACGCTGAGCATCGACGGGGAACTGCAATTCGACGCCGCATTGCTGGAATCGGTTGCCGCATCCAAGGCCCCGGGCTCAACGGTGGCCGGACACGCAAACGTCTTCATCTTTCCCAACCTGGCGGCCGGAAACATCGGGTACAAGATCACCCAGCGGCTCGCCGGGGCACAGGCCTACGGGCCGATCCTGCAGGGGCTGGCCGCCCCGGTCAACGACCTGTCCCGCGGCGCCAGCGTCGCGGACATCGTCAACGTTTCACTCATCAGCATGATGCAGTCCCAAAAATCTTGACCCACCGGTCAGCCCCTTCCGGGGTGACAGGTCTTCGCAAGCGGTGGCATCGCCGCCACCACCCGAGAACGAGGTTAAAATGAAAGCCACAACAGATAAGTCGGTGGTAACTCCCATGGCAGCGGCATCGCCGGGTTCCGGCCATGAGCAGCCCGAACGCATGGAAAAGACGCTCAAGGCACGATGGGTCTGGGCCATTGCCCTGGGCTCCGCGGTGGGCTGGGGCGCCTTCATCCTCCCCACCGACTGGCTGGCCATGGGCGGTCCGGTCGGGGCGGTCTCCGGCTTCATGATCGGTGGCGCCCTGATGGTGCTCATCGCCGTCAGCTATGGTTTCCTGATCAAGTCCTTCCCGGTCTCCGGCGGCGAGCTCGCCTTCGCCCTGGTCGGCTTCGGGCGGACCCACGCCTTCTTCTGCGGCTGGTACCTGACCCTGGGCTACACCTGCATCGTGGCGCTGAACGCCTCGGCGCTCGCACTGCTCTTCCGCAAGCTCATGCCCGACGTCGTCCAGCAGGGGTACCTGTACTCGGTGGCCGGGTGGGACGTCTACCTGGTGGAGGTCGTCATTTCGATGGTGGCGCTGGCGGTCTTTGCCTACCTCAACATCCGCGGCACCGCACTGTCCGGACAGATCCAGTTCATCGCCTGCGTCATCATGCTCATTGCCGTCGCCTGCATCCTGGTTGCCGTCATCGCCAGCCCGCAGGTGGTCCTCTCCAACGCGCTGCCCGCCTTCCCGAAGGACGTGAACCCGATCGCCGCAATCGCCGCGATCGTGGCCATTGCCCCTTGGGCCTTCATCGGCTTTGACAACGTGCCGCAGGCGGCAGAGGAATTCGACTTCCCGCCGTCCAAGGCCATGCGCCTGATCGTGCTGGCACTGCTTGCCGCGGCACTGCTCTACTGCGCCATGATCGCCGCGGTGGCCATGGCCGCACCGTGGGAAGCCCTGGTCGCCGGGGATTCGGCCTGGGGCACCGCGGACGCATTGACAGGTGTCATGGGCGGGGCGGGCATGTTGCTGCTGACCATCGGCATCACCATGGGCGTGAGCACCGGCCTGAACGGCTTCTACGTCTCGGCCAGCCGCATCCTGCTGGGCATGGGCCGGGCGCAGATGGTCCCGAAGATGTTCGCCCGCCTGCACCCCAAGTACAAGACCCCGTACATCGGGATCATCTTTGTCGGAGCCATCTGCCTGGTCAGCCCGTGGTTCGGCCGCGCGGCACTGACCTGGGTCGTTGACATGTCCGCGGTGGGTGTGACGGTCGCCTACCTCTATACCTGCCTGTGCGCGTTCAAGATCTTCCGCCCGACCAACTCCATCGAGCGCCCCGGAGACCTCGAAGGCACCCGCTCGACCTCCAAGAAGGTGCTCAGTGCGCTGGGCGCCATCACCGCCTTGGTCTTCATGGCGCTGCTGCTCGTCCCCGGGTCCCCGGGCATGCTGGGCAAGGAATCCATGACGGCGCTGGCCGTCTGGACCCTGCTGGGCGTCGTGTTCTTCCTGATGCGCCGCAGGCACAACAAGACCCTGTCCGACGAGCAGGTCGACATCCTGGTGCTCGGGGCCCCGCGCCCGGACGGCACCAAGCTCAAGTCCGGGAGCCGGGCGGCGACGCCGGGAGCCTGACAAGAGGGCAGAATAGGAACCGTACCCAACACCTTGTGCGCGGTGCGGCCGCAGGTCCCGGCGGCAGGAACCCGGGGCCCGCGGCCGCACCGCGGCAAGGAAATTTTCGAAGGAGCCACCTTCATGGTGCATCAAACACACGAGCCTGACGTGCAGCCCCCGGTCGAGACCGGTTCCGCGGCGCCCTCCGGACGCATCCGGGCCGGGATCTCCAGCCATTGGGCAGGATTGGCGGCCTGCGCCGTGGTGGTCCCGCTGTCCTTCCTGGTCCACCTGCTTGTGCCCTCGATCCCGGTGATGACCACGGCCGTGGTGCTGGGCATCCTGGCCGCCAACCTCCCGGGGACCGGCAGGTTGGTGGAAGGTCCCTGGAAGAAGGGGCTGGGATTCGCCGGGAAGAAACTCATGCGCGCAGGCATCGTGCTGCTGGGGCTGAAACTGAGCATCGTCGACGTGCTGGAGCTGGGCTGGGCGACCTTCGGGGTGGTGGTGCTGATCGTGCTGCTGGCCTTCGGCGGGACCTATCTGCTGGGCAAGGCGTTCCGGCTTCCCGGGGACCAGCCGCTGCTGGTCGCCACCGGCTTCTCCATTTGCGGCGCCTCGGCCATCGGCGCGATGAGCGCGGTGCGCAGGTCGCGGGACGAAGACACCGTGATCCCTGTGGCGCTGGTGACCCTGTGCGGAACGCTGGCCATTGCCGTGCTGCCGTTGCTCGCAGGTCCGCTGGGCCTGGGCCCGGAGGCCTTCGGCCAATGGGTCGGCGCCTCGGTGCACGACGTCGGACAGGTCGTGGCCACCGCGCAGACCGCAGGAACCTCGGCACTGGCCATCGCCATCGTCATCAAGCTCACCCGCGTGCTGACGCTGGCCCCGATGGTCGCCGCCGCAGGCATCATCGGCAGGCGCAAGGGCCGGGCGGACGGCGGGGAAGAGGGGCTGAAGCTGCCACCGATCGTCCCGCTGTTCATCATCGGCTTCGTGGCGTTGGTGGCGGTGCGCTCGATCTTCGACGTGCCGGTGGAAGTTCTGGAGGTGGCGACAATCGTGCAGGACGTGGTCCTGGCCGCCGCGCTCTTCGGCCTGGGCTCGGCGGTGCGGATCCGCCAGCTCTTTGCCTCGAGGGGTGCCTCCCTGCTTATGGCGCTGAGCTCCTGGGCACTGATTGCCGGACTCGGCTACGCGGGAGTCCTGTTGCTGCAGATGTAGGGCACGGGCTGCGGCTCGATCCACGCCGCGGGGACAGGGAGGCAAGGGCGCGTGCGTCGGCTCGGTTTGCCGGCGGGGGCGTCCTTCCCCGTTTTCCGGTGTGGTGGCGCGCCGTTGCCGAGCGCCCGGGGGCCGCATTGGGCACAGCGCTCGGTGGTGGCAACCATCGGTCTTTCCGCACCTGCGGCCAGATGTCGAAGGTACCCTTGAAAGATGAGCGTCGACGCAACATCAACCGTCATCCTGGACGGCCAATTTGCCCGTGAACTTCCCGAGCTGGCCGTTCCGTGGCAGGCCGGACAGGCTCCGGATCCGCGACTGGTCGTGCTCAACGGGCCGCTGGCCGCCGAGCTGGGCCTTGACCCCGTGTCCCTGGGCAATGCCGAGGGACTGGGGCTGCTGATCGGCACCGCGCTGCCCAGTGGTGCCACCCCGGTGGCGCAGGGCTATGCCGGCCACCAGTTCGGCTCCTACTCGCCGCGTCTGGGCGATGGCCGGGCGCTCCTGCTCGGCGAGATCGCCGATGCCGAGGGCCGCCTGCGGGACATCCATCTTAAGGGCTCGGGGCGCACGCCGTTTGCCCGCCGCGGTGACGGCCTTGCCACCCTCGGCCCGATGCTCCGTGAATACCTCATCAGCGAGGCGATGCACGCCTTGGGCATTCCCACCACGCGCTCCCTGGCCGTGGTGGCGACTGGACTGCCGGTGAGCCGCGAGACCATGTTGCCCGGAGCGGTGCTGACCCGGGTGGCAAGTAGCCACTTGAGGGTGGGAAGCTTCCAATATGCCCGGGCCATGGACGACGAGGCCCTGCTGCGTCGACTGGCAGACCATGCGATCGCGCGCCACCATCCCGGAGCGGCGGAGGCGCAGAACCCCTATCTCGCCCTGTTCGAGGCGGTGCTCGCGGCACAGGCAGCGCTGGTGGCCCAATGGATGCTGGTGGGGTTCATCCACGGCGTCATGAACACGGACAACATGACCATCTCGGGGGAGGGCATCGACTACGGCCCGTGCGCCTTCATGGACGTCTTCGATCCGGCCACGGTCTACAGCTCGATCGACGAAACCGGGCGCTACGCCTACGGCAACCAGCCGCTCGTGGCGCAGTGGAACCTCGCCCGACTCGCGGAATCACTCCTGCCCCTCTTCCACGAGGACCAGGAGCAGGCCGTTGCCCTGGCACAGGAATCCCTCGGCACCTTCCACACCCGGTACAGCGCCGCGTGGCTGGACGGAATGAAAGCCAAGCTCGGCCTGGCCGACGGTCTCGACGATGAATCAGCCACCTCACTCACCGGGGAATTGTTCACCCTCCTGCAGGAAGGCCGCGTGGACTACACGTCCTTTTTCCTGAGCCTGGGCAGGGCCGCGCGGGGTGACGCCGGGTCCGCGCGCTCCATGTTCCCCTCCCCGGCAGCGTTCGACGCCTGGGCGCAGCGCTGGCGGGCACTGGAACCGGACGCGGACCTGATGGACCGGAGAAACCCCGTCTACATCCCGCGAAACCACCTCGTCGAGGAGGCGCTCGCTGCCGCCGTCGACGGCGACCAGGAGCCGTTCTCGCAACTTCTGGCAGCGCTCACGGCACCCTTCCAGGAGCGTCCCGGCCTCGAGCGGTTCGCCGCCGCGGCCCCGGAGGGCTTCGGCCCCTACCGGACGTTCTGCGGAACCTGAGCCTGAAGGCGGACCATACCGGTCATGCCCCGGCTCAATGCCGTGGCGTCGGGCCGCGGCGGATCCTGTTCTACGCCGGTTCCCAGACGGCCAGTACCCGCCGCAGCCGAGGATCATTGTCCGGACGCATGTCCACCAGCGCTGCCTGCCGGATCTGGACCCGGTCCCCGGGCCGCAGGCGGGTGTCGGCATGGGTGACGTGCGGGCGGTAATTCGGGCCGTTGTGCCGTGCCCCGGGCAGGTGGACCTGCTCTCCCAGGGCCTCCAGCGCGGCGGTGTGAAGCCGCTGCAGGGCCGGCTCCGGTTCCACCAGCGAGACCGGCACCGACCCGTCGCGGCCGAACTGCGCGTCCGGGCCCACGCGCACGCCAAAGCCCAGCCGCGCCGGCAGCACGCCATCGAGCCGGGCGCGTACGACCTCGGCGCTTTCCCGCGTGTCGAAGCGAACCAGGGTGATATGCAGCGGCCAGCCGGACCGGGGGAAGACCAAGCCGGCCCGCGCCGGAACGACAAAGGCAACAAGAACGTAGACACCCATGGTTCAGGATAGGTCCATGGCCACGGCGGGACCACGGGCAGGCAGCCCGTGGCCGGTTCCTGTTCCGAGCGCCGCGGCCGTTGGGGATCTTCCGGTGTTCAGCGCCCCGGGGGCCGGGTCTCGGCGAGTGAGTGTTCCAGAAGTTGGCGCAGTGCGCTGCGATCCACCCCGGTCAACCGTGTGAGGTACAGGCAAACCTTGCTGGCACGGTGCTTGCCGAGCCGGGCCATCAGGTCGGGCCAGCGCTGTGAAAAATCGTTGACGAGGTAGATCGTGTGCTTCGTCGGGCCCGGCGCGAAGGCGAGCACGGGGGAGCGTCCCCCGCGTCCGCTCTCGTAGCGGTACTCGTACTCTCCGAAGCCGATGATGCGGCCCGCCCACACGACGGGCTGCTCGCCGCTGATCTCGCCGAGCAGCTCGAGCAGTTCCTCGGCCTCGGCGCGACGTGGCCCCGTGGTCCGGTCAAGCACCTGGGCAACAGGAAGGTCCGACGGTGACATTGCGGGCGGCTTCGCTGCCATGGGTCTCCTCGCGATGGTGGTGGACAACCCCAGCGTACCGCCGGCCCGGTGAAGACCCCCAGTGCCGGCGCCCCCCCCGGACCGCGGCGGCCAGGCACCCAAGGCCGCCGGCCGTGGAGAGTGGTGGCGTTGGCCGGTGCGCGTTGCTTGGTTCTCGCGCGATCAGCGCGTGGCGCGCAGCGAATGTTCCAGCAGGACCAGGAGGTCACGCACTGTTTCCGAACCGCCCAGCCGTTGCGCATCCAGGATGGTGCTGCGCCTGAAATAGGGGCTCATGTCCAGCCCCAGGCCCAGCCCGACGACAGTTGCCCGACCGGCCGCCTCGGCCTCGTGGAGCACGTTTGCGAGATCGTGCTGCAGGTAGTTTTCGTCGTTGGCGTTTGCCGTGGCACCATCCGCGGGACTGCCGTCGGAGACCACCACCAGGATCCTCCGCCCTTCGCTTCCGGCCTCAAGGCGGCCCAGCGCCCAGCGCACGGCCTCCCCGTCAATGCCCTCGCGATACAGGGTCGACTTGAGCATGGCGGCAAGCCCCAGGCGCCCGGTGCGCCACGGGGTCGCTGCATCCTTGAAGACCAGGTGGCTGAGCTCGTTGAGCCGCCCGGGGTGCTGCGGGCTTCCCGCGCGGCGCCAGTCCTTCAGCGCCCGGCCGCCATTCCACGCCCCGGTGGTGTAGCCGAGCACCTCGCAGGGCACGTCGATGCGCTCCAGCGCCCGCACCAACACGTCAAGGAATGCAGCAAGTCCCTCCGAGTGTTCCTTCATCGAGCCGGAGCAGTCCACCAGGAACGTCAGCGTCGCCGCGGCGGAGGGTTCGAACCGCTCGGTCTTGAAAAGCCGCCGCTCGGTGGGGGAGGCAATGAGCTGGCCCAGCCGGGTTGCGTCGAGCAGCCCTTCCTCCGCGCCGGAATCGTGGCCGGAGCGCTCCGGAACGCAGAGCAGTCCCTGGAGTTTCCGGGCCAGCATCGCCACATTCACCGCCTCCGTGCGCACCCGCTCGGCGATGCGTTCGCGGTAGCCGCGCAACAGCTCCCCGCGCACCAGCGCGGTGGCCGGGGACACCTTGTCATGGGCACGCGTGAAGACCGTGTAGCCGTTTGCGGCCGTGGCCAGCGTACTGCTGGTTCCGGTTCCCAGGGCCCCGATGGCCGCGGCATCGTGCTCGACGTCAACCAGCAGGGAGAAGTCGGGTGCCGTCGATTGCCTGGCCTTGGCCGTTGTGCGGGCCGGTGCCCGGGACTCCAGGGCACTGACGGCCTCGGCGACGAGATCGGCGACCAGCAGTGCGTGGGGGGCGAAGTCGGCCTGGCTGTGCTTGTGACGGCGAAGCGCGGGGAGCAGCGGGCCGAGGGTCGAGGACAGGTTCGCGCGGGTCGCCTCGATCAGGTCCTCGGATTCGTGGACCACCGGCTCGCCGCTGATCCGCGAGCGGGTCACCTGGAAGATCGTGTAGAGGAGGATGCCCAGGGCGGTTTCGGTGAGGCCGGAGGCAAGGTATTCCTTGGACCAGGCGACGTGCCGGGCCCGGAGGTTGGCGGTGACCCCGGGCAGGGTGGCCAGGGATTCGCAGCGGAATTGTTCCAGCACCTCAAAAACCAGCCGGGCGCTGGGGGAATGCGGGAGCAGGGCCAGATGCGCGGCGGTGTCCGAATGCAGCGCACGCAGGGCCATCCCGTCGGCGGCGCCGCGAAACGACTCGAAGGCTGCCCCCGCTGCCGGCGGATAGAGGTGCGGGGCATTGAACGGAAGCACGTCGGTGCCGCGGTAGGGGCGGGAACCGAGCAATTCAAGCCGCGGATCGGCGCCGAGGGCACGCAGGGACGCGGCGCACAGCTCCCTGATTTCCTGGGCGCGGCGTTCAGTGGCCTGGGCTGCACTCACGGGGTGCCGGGTCTGTCCTAGGCCCCGACGGGAACGAGCGCGTAGGACTCGTCGAGTTCGGTGGCCAGGGCGCGCTGGTAGTACTCGGAGACGATGAAGCGCTCTGCCTCGTCGCACTTGTTGACGAAGGAGAGCCGGAAGGCCAGCGCGGGATCGCGGAAGATGGAGACATTTTCCGCCCAGGTGATCACCGTGCGGGGCGACATCAGGGTGGAGATGTCCCCGGCGGCGAAGCCGGCGCGCGTCAGGTTCGCAACCTCCACCATCGACCGGATCAGGTCCGCCCCTGCCGGGGTTGCCGCCAGTGCTGGGACGCGGGCGGCAACGATCGCGACCTCCTCGTCCACCGGAAGGTAGTCGAGGGCGGCGACGATGTTCCAGCGGTCCAGCTGGGCGTGGTTCAGGCGCTGCACCCCGTGGTAGAGGCCGTTGAGGTTTCCCAGTCCGACGGTGTTTGCCGTGGCAAAGAGCCGGAAGTGCGGGTGCGGGCGGATGACGCGGTTCTGGTCCGGCAGGGTGAATCCGCCGTCGCGCTCGAGCAGCCGCTGGATCACGAACATGACATCGGGCCGCCCCGCGTCGTACTCGTCGAAGACCAGGGCCATGGGCTGGACCATGGCCCAGGGGACTACCCCCTCCTGGAACCTGGTGGCCGGGGAGCCGTCCTGGATCACCACGGTGTCCTTGCCGACCAGGTCCAGGCGGCTGATGTGCCCGTCGAGGTTCACCCGCATCAGCGGCCAGTTCAGCCGGGCGGCGACCTGCTCGATGTGTGTGGACTTTCCCGTGCCGTGCAGGCCCTGGATCATGACGCGGCTGTTGTGGGTGAAGCCGGCCAGGATGGCCAGGGTGACATCCGGGTTGAATCGGTAGGCGGGGTCGAGGGCGGGGACGTGCTCGGAGGTTTCGGTGAATCGGGGGACCCGCAGGCCGCTGTCGATGCCGAAGATCTCGCGGACCGGGACCAGCTCCTGCTGCGGGAGGGCGGCGGCTTCATGGTTCATCTGCCTCACCACCCCACCGCCATGGGCTCGGACTCGGGGGAACCCAAGTCCGCATGGTCCTCGATGCGCGAAATGCTCTCGGCGGCCCGGCGCAGCGCGGGCAGCAGCTTGAGCAGGTCGGCCGAGCTCTTGCGCATCATGGGCGCCTGTACCGCGACGCAGAGGTTCGAGCGCCCCGCAGGGTTGGGAACCAGCACGGCGAGGCAGACCAGCCCGTCCAGGTATTCCTGGCGGTCCTCGGCGTAGCCGTCGATCCGGATCCGGGCCAATTCGGCCTCGATTTCCGCCTTGTCCGTCAGCGTGTGGGCCGTGAAGCGCTGCAGCGGCCCGGTGGCCAGGACGCGTTCGCGCTGGGTGGGCCCGAACTGGGCAAGGATCAGCTTTCCGCTGGCCGAGCAATGCACCGGAACCCGGGAACCGGGCCCCAGGTGCACACGCAGGGGCTCGTTGGTCTCGACGCGGTCAAGATAGATGACCTCGTTTCCGGACAGCGCGGTGATGTTGCAGCTCTCGCCGATCTCGTCGACCAGCCCCCGAAGGATGGCGTGCCGGGTGCCGTGCCGGGTGTCGTTGAGCAGCACGTCCTCCGCCATGCGGCGCATGCGCGAACCGGTGCCGTAGTGCCGGCCGTCGGACTGCCGCGTGAGCAGATTGGCGCCCTCGAGCTGCTGGAGCATGCGGTGCAGCGTGGGCTTGGGCAGGCCGGTCTGGTCCACCAGCGACTGCAGGGTGAAGAGCTGGTCGCGCGTGGTGATCAGCTCAAGCAGGGCGAAGAGGCGCAGGGCCGGTGTCTCCCCCTGGACAGCGCCCGCGGGCCCGAGATCCGGTTCCGTGAGATTTTCCATGATCGATCCAATCTGCCGATGTGCGAAGTTTCATTAAATCGTATCAGGACGAAGAATAAATGGAATAGAGGCTTGACGGATGTGAGCTGTGTCGCATAGCTTTGACACCAATCCCGTTTTTGGGAGCAGTTTGAATCATTTTTTGAGACTTTGCGTGACCGCGACGTCTTGATCCCCGAAGGAGACTAGTAATGACTGAAAAGGCCACATCCCGCGAGGTCGTCAAGGGCGCGCAGAAGATGACGTCGTCGGAAGCCTTCGTTGAGACACTGGTGTCCAACGATGTCACCGACATCTTCGGCATCATGGGCTCTGCCTTCATGGACGCCATGGACATCTTCGCCCCGGCAGGCATCCGCCTGGTGCCCGTCGTGCACGAACAGGGCGCCGCCCACATGGCCGACGGCTATGCCCGCGCCTCCGGCCGCCACGGCGTGGTCATCGGGCAGAACGGCCCGGGCATTTCCAACTGCGTCACCGGCATCGCCGCCGCCTATTGGGCCCACAGCCCGGTCGTGATCATCACCCCGGAGGCCGGAACCAACACCATCGGCCTGGGCGGTTTCCAGGAGGCCAACCAACTGCCGATGTTCCAGGAATTCACCAAGTACCAGGGCCACGTCACGCACCCGAACCGCATGGCCGAATTCACCGCCCGCTGCTTCGACCGCGCGATGAGCGAAAACGGCCCGACCCAGCTGAACATCCCACGCGACTACTTCTACGGCGAGTCCATCACCGAGATCCCCGCCCCGCGCCGCGTCGACCGCGGCGCCGGCGGCACCAAGTCCCTCGACGAGGCCATCGAGTTGCTCAAGACCGCCAAGAACCCTGTCATAGTCTCCGGCGGCGGCGTGGTCATGGCAGACGGCGTCGAGGAAGCCAAGGCCCTGGCCGAGCGCCTCGGCGCACCGGTGGTCAACAGCTACCAGCACAACGACTCCTTCCCGGCCAGCCACCCGCTTTGGGCGGGCCCGCTGGGCTACCAGGGATCCAAGGCCGGCATGAAGCTCATCTCCCAGGCGGATGTCGTGATCGCGCTGGGTACCCGGCTTGGCCCGTTCGGCACCCTGCCGCAGTACGGCCAGGCCTACTGGCCGACCGAGGCCAAGATCATCCAGATCGATGCGGACCACACCAAGCTCGGACTGGTGAAGAAGATTGCGGTCGGAATCACCGGAGATGCCAAGGCGGTTGCCATTGAGCTCTCCAAGCGCCTCGAGGGCATCGAACTGGCATCGGATGCGACCAAGGCCGAACGCGCAGCGAACATCAAGGCCGAAAAGGAAGCCTGGGAGCAGGAGCTCTCCGAGTGGACCCACGAGCAGGACGAGTACTCACTCGACGTGATCGCCGAGGCAGAAGGTGAAGAGGGCAACTGGCTGCACCCGCGCCAGGTGCTGCGCGAACTGGAGAAGGCCATGCCGGAAGACGTCATGATCTCCACCGACATCGGCAACATCAACTCCGTGGCGCACAGCTACCTGCGCTTCGAGAAGCCGCGAAGCTTCTTCGCGCCCATGTCCTTCGGCAACTGCGGCTACGCACTGCCGACCATGATCGGTGCCAAGGCCGCGGCGCCGCACCGCCCGGCCATCGCCTACGCAGGCGACGGCGCCTGGGCCATGAGCATGGGCGAGGTCCTCACCGCGGTCCGCCACGACCTGCCGGTCACCGCGATCGTCTTCCGCAACCGCCAGTGGGGAGCGGAGAAGAAGAACCAGGTCGAGTTCTACAACCGCCGATTCATCGCCGGAGAGCTGGACAACGGCGAGTCCTTCGCCGAGATGGCCCGCAGCATGGGTGCCGAGGGCATCGTCGTGGACAAGCTGGAAAACGTCGGGTCGGCACTCAAGGAAGCCCTGAACAACCAGATGGTCGACGGCAAGACCACCGTCATCGAGATCATGTGCACCCGCGAACTGGGCGACCCGTTCCGCCGCGACGCGCTCTCCACCCCGGTCCGCCACCTGGAGAAGTACAAGGACTACGTCTAAACCGCAGTTCCATCCGCACGAACCCCCGTGGCCGGGGGGAGTGCGCCGGAGGGTGGGCACACCCTCCGGCGCACTCCCGGCCACCCCCAGACATTGAACATCGGCAATTCGGCCGGGCACCCCGCGGACAGCGACGTCCGCCCCGGGGGCGCGGCAAGCAAGAGAATGGAGCGTGAAATGAGCACAACGAGTCCGGAACACGTGGTTGTCATCGGTGCGGGCATGGTGGGCCTGTCCACGGCCTGGTACCTGCAGGAACGCGGGGTCAAGGTCACCGTGCTGGACCGCGACGGCGTGGCCGCGGGTTCCTCCTGGGGCAACGCGGGGTGGCTCACCCCGGCGCTGACGCTTCCGCTGAGCGAACCCTCGGTGCTCACCTATGGCCTGAAGACCATGTTCGACCCGGCCTCCCCGCTTTACATTCCGCTCTCCGCCAAGCCCTCGCTGATCCGCTTCCTGCTGGGCTTCGCCCGGCATTGCACCCCGGGCAAGTGGCGCGAGGCCATGGCGGTCTTCAGCGAGATCGGGACCACCGGGTTGGACGCCTTCGACGAGATCTCCGAGGCCAGTTCCATCGGCAGGATCGGCAAGGCTGGCTCGGTCAACGGGCCCGGCGCCCCGGGCAACGACGGCGGCACCGCCACCCTGGGCACCGGCGTGGTGGAACCCACCCGGCCGGCCGAGCCCTTCCTGACCGGCTTCAAGAGCCTCAAGGACCGAGACGGGCTGCTCCATGAATTCGAGGGCATCCGCGCCTCCGGCGGCGAGGTCGAATTCGACCTGCTGGGCGCCGAGGACATCCGGGCCATGGAGCCCACCTTGGGCGACGGGGTCAAGGCCGGCGTCGCGATCCACCACCAGCGTTTCATCAACCCGCCCAAGTTCATGGACTCCCTGGCCGATTCGGTCATTGCCCGCGGCGGAGAAATCGTCACCGACTTCGAGGTGGCCGACGTCCGCGAACACGCCCACGGCGTCGAGGTCGTGGACGGACAGGGCCGGATCCAGGGCGCCGATGCGGTGGTCATTGCCACCGGCGCCTGGCTGGGCAAGCTGGCGCGGAAGTTCGGCGTCAGGCGCGTGGTGCAGGCCGGGCGCGGCTACTCCTTCACCGTGGTCCCCGAGGTCATGCCGACCCACCCGATCTACTTCCCCGCCCAGCGCGTGGCCTGCACCCCGCTGGGGGACAGGTTCCGGGTGGCGGGGACCATGGAGTTCCGCGACGCGGACCACCCGCTGGAGCCCAAGCGAATCGAGGCCATCGTGGCGGCCGCCTCCCCGCTGTTCACCGGCATCAACTGGGAGGACCGCCAGGAGGAATGGGTAGGGTCGCGGCCCTGCACCACCGACGGCCTGCCGCTCATCGGCGCCACCCGCTCCCCGCGCGTGCACGTGGCCGGAGGCCACGGCATGTGGGGCGTGGCGCTGGGCCCGCTGACCGGCAAGATGCTTGCCGCCTCGATCACCGGGGGATCGACCCCGGCCGTCATGCGGCACTTCAACCCGTTGCGCTAGGTCGCGACCCGGCGCAACGACGGCGGCGGCGCGGTGTGGAAACCTAAGAGGGTCCACGCCACGCCCCCGCCGCGCCCACGAGGTAGGTGGCGCCGTGGCGTTACTCCGTGGTCAGGGAGCGGCCGCCGATGGACACCAGCAACGACCCCTCAGCGGTGGTGGAGATGTCCAACCGGTCAAGGCTTGCCACGATGGCGTCGGCGCTGAGCGCATCCGCGCAATAGGTACCGGTCACCGCTAGCGTTTGTGCGCCGGCCGCCCGACCCGCGCTGAGGCCGGCCGGGGCATCCTCGACCACGAGGCAGCGACGTATGTCAACGCCCAGACGGCGGGCCGCCAGCAAGAATCCTTCGGGGGAGGGCTTGCCCGTGGAGACCTGGTCGGCGGTGACCATGTGCGCCGGGTGCTCGAGCTCGGCGGCTGCCATGCGGGCAGCAGCCAACTCTCCGGTGCAAGAGGTCACGATGGTCCAGCGGTCCTCCGGGATGCTCGCGAGCATCCGGCGGATCCCGTCCTTGACGTGGATTCCGTGCGTGTCCTCGACTTCAAGGCGGGTGATCAGCTCGAGCGCCTCGGCATGCCGCGGTTCTTCGATGAGCCTGCCAACTAGGCTTTGGGCTGTGAGTCCGTGGAGCGTGTGCGTGTAGCCGGACAAGCCCATCTGCGCACCCCAGGTGGTCCAGGCACGTTCGGTGGCGATCGTCGAATCGATCAGCGTTCCGTCGAGGTCGAAGAGGATCGCGTCAACGGTGAATCCGGCTGCCGCTCGAGCGTCGGCGTGTTGTGGTGCGGTGTCTGTCATGTGGTTCCTTTCGGAAATGCTAGATGCCATATGTGGCGAGGCGTGCGGCGGTGAATCGTCCGCGGACCTCGGCAGCCCAGGCGGCGGCCTTCGGTTCATAAGTTTCCTCGGTGGAACGGGACCAGACTGGGGGTGCGGACTTGCCGCTTAACGCCCAGGCTGCCTGGCGTGCGGCACCCAGCGCTACGTACTCGGCCGAAGGCGGAACCACCACTTCCGCGGCAAAGATCTCGGCGGCGGCCCGCCGTACCGAACGGGACATCGAGCCTCCGCCTATCAGCACCACCCGCTCGGCCGAAACGCCCTGGGCCCTGAGTCGGTCCAGCGCGTCCGAAAGGGTACACAGCAATCCCAATACAGAGGCTCGAGCCATGTTTTCGGGAGTCAGGTTGGCGCGGGTCAGTCCCGTCATCGTCCCTGTTGCGTGTGGCAGGTCGGGGGTCCGTTCGCCGTCCAGATACGGGATCAGGGTCAGGCCCCCGGCGTCTGGGGCGCCCGCTGAAGCCAGCTCGTCAAACCTGTTCAGGTCGACGTTGAGAATTCGGGCGCTGGCCGCCAGCGTGCGGGCAGCATTGATCGTGGCCAATAACGGAAGGTTGGCGCCCGTGGCATCGGCGAAACCGGCCACCGCCCCGCTGGCGTCCTGGATGCGGGCGGCAGACGGGGCAAAGACCGTGCCGCTGGTGCCGATGCTCACCACCACTTCGCCTGGGACCAGGCTCAGGCCGAGCGCTGCTCCGGCGTTGTCCCCGCATCCAGCGGCGATCAATGCTCCCGAGGACGTTCTTCCTGCGGCCTCGGCCGGGGCAAGGACCCTGGGAAGCTCGGGGACGTGGCCGAAGGCAAGGCGCAGGATGTCTTCGCGGTAGCGCCCTTCGGGGACGGAGTAGTATCCGGTACCCGAGGCGTCGCTGCGGTCAGTGGTCGAAACTGCCGGGCACCCGGCGATGCGCCAGGTCAGCCAGTCGTGGGGCAGCAGGACCTGATGAACACGCTTGGCAAGTTCCGGATGGCTTTCGGCCAGCCAGGCCAGCTTGGTCACGGTGAAGGACGGGACCGGGACGATTCCGATCTCCCTAGCCCAGAAGTCGGCTCCCAGTTTTTCGCGCAAGGCCTTGGCCTGCGGGGCGGAGCGGGTGTCGTTCCACAGCAGGGCGTCGTGCACGGGTATGCCGTCAGCGTCCAGTGCAACCATGCCGTGTTGCTGCGCGCTGACCGACAACGCGGCCACGTCGTCGAGGCTTCCTTGCGACTGCAGGGCTTCCCACCAGCGCTCCGGGTCGATGCTGGTGCCGTCCGGGTGGGGTGCGGAGGTCTTGCTTAGGATCTCGCCGGTTTCGGCGTCTACGCGCAACACCTTGGTGCTCTGGGTGGAGGAATCGATTCCTGCGACGACGGTGCGGCTCATGCGTGGTTCTCCAGTAGTCGAGTGGCAAGTGCGAGGTCGGTGACCAGTGAGTCAATGAGTCCGGATGCCAGGGCGGCGCGCACCGCATCGGATTTCAGGGCGCCGCCGGCCACGCCGATCACTTCTGGTATGGCGCGCAACCCGGCCGCTTCGATGGCGATACAACGGTCCTGGAGGGAGTCCACCGGTCTGCCGTTGCGGTCGATGAGGATCGACCCGATATCGGCCTGGACTCCGCGTTCCAGCAACATGGCATGGTCGGCGTCAGTGAGTGCGGGGTTGTCATGGAACTGGGAGTCCGGCGGGGACCAGCTGCCGATGGCGACCAACGCCAACGTGACCCTGCCGAATTGGCTCATGGTTTGCTGCACGTCATGCTGGCGTCGAATGGCGGCGGCGGCTTCCGGGTCGGAGGCGACGAGCGGAGCATAGATCGTCCAGCCACGCGACTTCGACGCTTCGCCCACGCGGCGGATGACTTCCACGCCCGTTGCCTGCATGGGGCCGGCGACCCCGGCCAGCTGAACCACCTCGCTGGCGGACAGCGTGCCGAGGGAACGGGCTAGCTGGCCCAGGGTGCGGCCCGCCGTCATGCCGATGACATCCTCTGCCGTGGAGATCTCTGCAAGCAGGTCGGCTCCGACCCGGCCGAGTTCCGCTTGGACGGCATCCGGGGAGTCTGTCGGGGTCCGCACGACGACTGCGCGCTTGAGTCCGTACCGCCGCTGCAGTTCAAGTGAGCGCTCCACATCGATCGGGCCGGGGACGGAAATCTCGAAGGTGACTATCCCCGACTTCACGGCGTCGTCGAGAAGTCGTCCGACCTTGAAGCGGCTCAGGCCCAGCTCTTCGGCTATTTCAACGCGTGTCTTGCCGACGATGTAGTGTTCGCGGGCAATGTGCGCTAGGCGAACGAGTTCGTCGGGGCCAATGGATGCCAATGGTTCTCCTTGAGGGGGGTGGATTCCCAGCCTATCGTATCGTGCTCACATGAGCACACTGTTTGCACATGTGTATATCTATGGGACATACTTGTGCCTGTCGTCACGGTCCACCGCCGCACCCATCGCGGGCGAAGCGCCGTCGAAGCAACCAGAAGAAGGAAGCATAACCATGCGCGAACCACTGCCCACCGAAATGCGCGCCAGCGTCCTGCGCCGCGCGGGCGAGGTCGTTGTCGAGAAGCGTCCAGTGCCCGTTCCGGCCCACGATGAAGTCCTGGTGCGCGTCGGCTCGGTGGGTATCTGCGGATCCGACGTCCACTACTTCCAGGAAGGCCGCATCGGCGACTTCGTGGTCGAATCGCCCATGGTGCTTGGCCATGAGGCCGGCGGCGTCATCGTCGCCGTAGGCGCCAGTATCGACCCGGGCCGCATCGGGGAGCGCGTCTCCATCGAGCCCCAGCGTCCGTCGCCCACCAGCAAGCAAAGTCTTGCCGGGGCTTACAACCTCTGCCCGCACATGGAGTTCTACGCGACGCCTCCGATCGACGGGGCATTCGCTGAATACGTCACCATCCAGTCGCACTTCGCCTTCGAAGTTCCCGACAGCATCAGCGACGATGCCGCGGCCCTGATGGAACCGCTGTCCGTGGGTATCGCCGCGGCACGCAAGGCCGGGATTTCCGCAGGATCGCGGGTGCTCGTAACCGGGGCCGGCCCGATCGGCATCATTGCCGTGCAGGTCGCCCGCGCCTTCGGCGCCACCGAGGTCATCATCAGTGACATCGACGCGGACCGCCGCGCGCAGGCACTCAAATTCGGCGCCGACCGCGCGCTGGATGCGATCGGCGACGACGCCGAATTGCGCGGCCTCGGCGTGGACGTGCTGCTCGAATGCTCGGGGGCCACCCCGGCTGTGCGTGCCGGGCTCGAAGCCCTGGCCCCGGCCGGCGTCGCGGTACTGGTGGGCATGGGTGCCGACGAAATCGCCTTACCGATCCCGCTGATCCAGAACCGGGAACTCGTCGTGACGGGCATCTTCCGCTACGCCAACACCTGGCCCACTGCGATCAATCTGGTGCGCACCGGGCGGGTCGACCTGGATTCGCTTGTGACGGGTAGTTACGGCCTCGGCGAGGTCGAGACCGCGCTGGTTACCTCCACGGCCTCCACGAGCCTGAAGACCATGATCCGTCCCGGGAACGGGGCGTGAGCGCGGCCGCCGGGGCCTTGGGATGTCTCGACATCCACAAGGGCTTTGCCGGCGTCCCGGTGCTCAATGGAATCAGCCTGACGCTGGAACCTGGCACCGTCACGGCATTGGCCGGTGAAAACGGCGCGGGCAAGTCTACGCTCATGAAGATCGCCTCCGGCCAGTACCGCGCGGACAGCGGAAGCGTCGAGGTAGCCGGTGCGCAGCTGCCGGTGGGCAACCCGCAGGCCGCCAACCAGCTCGGGGTGGCCATCGTGCCGCAGGAGCTGGCATCCATCCCGGACATGACGGTGTACGAGAACCTGTTCATCGGCCGTGAATTGCGCCGGGGCGGATTCCTCCGGAGACGAGCCATGAGGGCCGAGGCCCGCACGATGCTCGCGAAATTCGGTTTGGACATCGCACCGGAAGCCCAGATGGGTTCGCTGCCCGTGGGCATCCGGCAGATCATCGAAATTGCCAAGGCGACCACCCGCGGGGCCAAGGTTCTGCTGCTCGATGAGCCGACGAGCGCCATCGCGGAAAAGGAAGTGGCCCGCCTGGCCCTGGTCGTCCACCAACTGCGCGCTGAAGGCGTCGCCCTGCTGTTCACCACGCACAAGATGGAGGAAATCCGTGCGATGGCCGACCGCGTGATCGTGTTGCGCGACGGCAATTTGGTCGAGGACCAGCCCATTGGGCAGATCTCCGACGACGGGATCGTGCGGGCCATGATCGGACGTGAACTCGAGGACCTGTTCCCCGAGGTCCACCCGCACTCCGACGAAGTGGTCCTGGATGTCCGCGACATCGGCGTCGGCGACAGCGCCCCGGTCAGCCTAAGCGTGCGGCGCGGGGAAATCCTGGGTTTGGCCGGTCTGGTTGGTGCCGGGCGCACCGAGCTGATGGAAACGATTTTCGGCATGCGCGCCCGAAGCGCCGGAACCGTCAGCGTGTCCGGCATGCAGGTTCGCACCGCCAATCCCGCTGCATCGATCGTTGCCGGCATGGCGTTGGTGCCCGAAGACCGCAAGGCCGCTGGAGCGGTCATGGGTATGTCGATCCTGGACAACACGATCCTGCCCCGGCTTTCCGCGTTTTCCACGGCGGGTTGGCTGCACGGGAAATCCCGCCAGCAAACGGCGACCGAGGTCATGGATTCGCTGCGGCTGCGCCGCCGCACCCTGGGGCAGTCGGTGGAAACCCTCTCCGGCGGCAATCAGCAAAAAGTCGTCCTGGGTCGCTGGCTCACCGGCAAGGTGGACGTGCTGTTGCTTGACGAACCGACGCGAGGCGTGGACGTGGGCGCCCGCAACGAGATCTACCGGATCATCACTGACCTTGCCCAGGCCGGCATGGCAGTGGTCATGGCGTCCTCCGACATGCCGGAGATCCTCGCACTTACCCACCGAACCATCGTGATGCGCGAGGGTGCCTTCGCGGCCGAGATCGCCCGCGAGGAACTGTCCGACCCCGATATCCAAGACCGCATTTTTAGACTTGCCTCCGGGCAGGAAGCCGACTCCGAGAAGGACTCCCTGAATGAAAATGACTAAGCCAGCCACGGTCGCCGCACCGGCGGAAGCGGCTCCCGCGACCGCGCTGGGCCCGGCCCGTTTCAGCGGGCCCTGGTTCCGGCAACTGCTGATCGACAACGCCATGGTCGTCGTGATGGTGCTGGTAATCATGTTCTTCCTCTACCGCAGCGCACGCTTCGGAACCCCGGAGAACCTGGTCACTATCCTGGTCGCGGCCGCCCCGTTTGCGCTGATTGCGTTGGGCCAGACACTGGTTATCCTCACCGGTGGTATCGACCTGTCCGTAGGAAGCGTGATAGCCGCCAGCGCCATGGCCGGGGCCCTGACTGCCAAGGCCAACCCCGACCAGATATGGCTTGCCCTGGTGGTCGCCGTGCTGGTGGGTCTGTTGGCGGGGCTGGTCAACGGGCTGGTCGTGGCGTACATGAAGGTTCCGCCCTTCATCGCCACGCTGGGCATGATGACCCTGGCTTCCGGCATTGCGTACGTTATCGGCAACGGCGCCCCGATCAATGGGCTTCCGGCTGGTTTCGGGACATTCGCAAATACCGCGATCCTCGGCGTCAAGATTCCAGTGATCCTCATGATCGTCAGCATCGTTGGGCTTGCCATCGTCATGAAGCGCACCGCGTATGGCATGCGGGTCTACGCGGTGGGCGGCAACCGCCTGGCCGCGGAGATCGCCGGCGTCAAGAGCTCCAGGGTCCTGCTCAGCGTCTACGCCATCAGTGGGGTGCTAGCCGGGCTTTCCGGCATCATGATCGCCTCGCGCGTGATTTCCGGGGCACCGAACCTCGGCTCCGGATACGAGCTTGACGCCATCGCCGCCGTAGTCATCGGCGGTGCCTCGCTCATGGGTGGACGCGGCAGCATTTGGGGCACGGCCCTGGGCCTGCTGCTCATCCAAACGCTGAACAACGGATTCGACCTATTGGTGGTCCCTGCCTACTGGCAGGACGTCATCAAGGGCATTCTGATCGTCGCGGCAGTGGCCGTCGACGTCTGGGCCTCCAAGCACCGCAAATAGCCCACGTACGCAGCACCACCCTCTTTTCAATTGAATTCAATCCCCCCTTATGCAGGAGTGTCAACGATGATCCGTCCTTTCAAGAAGCTCACCACAGGCGCGCTGGCGCTCGGAGTCGCATCGCTCATCCTCGCCGGCTGCGGCGCCGGGGACCCGAACGCCGCAGCCGGCGCGACGGGCTCCGACGACGGCCAAGTCACTGTTGGCGTCAGCGTCTACGACATGTCCTCGTTCGTAACCCAGGGCAAGGAAGGAATCGAGGCGTACGCCGCTGCCAACAACATCAAGATCCTCTGGAACTCGGCCAACCTCGACGTCAACACCCAGGCGAACCAGGTCGACCAGTTCGTCAACCAGCAGGTGGACGCGATTCTGGTCAACCCGGTTCAGGCGGGCTCGCTGCAACCGCAGGTTGCCGCGGCCAAGGCTGCCGGAATTCCCTTTGTCGACGTCAACGCTTCGCTGAAAAACGAGGACCTTGACGGCTCGGTCCAGCCCGACGACAACGCCGCCGGTGCGCAGGAAGCCCAGATGATGATGGACGAGCTGGGAGGCAAGGGCAACGTCGTGATCCTGCAGGGTCCGTTGGGCGGATCAGGTGAGATCGACCGCGGTGCCGGCATCGACTCGGTTCTGGCCAAATACCCGGACGTGAAGGTCCTGGCGAAGGACACCGCCAACTGGAAGCGCGACGAAGCGGTCAACAAGATGAAGAACTGGATCTCGGCATTCGGCGATGACATCGACGGCGTGATCTCGCAGAACGACGACATGGGCCTCGGCGCGCTCCAGGCCCTGAAGGAAGCGGGAATCAGTGATGTGCCGATCGTCGGCATCGACGGCATTGAAGACGGCCTGAAGGCAGTCAAGAACGGCGATTTCATCGGCACCTCGCTGCAGCACGGAACCGTGGAAATGGCTGCCGGACTGGCCGTGGCAGTAAACCTGGCCAAGGGCGAGGCCGTCAACTCCAAGCCCGTATACATGATGCCGGCCATCACTAAGGACAACGTCGAAGCAGCGATGAAGAACGTCGTGACCGAGCGGAAGACGTTCCTTGAACAGCTTCCCGAACTCGTCACCGAAAACCTCAAGACCGGCAACGTCGCCTTCGAGGGCCTGCCCGGACAGGACAATTAGCCTTAGCGCGACAAAGACGCTGTTGGCGGTTGGACGGCCACTAGCCGTGCAGCCGCCAACAGTATTTAAATGAGGGAATTGTCATCACCGGGCTCTTTGCCGCGGCCGGGTCAGGCATCCCGCCACCGGCGCGGTAACCGAGATTGAATCGTGTTAGTCGGTCGGCACCGGATCGAACCCCAGCTCCCGGTATCCGGCGGAGCGCTTGTCGTAGGCACGGGCGATCACCGGGGTCAGCACATCGATGTAGTCGTGCACCACCGCTGTATCCTTGCCCGGGTACGGGCGGGTAACGCGACCCGCATACTGGACGAGCCGGCCCTTGAAGGAAACCGGCGCGGCCAAAAACAGGGTGTCAAGCCGCGGGCAGTCAAAGCCCTCGCCGATCAGCGACCCGGTGCCCAGCACCAGCAGGGGCTCGTCGGCCGGGGCGGAGTTGATCCGGGCGATCGCCTCGCGCCGTTCCCCGGTCTTCAGCGAGCCGGTGAGCTCGATGGGATCGAGCCCGGCGGCCCGCAGCCCGTCGGCGAGCAGCTGCAGGTGGCGCTTCCAGGTGGAAAGGACCAGGATCTGCCGGCCCTGCGCGTGGGCCTCGGCGACGTCGCCGACGACCTGTGCCAGGCGTGCCCCGTCCTCGATCAGCACCTTGTAGATCTGCGCGATGCCGCCGGGCGCGCTCGGGTCGATGTCCCCGGCAAAGTCGAACGCGGTGTCGTGGAGGCGCAGCCGCAGGGCCGGGGCGGGGTGTTCGGCGGCGCCCTGGGGCAGTTCCCCGTGGCGCGGCGCGGCGAATTCATGCGTGAAGGTGCCCAGTTGGTGGAAGATCAGCTCCTCCAGCCCGTCGCGCCGGTACGGGGTGGCCGTGAGCCCCAGCCAGGAGCGCGCGGGGATCTGGTTCAAGACCTGGCTGAAGGCGGCGGCCGGCACGTGGTGGCACTCGTCCACGACCACGAACCCATACCCGGCGGTCAGCTCGGCGACGTTCTTGCGCCGGGCCAGGGTGGGCAGCAGCGCCACGTCGATGCGGCCGGTGGTCTTGGACTTACCGCCGCCGATCTGGCCGGATTTCTCGCCGAGGAACGTGAGGATCTCTCCGCGCCACTGGTCCGCCAGCGCCTTGCGGTCCACCAGCACCAGGGTGGAGACCGATTTTGCCGCGATCAGGGCACAGGCCATGACGGTCTTCCCGCTGCCCGGTGCCGCGACCAGCACCGCGTGGGTGCGGGCCCGCAGCGCGTTGAACGCCCGCTGCTGCTCGGGGTGCAGGGTTGCGGTGAAGGCGAAATCCCCGGGCTCGCCGGCGACGCGGTTGTCGGTGAGCAGGAGGCGGCTGCCGGCGGTTTCCACCAGCTTTTCCAGCATGGGCAGCAGCCCGCGGGGCAGGATGAGGTCGCCCTCGAGGGTTTCGTCGTAGCTGGTGAGGAAGCGCGGGATGCCCCAGGTGGAGCGCCGCTGCCGCTGGCGCTCGTGGAAGTCGGGGTTGGGCAGGGCCGCCGCGTGCTTCAGCGCGGTGACCATGGCAGGGCCCAGGTCCGTGGAACGCAGCGTGATGCGGGCACCGATCACCGCGTTGACCAAGGGTGCCGGGCGGGGGGAGATCTTGGAGGAGACCGGCACCTCCAGGCGCGTCATGCGCCCGGTGACGGGTGCCGGCAGGGCCCGCAACAGGGACTTCAACTCGCCCGCGCTCACCCGCCCGAGGCCGGAGAGATAGGCCCACTGGTCCTCATAGGGTTCCAGCGTTGCCGTGTCGAGGAAGAGCGTGGTCCCGTGCCGGCGGCGCTTTCCACTGAGCGGGGCGGCGATCAGGTTGCCCATGCCCTTGCCGGTGTGCCTGTCCTGGGAGGGGAAGAGCCGGTCATAGCTGCGCAGCGACATCGAGCCCCTGATACCCATGGCCTCGTGAAGCAGCGCGCTGGCCAGCCCCCGCGCGGACTCGGCCGGAACCTCCTGGGCGAAGAAGATCCACACATGCGCGCCGCGCCCGGACTGGGAGACCTCCAGGGCGGCGGGGATGTTCCGGTGGCGCGCGGCCTTGAGGTAGGCCAGCGCATCGAGCATCGCGGCGTCCCCGTCAAAGTCGGCGGCCACAAAGAAACAGGTGTCCCGCGCCGTCAACGGGTAGAGCCCGATGTGCTGCCTGCCCCGCAGGTGGCCCTCGACCTCGCTCGGGGTCAACTTCGTGTAGGCGGCGGATTCCCGGTCCATCCACTTGCGCCAGCCCCCGGGAACCGCCGGCACCCAGCCGGCCTTTCCCTCGGCCGCATTTTCCCAGCGCAGCGCAAAGACGTCGGTGCGGGTGCGGAACAGATCCATGTAGAGCCGGATCTTCTCGGCTTCCGGGGAACCGGCGGTGACCGGGCCCGAGGGGCGCAGCGCGAGTTCCCCCTGGGCCGGGGCCGCCGCCCGCGCCTCGGAAACACCCAGGGACAACAGCTTGCGCAGCCGGGCGTTGTCGATGCGCAGTTGCTCAAGCTCGCGCCGCACGCCGGCAGCTTCCCGGGAGCCGTCGTGGGCGTGGGTGTCGGCCGGTGCCGCGCCCTGGACCGATTCAACATCCAGCGGCAACTCCGGCTGGGCTGGATCGCGTTGCGTGGGGCTCACACCACCATTGTGCCCCGGTACCCCGACAATCCGCGGGAAATCGGGGCACCGGGACCGTCTTCAGGAGGTGTGGTGCGTTTCGGCCAGCGCGTAGACCGGGGTGTCGATTCCCTCGAATCTTGCCTTGAGCTGCAGCGCCAGGTACTTGGAATAGTGCCGGGACTGGTGCAGGTTCCCGCCGTGGAACCACAGGTTTTCCTGCCGCGTCGGCTTCCACATGTTGCGCAGCTCGCCCTGCCACGGGCCCGGGTCCTTGGTGGTCTCCGAGCCCAGGCCCCAGCACTTGCCCACCGCATCGGCCACGTCCTGGGAAATGAGCTTGGCCGCCCAGCCGTTCATGGACCCGTAGCCGGTGGCATAGACCACCGCGTCAGCCGGCAGCACCGTGCCGTCGGTGAGCACCACCGAGTCCTCGGTCAGGTGCGCCACGTCGCCGTGGGCCAGGGCGATGGACCCGTCGGCGACCAGTTCGGAGGCGCCGATGTTGATGTAGTAGCCCGAGCCGCGGCGCAGGTACTTCAGGAACAGCCCGGAGTCGTCGTCGCCGAAGTCCAGGTCGAACCCGGCGTCGGCGAGCCCCTGGTAGAAGTCCGCGTCGTCGGCGCGGATCTTCTCGAAGGCGGGGCGGTGGAATTCGGGCAGCACCTTGTAGGGGATGGAGGCGAAGATCAGGTCGGCGGTCTCGTGGTCGATGCCGTTGGCCAGCGCCTCCTCCGAGTACAACGGGCCCAGCACGGTGTTCATCAGGGACTCCGAGCGCACGATGTGGGTGCTGGAGCGCTGCACCATCACGGGCCTGGCGCCGTTGTGCACCAGGTCCGCGCAGATGTCGTGGGCGGAGTTGTTGGCGCCGATGACCACCACGTCCTTGCCGCGGTACGCCTCGCCCCCGGGGTGCGTGGAGGAGTGGTGCTGTTCCCCGGCGAACGCGTCGCTGCCCTCGAAGGAAGGGATGTTGGGGATCCCGGACATGCCGGTGGCGATGACCACGTGCGCGGGATTCAGCGTGTGTTCCCGGCCCTCCCGGATGAGCCGGACCGTCCAGGTGCCGGTGTCCGGGTCGTGGGTGGCGGAGGTGGCCTCGGTGTTGGACCAGTAGTCGAGCTCCATGAGCCGGGTGTAGTGCTCCAGCCAGTCGCCCATCTTGTCCTTGGGGGTGAACACCGGCCAGTGGTCGGGGAACGGGATGTAGGGCATGTGGTCGTACCAGACGGGGTCGTGCAGGCACAGCGAGTGGTAGCGCGATCGCCACTGGTCGCCCGGGCGGGGGTGCTTGTCGATGACCAGCGCCGGGACGCCCAGGCGCTTGAGCCGGGCGGCGAGGCCGATGCCGCCCTGGCCGCCGCCGATGACCAGCACGTAGGGCTGTTCGGCGATGCCGAATTCCGCCTCGCGGCGGGTGCGCTTGTCCAGCCAGTTCTCGCTTGACATCTCCGACCCGTGGTCAGCCCCGCGTTCGCGCAGCGCCCCCGCGGGTTCGGGGAACTCGCGCAGGCCCTGCGCGGTGGAGAGCAGCGTCCAGCACTTGCCGTCGCGCAGCCGCAGCAGCCCCTTGCCGTCGATCGACTTGTTGGTGAAGGTGTACCAGGCCTCGATCACGCCGTCGCCCTCGGTGGCGGAGACCACGGCCAGGTTCCGCGGCCAGGCGTCGGGCCCGACCCCGTCGAGCATGTCCTTGATCTGTTCCCGGCCCTCGGAGGTGTGCAGGTTCCAGGTCAGCGCGGACAGGTCCCGCCAGTAGGATTCCTCGCCGAAGAGGGCAGCCGCCGCTTCGGTGTTGCCTGCCTCCAGTGCACGTTCCAGCTCGCCGAGCCATTGCCCTGCCACGGTGCCGGCGTTGTCTTCAGTCATGTCCGTCTCCTTCGAAAGCGTGTTGCGATGGAGATGATGCTATGAGCTGGGTCACAGTTCCGCGAGGGTTGCAAGAGGTTGCAACGCCTGGCGGCCTCAGGCGCTGAAGCCGGCCGGCAGGCCGAGGCGGTAGGGCCTGGACTCAACCAGGCCGCCGAGCCTGGCGCGCAGCCGCGACAGCTCGGCACGCACAGTGACGGTGGTGGTGACCCCTGGAAGCCGCTCCATGAGGCCGTGTGCGTCCAGGCCGGAGGGGTTGGCAACCAACAGCGCCAGGATCTGCCCGTGCCGCTCGCTGAGGCGGATCTCGGTTCGCTGCCCGTCCTGGACGACGACGGCAACCGGCGCGGGGGCGAGAGACAATTCCAGTCGGGCGTCGGAGTCGCGGTTGCCGCCGTGCAGCAGCCAACCCCCGGGGACCTCCGCGGCCACCACCGCCCCGAGTTCGGGCAGCCAGGCACCTCCCGCGCACAGCGTCCCGGGCAACCGCAGGCGGGTTCCCACCCCGAAGCCCGCCGAATGCGCCACCCAGCCCTGCGCATCGACCAGCACATGGCGGCCGGCCGGGGCGGGGACCGAGCCCGCCAGCAGATGCAACTCGCGGTCGTGCCGCGCGGCCAGCAAGCCGGTTGCCTCCCGCGCGGTTGCGCTGACCAGTGCCAGGGTGTGCGGATGGGCGGTGCGGTAGGACCCGGAGAGCGTGATGGCGCCAAGCACCTGGCCGGTGCGCTCCTCGATGATCGGGGCGCTGGTGCACACCCAGGTGTGTTGTTCCTCCCGGGCGTGCTCGGGGCCGAAAATCTGCACCGGGGTGCGTTCGGCCATGGCGGCACCCAGCCCGTTGGTGCCGACGTCGGATTCCCTCCACCGCGCCCCGGCAACAAAACCGATGTCCTCGCTGCGCCGGCGAATGGGGGAGGGCCCTGCAACCCACAGGACGTACCCCTCGTCATCGCTGATGACCAGCTCGTTGCCGGCATCCGCGGCCAATTGCAACAGGCGGTCCTCAAGCATCGGCACCAGGCCGGAGAGCACCGCCGCGCGTTCCCTGCGGTCTCCGATGTCTTCGGAGCCCAAAGGCCGGATGGCCGGGTTCTTCAGCGATTGCCGCTGCCACGAGCGGGCCACCACGGGACGCACCGGTCCGGGGATGGTCTCGGTGCTGGCCCAGGTCCGGTGCAGGGGCACCAGGGACCGGGCTTTGGCTGCCGGATCCTCGAATGCAGCCAGTGCGGCTTCCAGCCGATATGCGCCCATGTGTCACACCTCTCAACCATTAGAGGATCGCACGGAAACAGGGCCCTTGGACAGGGCCGGCAATTGAGGCGCCACCGCTCCGTGCCTCGAGGGTGGCCGACAACCTCCCGAAACGGGAGTCATAAGTAGGCGGTCCGGGCATGCACACACGAGAATGGAGGAATGAGACTCGGATTCATTCGCCATGGACAAACCAACTGGAACGCCGAAGGCCGCCTGCAGGGCTCCAGCGACATCCCGCTCAACGACGTGGGACGCCAGCAGGCCCGCGACGCCGTGGCGGTGCTGGGCACGGACACCTGGGATGCGATCGTGAGCTCCCCGCTGTCCCGGGCGCGCGAAACGGCAGAGATTATCGCCGCCG
Source organism: Paeniglutamicibacter sp. GQ140 (assembly GCF_059759235.1). Classification (NCBI taxonomy): domain Bacteria; kingdom Bacillati; phylum Actinomycetota; class Actinomycetes; order Micrococcales; family Micrococcaceae; genus Paeniglutamicibacter; species Paeniglutamicibacter sp. GQ140. Next base: position 191,579 of record NZ_JCAXDW010000006.1, read on the forward strand.
GCCTGGGCATCGAGTTGGGACGAAGCTATGACGCGCTCATCGAGCGCGATTACGGCCAGGCCGAGGGCATGCAGGACGGCGAATGGGAAAAGCTGTGGCCAAACAAGGACGGCGGCGGAATAGAGCCCCTGGAATCCGTCGTGGCCCGCGGCCGTGCCGCAATCGACCAGATCGCTGCCGATTTTCCGGGGAAGAACGTTGCCGTCGTTTGCCACGGAACGATCATCCGCTACACCCTCTCCGCGCTCGCCGGAGTCCAATTCGACAGCATTCTCAATGGCTCCGTCTCGCTGAGCGACAATGTCGACGGTCCATGGACGGTTCGCAGCGTCAACGGGGAAACGATTGGATCCCCGCTCGCCCAGTAACCGACCCGCTCGCGGCCGGCCGCAGCCGTTGCCGGGAAATTGTTTCAAATCGCCGTGGTCAGCTGAATCGCAACATGAGACGATTCGAAGATGAAGGCCAGGGTGAAATTCGCGGAGCCGCGGGGGAGCGGCCGATTCGATGACTGAACGAATCGGGATTGTCGGTGCCGGCATCGTTGGACTTGCCATTGCGCAGGCCTTGGCGCGCACCGGGGATTTTGACGTCACGGTCCTGGAAAAGGAAGCACGGGTGGCCACGCACCAAACCGGACACAACTCCGGGGTCGTGCATGCCGGGCTGTACTACCAACCGGGCTCGCTCAAGGCCGAACTCTGTGCCAGGGGTCGTGCCCAGATTCGCGAGTATTGCCGGGAACACTCCCTCCCGTATCGGGAAACCGGAAAACTGGTCGTTGCCTTGAATGGTGACGAGGTGCCTCGTCTTGACGAGATCGAACGCCGCTCCCGGTTCAATGCCGTGCCCGGCCTGGCCCGCTTATCCGTGGAGCGGCTGCGCGACATCGAACCGCATGCCGCGGGAGTGGCAGCACTGCATTCCCCGCATACCGCCGTGGTCGACTATGCGGCCATTGCCGAAACAATGGCCAACCAGATCCGGAAGGCCGGCGGCAGGGTGCTGCTGAATCAGGAAGTCACGGCCGTTCAAACTTCCGCCGGCGCGTGCCTGGTCTCAACCGCCGGAACCACGCACGCCTTTGACCGGCTGGTGGTTTGCGCCGGCCTGCATTCCGATACGATCGCCAAGTTGGTGGGCGCCTCGGATTCGCCCCGGATCCTGCCATTTCGGGGCGAATACTGGTCGTTGGCCCCTGAACGAAATGAGCTGGTCAGGGGCATGATCTACCCTGTTCCGGATCCGGCCTTTCCGTTCCTCGGGGTTCATTTCACCCGGGGGGTTTATGACGAGATCCATGTGGGGCCCAACGCCGTACCTGCACTGGCCCGCGAGGGATACTCCTGGGGCAGGATTTCGGTTCGCGATACCTGGGAGTCCTTGCGCTGGCCCGGGGCAGGAAAGCTGGCCAGGGACCACTGGAGAATGGGCGGAAAGGAAATCGCGGCCTCGGTTTACAAGCCGTTGTATTTCAAGGCGGCCCAGGCCTTCATCCCGGAGCTGAGGCCTTCGGACCTGACGCATCGGACCACCGCGGGCGTCCGCGCCCAGGCTTGGGCCAGGGACGGGTCCTTGCTGGATGATTTTGCCGTGGACCAGGTAGGTCCGGTCACCGTGCTGCGCAATGCCCCGTCGCCGGCGGCAACCTCCTCCATGGCGATTGCCGAGCATGTGCTTTCAAGGTACCTGGGTATCCAGCCTTAGTCCCTCGGCCTCGGGATGGACGCACGTCGATGGCCAGCCAACGGGACCACCCGCGGAACCCCAGAATGTTCGAAGGCCAATAGCCGGGGCCGCCAGGTTCACGACGGGGGATTCCCCGTAAATTCAGGGTCCTCGTCATTTCGGTCCTCGAAGGTGTACTCGACCACGGAAGCGTTCGCGAGCTCCAGAACCAACGGCTTGCATAACACCGGCGGGATCGTGAGCTTTGCGTCGATTCTCACGAGCCCTTCATCGCGAAGTTGCTCCAGGTTTTGCCAGGCAACCTCGATGGTGTCGGGGGTTCCCCGCGGATCGAAGTTGTTCAGGCCGCGGATCGGGTGCCTGAGAACCTCGACACTGATCGGTTCGACGGCTGCCTCCAGCAGGAAATAGCGGGTCAGGTAACCCATCTCCGGGTCGAGGTAGCGATCGTCGACTTCCACCGATACGGCTCGGTACATCTGTTGCGCGACGCGGCGGACCACATTGACCAGATTTGCGGCAGGATCGTCGAGGAAGTCGATGGCCTCCTTGCTCGGGTAGGCGCGAGTGGCACTCAACTCGATGAGTCCCGCACCCACCAGGGCATCCCAGTACAGGCCCAGCCGGGCCACATTCCGTGCCGATCTGAACCGAACCGGCCCGTTTTTGGACGGTCCACCTATGGGTGTCGGCGAATCGTCATAAATAGCATGGATGTCGAGGGCTGCGGCTGCCTCTTGTACATGCTTCCGGTTCAAGATCTTCGCACCTGTAATTCCACGCTTCGGACCGAACCACCGCAAGAAGGACTGCACTCTGCCGGCGAGCGCCAGGTCCTTGATCCCCGCCATGGCTTCTTCACGGGTGAGCCTCGGCACCCTGATCAAGACACTTTGCAATTCGGGGATCGCGGAATAATCCGGTTCGAACTTGGGGAAGTTGAAGCAGCTGAAGTAGGTTTCGACCCGCTGGAATTCCTCATGGGTGCCCGTCCATGTTCCCGTGGCGTGCAAGAACTCAAGGTAGGCACCCAAGACATGGGTCATTTCCAGGAAATCGTTGGTCTTCTTGCCAAACATCAAGTCATCAAGTGTTGCCGCAAACGCCGGAAGGTTCAGGAACGTGATTTCACGACTGCTGTTGACGCGCGCATAGTGTTCCAGAAAGGCAACGATCCGTTCCCGGAGCTCGGAACCATGGGTATCGAACCGACGTTCCTCGCACCACGCGTCAAACGCCGGGAGGACGCGCGGTAGTTCGCGGCGGATCCGAAGCCGGTCGATGCTCACAACTGATGAATCGGCCGCCTCGCCCGTTGACGGTTCGACCTTGTCGGCTGATTTCGGATCTTTGGGAGACATCTTTTTTCCGCACAGTTTGAGCCTCTTGGCGGTGCCTGCAACCAAGGCATCGCCGCTGATGACTTGAGCATACTAGCGAGCCCAGATCGAGAGTACAGTTGGCGAATATTTCTGAAGCGCTGTCAGTTGTCCGGTATGTGGAGCAGGCGGCCCCAGAGGTAATCCTCGCCGACGACCGGTATGCCGTAGGAGCGTGCCTTTCGTGCCTTGCCCGAGAGGCTGTCCGGATCGGCCGCCACCAGAAGTTTGACCTTCTTTGTTACGGCTCCGTGCGGCCTGAACCCGGCTGATTCCAGCTCGGCTTCGATGGCGTCACGCGGCCGGCTCATGTCTCCGGTCAGCACGATTAGGTCGCCGGGTTCCAGGAACGCCGTGGAGGCGGCCTCCGATCCAGGAACATGCGGTGTCGTTTCCTGTCTCCTTTGGGAGACGGCCTCGAGCTGTTCGCCAGGAATGCAGAGCACCTCCGCGATGGTTGTCAGGTCATTGAGTTCCTCATCGGTGAGAACGCCATCGGACCATGCAACTTCCGACACCGAAGCGAAATAGCGCGCGTGCAATTCCCGGACGGTGGCCTGGCTGATTCCCAGTTCATCGGCCAGGGCAACCAGCGCTGACTGTTCGTGGGCGGAAAGGTATCGGTCAAGCAGCGCCCGGTCAAGCAGCGCCAAGTAGTCCTGATGCTCGACGGGCCCGGAGACTTCCGGCAGGCGAACCACAATACGCTCAACAAAGTGCGTCTCCCTGGAATCCGCGGATGAGCGAAGCGCCGGTGCCAGAAGTCCGGACGGAGGAGACGGCCGCCAAGCTGTTGTCGCGGCCTCCGACAGCAGGAAGTCCCAGTCGCCAAGATCGGGGTCCAGCTCCATGTATCGGGAAAGAAGCACCGCCGCGGCTTCGGCGTCGTCCCCGGCGCTGTGGGCGTGATGCAGCTCGATACCGAATGAATCACAGCAATCCTGCAGGGAACGCCCGGCGCCGGGCAAATACTCGTGCGCCATCTGCATCGTGCACAGTCCGCGGGGTAGAAAGAACCCAGGAAGTGCAAGCCCCGCGCGATGGAACTCGGCGCCGAGGAATCGCGCGTCAAAGCGAAGGTTGTGGGCGACAACGAGGGTTCCGGAAAGACGCCAATCAAGTTCCTGCGCAATGTCGCCGAAGCGCGGCGCACCAAGGATGTCCTTGGCGCGAATCCCATGGATAGATTGCTTGCCCAGATCACGCTCCGGGTTGATCAATGTCTCCCATCGATCCAGGATCGTGCCGGACCTGTCCATCGTAATCACCGCAATCTCTGCAATGCGGTCGTGGTTTCCCGGGAAAAGTCCCGTGGTTTCCGTGTCAATTACTGCGAAATGTCCCAACGCCATGCGATTCCCCGAATCTTGCCATATCCAACGATCCCTTCTGAGACTATGCGAACCACCCTTGGATCATGTACAGGAGAACGACGTGTTGTGGACAGCCACCCTTGCCGCCGAAATCGCCGGGTTCGTGCAGGTTTCCGGGGGCGGGAGCGCGTGCATGGGCGCGTCCGATGTTGTTGGGGCGTCGCCCAACGTTAATCTCGATGGAGTAAGAGTTGAGAATGCGAAGCCTGAGTGGAGAAGAAGTGAGTCCAAGCCTTCAACGTCGGTTAGGCACCAAAGACGCCGTCATGATCGGGCTGGGTGCCATGATCGGAGCCGGGATCTTTTCCGCGTTCACCCCCGCGGCCTCCGCCGCCGGTTCAGCCCTTCTGGTGTCCCTGTTCTTGGCCGCTGCGTTGGCATACGCCAACGCACGGTCCAGCGCCCAACTCGCGGCACGCTACCCAACCTCGGGCGGCACCTATGCCTACGGACGCGAAGTGCTCGGCCCGTGGCCGGGTTTCATCGCGGGTTGGGGTTTCGTGGTCGGCAAGACGGCTTCGGCAGCGGCCATGGCATTGACCTTCGCAACATACACGGTTCCCGAACCCTGGGTGAAGCCCGTTGCCGCGCTGGCGGTGGCGGTGCTTGTCGGAGTCAACTATCTGGGAGTTACACGCACCGCGGCCGCTGCAAGAGTCATTGTCACCGCGGTGTTGGCGCTCCTGGCCGTGGTCTTGGTGGTGATCCTGGCCGGCACCCATGTGCCACCGGCCTATGCGGCAGGGGACAGCATGGGCCTCCTCGGCGTCCTGCAGGGAGCAGGGCTGCTGTTCTTCGCCTTCGCCGGATATGCACGCATCGCGACCCTGGGCGAGGAAGTGCGGAACCCGACAAAGAGTATTCCCCGTGCCATTGCGATCGGACTGGGCATAGTCGTGGTGCTCTACACGGCGGTCGCCCTGGTGCTCCTCACTGTCCTGGGCGCCGGCGGCGTTGCGCAGAGCGCCAAGCCGCTGGCGACCGCACTGGGGGATTCCTGGGCCCTGCCGCTGGTCCAGATCGCCGCGGCGTTGGCATCCCTCGGGGCGTTGCTTGCGTTGATCGCGGGAATCGGACGCACTGCAATGGCCATGGCACGGGAGCACGACCTGCCCCATCCCTTGGCTGCCATCCACCCGAGGTTCGCCACGCCGCACCGCGCCGAGTTGGCCGTCGGTGTCGCGGTGGTTTTGCTGATCATGTTCTTCGACCTGCGAACTGCCATCGGATTCTCCTCGTTCGGCGTGCTGGTCTACTACCTGATCGCCAACATCGCGGCGGTCAAGCAGCCGCGGGACGAGCGTCTGAGCCCTGTCTGGTTGGGCATAGCCGGGGCCATTGGCTGCGTCGTGCTCGTTGCCACGCTTCCGCCCAGCGCGGTCATCGGGGGACTGGTCATGTTTGCGGTGGGCCTCGGCTATCGCGCCGTTCGGCTGCGCGTCGGTTCCTGACGGCCGATCTTTGCCCAGAGGGCGCAAGGCCGGGGGACCTGTGGCATGTGCCTGCACGGCAGGGGAGACTGTGAAGGGCAGACGGCAAGGGATGCATAGGCAAGGTTCAAAGACATCTGCAATGAGCTGTCGGGTGTTGCCTATCAGCAAGGGCAGTAGATACCCGCAGCCGCCCGCTGCATGACTTGAAACGCATTCTAGGTGTTGGGTTCCCATCCATGGATGGGAACCCAACACCTCGAATTTGCAAAGGCCGAGACGGCTAGCTGGTGCCGCTCGGCGGCTGCTCTGGTTGGCTGCCATCGATTCCTGGCCCACCAGCGTCAGGGGCCGCTTCCGTGCGTACCCGGCCTGCAGAAACCCGGGGATCGGCTCGGTGTGCTGTCGGAACGGCCCGCCGCAGCCGCGCAGTGAAGTTCCGCAGATTGATCAGCTGTGAATCCTGGTTCGGGGCTTCGACTTCCAGGCCGTAGAAATCGCCGATGTGGTCGACGAACGCCATTCGTCGAGCCTTTTCGTAGACTTTCACTTCACGAGAGAACGCCCGATACGTCGCCCAACAGATTAGGATCAGCACGAGGCTGAAGGGCAAGGCAATAATGATCGCTGCCGTCTTGAGTGCCTCAAGGCCACCGGAGAGCAACAGGGAAGCTGCCAAGAGGGAAGTCGCCAGCGTGAAGAAGATGCGGATCCAGTTCTTCGGCTCCACGTCCCCGCCGGTGGCAATCATCCCCATGACCAGAGCACCCGAGTCGGCAGAGGTGACGAAGAAGATGACGATCATGATGATCGCACCCACCGTCAGCACGGAGCCGGCGGGCAATTGATCGAGCATGGCGAATAGTGCGCCCTCGGTGTCAATTGAACGGTCCGGGGCGATAAGATTCCCCGTGCCCTCCAGCTGGCCATGCAGGGCGATCCCGCCCAGGACGGAGAACCAGATCATCGTGACAACTGTGGGGACCAGAATGACGCCGGCAACAAACTGGCGTACCGTGCGCCCCCGCGAAATCCGGGCAATGAAGATTCCCACGAACGGGGCCCAGGAAATCCACCAGCCCCAGTAGAACGTGGTCCACGTGCCTTGCCAGATCTCACCCTCGGTGCCGGTGAAGGCGCTGACGTTGAAGGACATCGCGAGGAAGTTCTGCAGGTAGTTGCCGACCGACTGCACGAAGTTTCTCAGCAGGAACTGCGTCGGTCCTACTATCAGCAGGAAGACCACCATCACACCGGCCAGGATCAGGTTGGTGTTCGAGAGCCACTTCATGCCCTTTCCGACTCCCGAAAGCACGGAGAAGAGCACCAATGCAGTGACCACTGCGATGATGACGAGGTCGATGAACTGTGAGGCCTGGATCAATCCGGCGCTTTGCAGGCCCGCGCTGATCTGCAGGACGCCCAACCCCAAGGAGGTTGCCACGCCGAAGATCGTTCCAACCAGGGCGACGACGTCAATGAGGTTTCCGAGTCCGCCATGGACCTTGCGGCCCAGCAGTGGCTCAAGGGTCCACCGGATCGAAATGGGTCGGCCACGTCGATGAATCGCGTAGGCCAGTGCCAAACCGATGACCACGTAGATCGACCAGGCATGGACGCCCCAGTGCAGGAATGTTTGGGCCTGGGCCTGTTGGGCGAGCTCTGCAGGAGAACCCGAAGCGCCGGGCTTGGGGGAGGCGAAGTGGCTCAGCGGCTCGGAGACGCCGTAGAAAACCAGCCCGATGCCCATGCCGGCGGCAAAGAGCAGCGAGAACCATGAACCGAGGGAAAACTCCGGCTCGTCGTCGTCCTTGCCGAGCTTGATTTCGCCAAACTTCCCAAACCCGAGCCAGAGGCTAAACACCACAAAACCTGTGGCGATCAGGACGTAGTACCAATTGAAGTAGCCAATGATCTTGGACTGGACGGAAGCGAAGACTGCCTCGGCAAGGCTTGGCATGGTCATCGCGAAGGTGGCAAAAACAATGATGATGATGGCCGCGGGCCAAAAGACCCATCGGTGAACCCTGGGGGTTGCGCTCGCCTTCGTCAGTTCAGTTGTCATTTTCCGAGCCTATTCGATAGGCGGGGGCGATTAGCAAAAAAGGTGGGTATTCCCACCTAGTTTGCAAATGATTGCCGATCCGTGAAAGCGACACCATTTACTAAAACATACAAGTTTTCGCCATTCGCGGTACAGGCCTCCACTGTTCGGTCCAGACGTCAAGCCAACGTTCGGCGGGGAAAGACAGTGTCGTTCAAGGGAGGTCGTCGACCAAGGTCCACGTGCCGGCTGCGAGGACCCAATCGGGTCGATTGGAAGGGGGTGGCCCGGCGGTCAATCCATATGTAGTTCGACAAGGCCGTACTGTGCTGCTCGGATTAGGGCCTGAACCCTGTCCCGGACGCCAAATTTTGCCATCACACGGCTCAGATGGGCCTTGACGGTGGCCTCGGAGACATGCAACTCGGCAGCAATTTCCGGATTGTTATAACCTCGAGCGAGCAGTTGCAGGACTTCCAATTCTCGTTCGGACAAGGGCATGGGGCTCTGTCGGCTAGCGCTAGTCGGTTTAATGTCGTAGCCATTTCGGACTGCGCGGATGAGGTCCTGCGATACCGACGCCGAAATGGCGGCGCTGCCGTCGTGCACCGCCCGAATTGCAGCAAGGATTTCCGTGGGTTCTGCGTCCTTGACCAAGTACCCAGCGGCCCCGGCGCGTAGGGCCGGGACCAAATATTCTTCCGAGGAGAACGCGGTTATGGCCAGCACGCCAATATCCGGGTAGTTCGTGGTGATGATTGCGGTCGCTTCAACCCCGTCCATGCGAGGCATCTGCATGTCCATGAGTATGACGTCAGGGCTGTTGCCCGCGCAGAAATCCACGGCTTCTATGCCGTTTGTCGCGTCCCCAAGCCAGTGGAACCCCGGGGCGGCTTCAAGAATTATTTTGAGGGCTTGACGCATGAGGGGTTCGTTATCAACCACGAGAACTTGGATATCAGTCACGGTTTCGAGTCTAGTGACCTTTGGCGAAATCGGCGCAGGGGCTGACCGACTTCAAAAGTTTCACTAAAAGTATCTGTTGACTTAATGAAATAGATGCAAGAATAGGCCTCATGACTCGCAAAACTCGTATTTTCGCCGCTGTTACCATGTCCGCTGCCTTGTTGCTGCCGGCCGCCATTCCTGCCCAGGCAGCCACGGCTCCCGGTTCTCTGTCCCAGGGCAGCTCAATGCCAGTTGCTTCACCTGCTGGCGCTTCAGATGCGTTCAACGACTGGCTGTGCCGATACTTCGGTGCAGCATGCCCTAGGTAGAAAGGGGGACTCAAAAGAATGAGTCCTCTCTATGGGTGAGAATGGATCGGTGAACCGATTCGTTTCTGCCCCCGACGCTACTAGTGAGCAATCTTCCTCCACATTGGGGAGGAAGATTCTCCTAGTTGCGAGCGGCGTTGTCGCGTTATTGCTAATTACGGACATTGTCAGCTTGATCAGTGAGTCCGATCCCGTAAAGTTCCATGATCGTGCAATCGAAGTCTTCGTCAATGCGGCTTTCGCTCTTGCGCTCGGACTTTTGTGGGTTCGCACGCGATATGCGGTCTTTGTTTCCATCGTGGCAATGACGCTGGCGGCTTTCACCGGCGCCTATTTGGTCGCGCTTCTTATTGTTCCTCTCTTGGTTGGAATAGTTACCCTGACGGAGACTCGTAAGTTCTCGTTCCGGTATCTATGCATCACTGGCCTGTGGCCAATCCTGATCGTCGTCGTCAGGTCCTACGACGTGGGCTTCTTGATCATCATCATTCCCTTGGTCGCCGCCGCTTACCTCGTAGCCCTTTTCGCGCGGAAGTACCAGGAACAGCGCGAAGCCGACAGGAAACGCATTGAGGAGCTGCGCCGCAAGCAGCAGGAAGCCGTCGAAGCCGAGCGCAAGGCCATTGCCAGGGACCTGCACGATATCGTCGCCCATGACATCACGGTGATTTCCATGCAGGCCAAGGCTGCCGGCTTTTCCGGGGACCCGGCGGTTGCCCAGGCCGCGCTCAAGGTCATCGGCGCCACGTCGAAAGAGGCCCTCCAGGACCTGCGCGTCATGCTCAATGTGCTGCGATCCGACGGTCCGACGACCCGTGTGGACGGCTCGCTCGTCGATCCTGCGGAGAATGCTGCCAGTAGCCTGGAAATTCTCATTGGCGTTGAAATCTTTGCCGAGAGATTGGTCGACCTTGGCCATCCAACGAAGACCATGGCCGACCCGAAGCTTGCCGGCTTGCCCCAGTCTGCCCAGGCCGCACTTTACCGGGTCCTGCAGGAATCCACGACGAACATCGTCAAGCACGCCGAACGGGATGCGTCGTGCCGCATTGAGGCCCTCGTCGTCGGTGACAGGGTGTGGCTGGAAGTCGCCAACAAGTTGCCCCGACACGTTGTGGACCAGGGGTTTGACAGTGGTGGGCACAGCTCCGGAATCGTGGGCATGTCAGACCGCATGGCGGCGTTCGGGGGGACCCTCTCTGCCAAGCGCGTCCGCGGCGACTGGGTGGTTCGCGCCGAGCTGCCGGCCGCCATCATCGACGGGGGCCAGAAGTCTCCCGAGGAAGTATCCGAACCTTCCGATCATTAGTGAGGCTACCTCACCAAGTATGGTCAAAGGTCTAATGTGGAGCGACTGCTCTCATGGATACAGTAGGTACTACATCGGCTGCATAGCCGATTGATGAGTTCTCGGAGCGTTTTGCGAGTGGCGTTTCAGGGACTCATTTCCAGCACGCCGGACGACGCCAGCCCCGCAGACCAAGCCCCCAAGTTGGTCAGCATCAGGAATCGCGTCAAATGCTTTCCCCCAAGGAGCATTTGATAATCAAGATTCCGCGGTCGCTACTACCCCAAGAGTAGCCACCATCGGCGTCGTCGGGCGTGCTGATGTTTAGGCACGAAAGGCCCCCTTGCGGGCTTTCCGGGCCATCTCCCGTGATGCGGCTCACGGGACGGCGGGGAATGTCGCCGCCGGCCGTGGTGGTTTTGCCCTAGTAGGTAACCACTGACAAGCCGCAAGGAGCACACCCCCGCATGAGCGTAGAGACCGCCTCGACCGTGTACGAACAACTGTCGATCGATGCAGAAACCGCCGACAAGCTATTCCTTGAAGCGCGAACCGCCAACACCTTCTCGGACGAGACCGTCTCCGACGAGACCCTGGACGCCATCTACGAGCTCACCAAAATGGGTCCGACGATGATGAACAACCAGCCGTTGCGCATTACCTGGATCAAGAGTGCCGAGGCCCGCGAGGCAGTCGTCGCCCAGATGATGGAAATGAACCGGCCCAAGTCCCTGGCCGCCCCCGCACTGGCCGTGTTGAGCTACGACGCCGACTGGCACGAGCAGTTCCCGGTGTTCTTCCCCCACGCATCCGAACGCAAGGCAATGTTTGACGAAGATGCGGCCATGCGCGCCGAAGTCGCCAAGAACAACGCCTGGATGCAGGCCGGCTACTTCATCATGGCCGTCCGCGCCGCCGGCCTGCACGCCGGGCCCATGGGCGGCTTCAACGCCGCCGGCGTGGACACCGTCATCAACGCGGACACCGCCAACCACGCCTTCCTGATCGTCAACGTGGGCACCCCGGGCGAGAACCCCTGGTTCGACCGTCTGCCGCGCCTCGACATCGAAACGGCAACAACCAGCATCTAGGTCGCCTCCATTTCCAAATAGCAATTCGCCGTTGGGTGGGGACGTGCATGGCACGTCCCCACCCAACGGCGTCTTAAGCGGAAAGACTAGGCCAGGATTTCCTCGGCCACCCGTGTCAGCGCACGTTCCAGGGGAGCACGCAAGACGCGCGGCACCCGAACGTGCTTGCCGATGCGGACCAGTCCCTCGGATTCCGCGGCGCGGAGCAGCGACTCGGCAGCGGGGACGGTCCTTGCAAAGAGCGGCTGCAGATGGGCTTGCTCCGGCTCAAGCTCCCCGGGGGCAGGAACCGCGAACGCGACTTCGGTGCGCGGGGGATTCGCCGATCCGGCCTTGCCCAGCAACGCGGCAGCCATTTGCGTCACGGTGTTGTCGTTCTCGGGTCCCACCGCATGGAGCAGGATGTGGGCGTAGAGCCCTTCGGCAATCAGGTCCTTCACTCCGCGGGCGCTGAACCCCGAATCGGCATGCAGCGCCTCGCTCACCACCGGGGTCGGCACCGCCTTGCCCCGCTGGTTGGTCAGCAGGCCGGCCCGCAACAACGCATTCCAGTAGGCATCCAGCTTTGGCAGCTGCGCGAGGGTGGCGACAGCGGCTTCGGCCTCCGGTTCCCAAGGCAGCCGCACGGCCTCGGCCCCGGGGTCGTGCTGGACCTTGAGGCCCACGGCCGCGGCGGCCGCGACCAGGTCCGCATCCAACAATGAGCCATCCGGCCGCACTTCGCGGCCCTCGCCAACCCAGGCCAGCAATGCCCGAGCGGTGGAAACCATGGGCAACTTGGCCCAGCGGGAATCCGCGCCGGCTTCATCAAGCTCGGGGACCACCACGGGGGACTCGCCGCCCTGGGCGGAAATCAAGTCGAAGACCGACTTGAATCCCTCCACGGAGCCGGACCAGCGGCCACTTTCGGCCAGGAATAGCACGAATTCCCGCAGCATTGAGGCGCAGGCAACGGCAACCTCGTCACCGATGGCGCGCAGGTCCCCGAACTGGATTGCCAGCGCCTCGTGGTCGAGTTCGGATGCCGCAACCTTGCCGCGCAGCCGCGAGTGGACGGTCAGCAGGGTCACGAGCCCTTCGATGCCGGCCTCCGTGTCGGCCGCGTCGTGACGCTGGTTGAAGAAGGCACGCAACTGGGCCAGATACGGACGCATCGCGGTACGCACTTGGTTCTCAAACTTGGATGCGCCCGCGCCCGAACTACGGGCGGGGTGCCCTCCGCGCGACTTGTTGCTGGCAGGCTTCGATTTCGACATATTGGTGTCGTCCCCCTTTGATGCTTGGAAATCCGTGGATGCTGTGGAAAATTCTTTCCGCCGGTGCAGGCTTACTCCGCAAAGAGCGAGCGCACGTCGTCGGCGCTGATCGCGGAGGCGAAGGCAGCATCGTCATCGAGCACCGCGGTGAAGAGCTTGGCCTTCTTGTCCTTCAGCGCCATGACCTTTTCCTCGATGGTGTTCTTGGAAACCATCCGGTAGACCATGACGTTGCGCTTCTGCCCGATGCGGTGCGCGCGGTCGACCGCCTGGTTCTCCGAGGCGGGGTTCCACCACGGGTCCATCAGGAAGCAATAGTCGGCCTGTGTGAGGTTCAGCCCGAATCCGCCGGCCTTCAGCGAAATCAGGAACACCTGGACCTTGCCGGAGGTGAAGGACTCGATGACCTTGGCGCGCTTGGTCGTCGAGCCGTCCAGGTAGGCATGCTCGATCCCCGCCGCGGTGAGCCGGTCGCTGGCCTTGGACAGGAACGAGGTGAACTGGCTGAAGACCAGCGCGTTGTGGCCCTCGGCGGTGAGGTCCTCGAGCTGCTCGAGCAAGGCGTCGAGCTTGCTGCTGGGAACCGAGGCGTACTCGTCGTCGATGAGCGAGGCGTCAAGGGCCAACTGGCGCAGCTTGGTCAGTGAGGAGAACACCGCGAAGCGGTTCTTGTCCATGTCCTCGAGCATGCCCAGCACCTTCTGGCGCTCGCGCTGCAGGTGGCGCTGGTAGATGACCCGGTGCTTGGGGTTCAGCTCCAGCTCCAGGACCTGTTCCTGCTTCTCGGGCAGGTCGGTGGCCACCAGTTCCTTGGTGCGCCGCAGCATCAGCGGGCGGATCCGGCGCCGCAGGCGCCCCAGCGCCTCGTTGTCGCCGTCCTTCTCGATGGGCTTGCGGTAGGTCTCGTCGAAGCGCTTGAGCGTGGGGAAGAGTCCGGGTGCGGCAATCGCAAACATCGACCAGAGCTCGGAGAGGTTGTTCTCCATGGGTGTGCCGGTGATGGCGAGCTTGAAGGGCGTCGGGAAGTCGCGGGCCTGCTTGGATGCCTGCGTGGCGGGGTTCTTCACGAACTGCGCCTCGTCCAGGATCAGCCCGGAGAACCTGGTGGCGGCGTACTCGTCCTGGTCGATGCGGAACAGTCCGTAGGAGGTGATGACGATGTCGACCTCGGCGGCGATCTCGTGGGCGGGGACCCCGCCGCGGCGCACCGTCTCGGTGATGTAGACGCTGCGCAGGTCCGGGGCGAAGCGCTTGGCCTCGGCCTCCCAGTTGGAGACGACGGAGGTCGGGGCCACCACGAGGAACGGCGGCATCTTGCCCGCGGCCGGATCGTGGTTGTCCTTGGCATGTTGGATCAGGGCCAGGGTCTGCAGCGTCTTGCCCAGTCCCATGTCATCGGCCAGCACCCCGCCGAGCCCGTTGTCGTAGAGGAAGGAGAGCCATTCGAAGCCCTCGCGCTGGTAGGGGCGCAGGGTGGCGTCGATGCCGGCGGGCAGCGGTGCGTGGGCAACCGTGAGGATGTTGCTCAATCCCTCGGAGGAGGCCTTCCAGGCCTCGGAGGCCTCGACATTGGTGGCTATGTCCTTGAGGTCTTCCCAGAGCGAGGCCTGGTGCTTGGAAATCCGGATGGTGCCATCGCTGGTGGAGTCCGAGAGGGCGCGGGCCTCCTCGATGAGCCGGCGCAGCTGTTCGTATTCCGGGCGGTCGAGCGCGAAGTACTTGCCGTCGGGGAGCATCAGGTATTCGTCGCCGTGGGCCAGGGCCTGGAAGAGCTCGGTGAACGGGACGTTGTTGCCGTCGATCCGCACCTCCACGCCGAGGTCGAACCAGTCGTTGGTTTCGGTGTTCCCGGCCGAGATGGTGATCAGCGGGTCGGCGGTGAGCTCCTCGTAGTCCAGCGCCTCGCCCTCGATGGCCACCTCCAGGTTTTCCATCGCTTGGAGCGCCGGCAGCGCCGCGGCGGTGAAGCGTGCGGCGTCGACGCCGGAGATAACAATGGGGCTGTCGTCGTTCCGCACCTGGTACTGGCTGCTGCCGAAGGCCGTGCCCAGGGCTCCGGGGAAATCGGCCAGGGCCGCACCGGCCTCGCGCTGGAGCGCAAATTCGGCCTTGGAGTCGCGCTCGATGCCGGAGCCCGATGCTGCGACAAGGGGGACCTTGGTGTCGCCGTAGGCAAAGCACCACCGCAGCTCGAGGCCGGGGACGCCCGCCGATTCGTCCTTGCGTTTGCGCGAAGTCTCCGGCCTGCTCAGGATGTGCTTGATGCGAAGCTGCATCTTCGGCGCCAGCGACATCGGCACCTCGACGGAGCGGTCGAGGGAGGAGAGCTCGGTGGCCTTGGCGAGCCTGGGCAGGTACTCCTGTTCGAAGCTGTCCCGGCCATTGGCCGGAATCACGACCTTCTTGTCGGTTCCGAGCAGGCCGGTGACCAGCGCCGGGATCTTGGCGCGGGTCGGTGCCAGGTGCAGGTTGAGGTGTTTCATCCCCTCGGTGGCGTCCCACCAAAAGACGCCGTGGTCGGAGACTGCGCCGATAAAGTCGGTGTTGAAGTCAGGGGGCAGGACGTCGAGGGAGGGCCGGATCCGCAACTTCCCGCCCTCGGAGGCGACGTCGGTGCGGATGGTGACGGGCTCGTGCACCTTCACCGCGGATTTTGCGGACGGGCCGCGCAACTCGATGCCCAGTCCGGGGGCCTGGGCAAGGTGGTTCCACAGCATCGAGCTGAGGAAGTCACCGGCGGACAGGTGCGTTCCGTTCCAGGCGGCAAAGGAGTTCAGCTGCAGCAGGGTGCAGAACCATTCCACCTGGTCCGCGTCGTAGGTGTAGTCGAAGGGCAGCACGGGCACGCCGCCGGCGCGGGTGTAGCGGAAGTGCTGCCATGCAAGGTTGCCGGAGACCCAGCGGCCCTTGTCGTTGAGCTGGACCGGGCGCAGTACCAGTTCGAGCTTGGAGGTATGCGGGATGTCCCCGTTCTTGATTTTCTGCAGTGCCGCGGCCTGGTACCGGTGAAGGGTCCGGGGCCGGAGCTCGAACTGGACGCCCAGGTTGCGTTCCTCGGTTTGGTCGGGTGCTGCGATGCCGTCGCCCATCAGGGAGTCCAGTGTGCGCTCCCAGGGGGCGCGGGTATCGGGTTCCTCGAAGTTCGTTTCATCCCACATATAGGCCAACAGGGCGGCGGCTGCGTGCTTGCAATTTGCGCCGACGGGGCAGGTGCAAATCCCGTGCTGGGGCATGAGGAAGCCGTGGCGGACCTGGGAGTGGACCGCGGTGCGGTAGACCATGCCGCCCGATCCCAGGACGCTGGCGCGCACAATGCTCATCGGGGCCACCCAGCTGACGTCCAGCACCCTGCCCTGGGTGGCGTAGGCAGCTCCGCGGTCAAGGCTGAGGGGGCCGACAAGCTCCCGGATCAGCGTGGTCGACGAAAGCACTGGAGCAACGGGAGGCATGGAAATAGTCTAAAGGGGGCCGACCATGCATCGGAGCCAAAACGGCCACTGTGCACCTGTCGGCTGAATGCGCAGGGCGGTGCCGGAGAGAGACCCGCCGGCCCGACCGGCGGGTGGTCGAGGAAGGTAGGGACAGGCATGCGGAAAACCTGGTTCACGGCGGACACGCACTTCGGCCATGGGCGCATCATCGAGACCTGCAGCCGGCCCTTTGCCGACAGCGCTGAAATGGACGTTGAACTCATCCGGAGGTGGAATCTTGCCGTGGCACCGGCGGACACCGTGTGGGTGCTGGGGGACTGGGCGTTGGGCGACAAGGCCCGCGGGCTTGAAATCGTCTCGGAGCTCCAAGGCACCGAGCACCTCGTTGCGGGTACCCATGACGCCTGCTGGCCCGGCAGGATCGGGGCGGAAAAGTACGTGAAGAGATTTCTTGATGCGGGCTTTGCCAGTGTCGGCGCATTCGCCCGGGTGAAGCTTCCGGCCACCGGGGAGAACGCGCAGGGGCGCAAGGTGCTGCTGAGCCACTTCCCGTACCGGGGGGTCGCACGGCGATGACCGCTATTCGCAATTCCGCCTGCCTGACGAGGGGCAATGGCTGCTGCACGGGCATGTTCACGGCGCCTTCCTGGCCTCGGGCCGGGGCATCAACGTCGGAGTCGATGTACACGGATTCGCCCCGGTCTCGGCCTTGGCCCTTGCCCAGAGGATCGATTCGATCGAGGATGTAGGCACGGCTTACCCCTGCTGACGGGTCAGAAACCCGCACTCGCCAAGGCTTGGGGCAGAAAAAACGGAATAGTTCTCAATCGGCCGCATTTAATGCAATCCATGGCGTGTAGTGGCCTGCGTCACCGATGAAAAGTGAAGTCCCGTTGCTTCGCGTGGCATTCAACGCCAAAGTTGAGATCCAGAGTTGGAAATTCTTGAACGGAGTGTGAACCATGGCCAGCGCAGCGACGCCTGAGCATGTTGTAATCGTCGGCGCCGGGTTTGTCGGGCTGTCCGCTGCCTGGTACCTGCAGGAAGAAGGCGTCAAGGTCACGGTGGTCGACCGCGGTGGCGTTGCCTCCGGCGCCTCGTGGGGAAATGCCGGATGGCTGACCCCGGCGCTGACCCTGCCGATCGCCGAGCCCTCCATCTTCTCCAGCGGGCTGAAAATGATGATGGATCCGGCCTCCCCGTTGTATATTCCGCTGAAGGCCAATGCCAAGCTGCTCCGCTTCCTGATCGGGTTCACCTGGCACAGCACCCCGAAGAAGTGGCAGGAAGCCATGCGCATCTACTCGGAACTGGGCACCACCGGCCTGGATGCGTTCGACGAGATCGCCGAAGGCACCAATGCAGGACCGGGCGTTCTCGAGAAGACCAAGCCCGCCGACCCGTTCCTGACCGGATTCAAGACCCTCAAGGACCGCGAGGGCTTGCTCCACGAGTTCGACATGATCCGCAAGACCGGTGGCAACGTCGAGTTCGACCTGCTCACCGGCGACGAACTGCGCGCCATCGAGCCGACCCTTTCCGATGACGTGGCTGCCGGCGTGGCCATCAAGAACCAGCGCTTCCTGAACCCGCCGAAGTACATGGATTCGCTGGCCGAGTCAGTGATCGCGCGCGGCGGCGACATCGTCGGGTCCTTCAACGTCACCGACATTCGCGACAACGGAAGCTCCGTCACCGTCATCGGTTCCGAGGGACGCTCGATCACTGCCGACCACGTGGTCATGGCCACCGGCGCCTGGCTGAACGACCTGACCAAGAAGTTCGGCGTGAACGTCGTCGTCCAGGCCGGCCGCGGCTACTCCTTCACGGTCCAGCCCGAGGTCATGCCGACCCACCCGATCTACTTCCCGTCCCAGCGCGTGGCCTGCACCCCGCTCGGGGACCGGTTCCGCATCGCCGGGACCATGGAATTCCGCGACGCCAACCACCCGCTGGAGCCCAAGCGCATCGAGGCCATCGTGGCCGCGGCCGCCCCGGTCTACAAGGGCATCAACTGGGAAAACCGCAAGGAGGAGTGGGTCGGCGGTCGCCCCTGCACCGCCGACGGCATGCCGCTGGTCGGCGCCACCCGTTCCCCGCGCGTGCACGTCGGCGGCGGACATGGCATGTGGGGCGTGGCCCTGGGCCCGCTGACCGGAAAGCTGATCGCCGCAGGCATCCTCGGCAAGGAAAAGCCTTCCGTGGCACGCCACTTCGACCCCCTGCGCAAGGGCTTCTAGTCCCGCAAGCGGCAAAACCATCGGAACCCCGGCGGTCGGTGCGGGCTCGGCCCCGCACCGACCGCCGGGGTTCCGGCGTGAGCGGGGCAGACTGGCCAATAGGGAAGGCCTGAGGGCAAGGAGCCGAGGCCTGAATCCTGCTGAACGCGGTGGCCCCGGAACGGTCACCAGCCACATGGCGAGCGAGGCGCCCGGCACCGCAGGGGGGGGGGCGCCAGCTGGCCTGCCTGCGCGCCCGACGGTCGGGCAAAACACGGACACCACCGGCCAGGCGACAGACAGCGACGGCGGCGCCAATGACGCCCCGCGCGTGGACCATTTCTGGTGCAGTCAGCGATTCCCCGGGCATCGATGCCCGGGTGTCGACGGCGTCCGAATTCGGCTCAGGGGTGGCGCACGCCTTGGCCCGCAAGCACGCTCGCGTAGCCTTCGCGGTAGGTCGGGAACGTGAACTCAAAGCCGGTGGAGAGCAGGCGGGCATTGGACAACCGCCTGTCGCCGCCGCGATTCACCCGGGCGGCACCGGTCCCGGGGCGGGGTACGCCGAGGCTTTCGGCGAGGAATTCCTGGACCTCGGCCAGGCCCGCCGGCTCATGGTCGACACCCAGATATAGCTGCGCGGGCGTGGGGTCCATCGTGCACAGGTGCACGATGGCTGCGGCCGCGTCGTCGCGGTGGATCCGGTTGGTCCACACCGTTTTCTCCGGGGTGCGGGCGTTGCCGCTGCGCACCTGGGTGATCAAGTGGTTGCGGCCCGGCCCGTAGATGCCGGACAGGCGCAGGATGACGGGCGTTGCGGCGCTTGCGCGCACCAGTTCCTCGGTCTCGGCCAGGATCCGGGCGGTTGCCGTGCCGGGGGATATCGCGGTGTCCTCGTCGACCCAGCCCCCGGCGGCATCGCCGTAGACGGCGGTGGAGGAGACCAGCAGGAAGCGCCGGGGGGAAACCCCGTCGCGCGCCAGGGCGTCGAACGCGCGCCGTGCCGCATCCAGATAGGTGCGGCGGTAGGCGGCTTCGCTGCGCTCGGGCGCCGCGGGGGTGAACACGACGATGTCGGTGTCGGGGTCAATCGCCGGCAACGCGATGGCGTCATCCGACAGGTCGACCCGGCGGGTGGCAAAGTCAGTGGGCAGCACTTCGGGCCGTCGGCGCCACGCGGTGACGTGGTGACCGGCGGCCCGGAAGCGCAGGCCCGCCTCGGTGCCGAGATCCCCGGCACCGAGAACGAGGACCTTCATTTGGCGGCTGGACGCAATCCGGCCCGCGCCATGGCGTCGGCGTAGGCCGCAACCATTTCGTCGAACCACGCCTGCTGCTTTTCGGCCGAACCCAGGAAGGCACGGTCCGCGGTGGAGCGCACTTCATAGATCTTGATGCCGCGCTGGTTGATGACCTGCTGGCCGCCGGCCTTGATCCAGGCCTGGACCAGGCGCTTGGCCTCGGTCCCGTGGGCCACGATCGCCGAGGTGCGGTACGCGATGCGCATGAGCTCCTTGAGCGGTCGGATCCCGGCCTTCACCTGGTCAGGGGTCAGCTTGGTGCCGCCATCGGGCAACTCCCACGGAAAGACGTTCCACGGGATGCCAAAACGCGGCTCCAACCCGGCAGCCTCATAGACTGCAGCGAGTCGTGCCGCGGTGGGATCGTCGTTGCGCAGGGACAGGAAACCCGAAGACGATCCGGGGCCCGGCGCGATTTGGAGCGAGATAACCCGAGCCTCATCCACGTCGTGCACCGGGTCGATGAGCGGAACCCGGGAACCGGGCTGCTGGTCCTGCAGCTTGCGACATAGTGCCGTGAGTTCGGCGACGGAATCGTCCTCCACCTTGCTCAACTGTTCTTCAAAGTACTCGGATTGGCTCATTATTCACCTTTCGCCCTCCCGTTGAGCCTACGCCGATTACCAGCCGCGCGCATTCCGCCCTTCACCGGCATGCCGGGGTGGGCAATCCCGCGACCGTGTCGCATGATGGGCACATGGGATTGACGCGCCTGGACATTGACCACTTGACCCGCTGTGTTGAGCTTGCCGAGGAGGGCCTCGAGGCGGGCGACGAGCCCTTCGGGTCCATCCTGGTCGACGCCGACGGCGAGGTCCTGTACGAGGGCAGGAACCACGTTGCAGGCGGTGATTCCACCGCGCACCCCGAGCTGGCCATTGCGCAGTGGGCCCTGGGGAACTTGGAGCCGGAGCGCCGGGCCGCGGCCACGGTCTACACCTCCGGGGAGCACTGCCCGATGTGTGCCGGAGCCCACGGCTGGGCCGGGCTGGGCCGAGTGGTCTTCGCCGCCTCGGCGGCCATGCTTGATTCCTGGCACCGGGAATGGGGTGTGGCTCCCGGGCCCTTGGCCGCATTGCCCGTGAACATGGTGGTGCCCGGCCTCCAGGTAGACGGGCCGGCCGAGGAGCTGGTGCCGCGAATCCGCTACCTGCACTTCCAGGCCTTCCAGGAATCGCGGAGCCGACCCGCTCCCGCCAAAGGTGCAGGGGAAACGACACAAACGGTGGAACCCGGTGTCGGATTGTGAAACTTGGTTCCGAAACCTTAGTCTGTTGCCTGGCAAATGTCGCCCGCGTCACACGCCGCCATGGCAGCTGCGACCGGGGAAATCGATGAAGACCGGAATGAGGACCACATGGGCGTGCAACCACTGGCCAACCACTCGGAACTGACGCCCCTGCGATTCCTGCAGCGTTCGGTGGAGGTGTACCCGGGCAAGGAAGCCGTCGTGCACGGGGCGCGAACCTACACGTATGCGCAATTCGGGGCGGAGGTGCAGCAATTCGCCAAGGCGCTGGCCACACGCATTGCGCCAGGGGACCGCGTCGCGGTGTTGGCACCGAACATTCCCGAGATGCTCATCGCCCACTATGCCGTCCCGTTGGCCGGGGGCGTACTCGTGGCCTTGAACACCCGGTTGTCGGCCCGCGAGCTCGGCTACATCATGGAGCACTCGGCCGCGAAACTGCTCTTTGCCGACTCGGAGCTGCTCGGCGCCGCGGCGGCGCTGCGCGCAGAGGTCCCGACCCTTGAGGCGCTCCTTGAGATCCAGGACACCGAATTCACCGGCACCCGGCCCGAGGTTGCGGTGGACGGAACGTACGCGCAGTTCATTGCCGGGGGCACCGGGGCTGAGATCGGCTACGCGGTTGCCGACGAGCGGGCGCCGATCACGCTGAACTACACCTCGGGAACCACCGGCAAGCCCAAGGGGGTGCTGTATTCGCACCGCGGCAGCTACCTGAACTCGCTGGGGGAGGCCTTCCATCAGGGCTTTGACGCCCGCACCCGCTACCTCTGGACCCTGCCGATGTTCCATTGCAACGGCTGGTGCACGCCGTGGGCGGTGACCGCCGCCGGCGGAACGCACCTGTGCCTGCGCGCGGTGCGCGAGGAATCGGTGTGGGACGCGATCGACGAATTCGGCGTCACGCACCTGTGCGGCGCCCCGACCGTTTGCTCCATCATCGCCGACTCGGCCCGTGCCCATGTTTTGGAACGCGGCCTCAGGATCACCACCGCCGGGGCCCCGCCCTCGCCGGCGATCATCCGGAAGCTGCAAAAACTCGGCATCGAGGTCGTCCACGTCTACGGCCTCACCGAGGTCTACGGGCCCTATACGATCTGCGAACAGCAGGACGCCTGGGACGAACTGGACGACGAGGAAAAATCCCAAAAGGTCGCCCGGCAGGGCGTGGGCATGGTCCAGGCCGAATCGGCGCGCATCGTGGACGCAGAGATGAACGACGTGCCCGCGGACGGGGAAACCATGGGGGAAATCGTGCTGCGCGGCAACAACGTCATGATCGGCTACTACCGGGACGAGGAAGCCACCGCCGCAGCATTCGCCGGCGGCTGGTTCCACACCGGGGACCTGGGCGTCATGCACCCCGACGGATACATCCAGCTCAAGGACCGCGCCAAGGACATCATCATTTCCGGCGGGGAGAACATCTCGACCATCGAGGTGGAGCAGGCCTTCGCCAGCCACCCGGAGGTCCTTGACGTGGCCGTGATCGGCGTGCCGCACGAAAAATGGGGCGAAACCCCGGTGGCCTACGTGATTCGGGCCAGCGGCTCGCAGATCGACGCGGCGGCGCTGCAGGCCCACGCCCGCACGCAACTGGCGGGCTTCAAGGTTCCCAAGGCGATTCACTTCCCACAGGATTTGCCGCGCACCTCCACCGGCAAGGTGCAAAAGAACGTGCTGCGGCAAAACGCCTAGCGAAGCCGCGCGTTGGCGCGTTTCCGCAGTCGGCCGTCCCGGTAAAAGTGGCACCGGGGCGGCCGGTTTTTTTAAATCCCGACTGTCACACCCGTGACATTAGCAACTCTAGCCACATAGGGTGTACCCAAGCGAGTACTTATCCACAGGGATTGATGTCTCACGGGTCAATTCCTCTGTTGAAGGAGTAACCACCATGAGCGCCCAACCACTACTTTCCCTGCGGATAGCAGCGGCGACGTTCGGTGCGTCGATGGCCGTGGGTGGCCTTGCCCCCGCAGTGACGGCAGCGCCGATACCCACCGCGGTGCCTCCGGTGCATCTCGTCGTCGCGAAGAAGCCCGTTGCCCCGCGCGCGCAAGCCACCACGACCCTTCGAACGACCGCAAACCTGAACCTGCGGCAGCACGCCGGTGCCCATTACGACTCGTTGGCCGTGCTCACGAAGGGCACCGCGGTCACGCGAACAGGGCATGCCAAGGGCGTCTGGTGGGAGGTGAAGGCCGGTTCGCGGACCGGATGGGTCAGTTCCGTTTATCTGGCGAAGACCGCCGACAAGTCTCCCGCGCCCCAGACGGTTGCGGGTTATCGAACCAGTGCGAACCTGAACCTGCGGGAAAACCCCGGCACCCACTCCAAGTCGCTGGTGGTTCTTGCGAAGGGCACTGCGGTCTCCCGGACGGGGAAGTCCAGCGGTGTTTGGTGGGAGGTGAAGGCAGGTTCGCGGACCGGGTGGGTGAGTTCCAACTATGTGACGAAGTCCAACGGCACGGCGCCCACGCCTACGGCACCTGCCCCCACGGCGGTTGCGACCCATCGAACGAGTGCGAACCTGAACCTGCGGCAGGCTCCCGGCACCCACTCCAAGTCGCTGGTGGTTCTCGCGAAGGACACCGCGGTCGCCCGGACGGGGAAATCCAGCGGTGTCTGGTGGGAGGTCAAGGCAGGATCGCGGACCGGGTGGGTGAGTTCCAACTATTTGACGAAGCCCAGCGGCACGGCGCCTACGGCCCCTGCCCCCACGGCGGTTGCGACCCATCGAACGAGTGCGAACCTGAACCTCCGGGAAAACCCCGGCACCCACTACAGGTCGCTGGTGGTCCTCCCCAAGGGCACCGCGGTCGCCCGGACGGGGAAGTCCAGCGGTGCCTGGTGGGAGGTCAAGGCCGGTTCGCGGACCGGGTGGGTGAGTTCCGACTACCTGACGAAGGTCTCCGGCCAGGCACCCGAATCCAACGCGGTCGCCGGCGCCAACCGCTGGGTGGACGGCACCCAACCGATTTATGCCGAGGCCTCGCTTTCCTCCAACCGCCTGGCGGTGCAAACCGGCGGAACCAGGGTCCGGCTGATCAAGAGCTCCGGAAACTGGTCCTACATCGAAACACCGAGCGGCCACGGCTGGATTCCCAGTTCTTCACTGGCCACCAGCGAGCCGAGCAGCAATTCCACCTCGTATCGGTGGACCGCCTACGCCGCCAACGTACGCACCGGCCCCTCAACCTCCTTCAGCACCCTGGGCATCATCCCCGCGAACCAAAAAATGGCCTTTGTGCAGACCGCCGAGGGATGGTCGCAGGTAAAGTCGTCGAAGGGAACGGGCTGGATCAAGAACACGCTGCTGACCAGCGTCGAGTACCGGGAGCCGAAGGAGCTGCAGCCCATGACCCGGTCCATGATCAGCGACGTGAGGGACCGCTTCGGGGACGACATCAGCAGCGTAGGCGGTTCGCGCGCCGGCTCCGTCGGGCACAGCTCGGGGCTGGCCGCGGACTTCATGATCAAGGATTATTCCTCGGACGCAGGCATCAAGGCCGGCGACCGGATTGCCCAGTACCTGGTGGAAAACCACGAGCGGATGGGGATCAGCTACCTGATCTGGCGGGACAAGCTGTGGCTGGCCGAGGACGGCCAGTGGGGACCGTATTCAACCAGCGGCTGGGGCAAGCACCTGGCATCCTCCCGCGGATGGAACGACACCACGCGGCACATGGACCACATCCACGCGGAGATCTCCTCTTCCCGGGCCAACAAATAACCCTGGCCCGCGGCGGGTGACCTCGAAGCGGGATCACGGAAAATACCTGTTCCATGGGACCGTGGACATTTGCCTTCCGGGTGCCGCCCGCGCCCTGTAGTGGGAGCCGGCCGATGATGCACCGACACCAATTCGCCAAGTGCCGCTCACTTCGATACGTTCGAGGGAGGAAGCCACCCCCGCCCATCATCCGCACCGTCAATCCGTCCCGCCCCAAGTGAACGACGGGCCATGACGGGGAAACGAGGGCCCGACCGGGAAGGAACCGGTGTCTCGGACATGACGGAATCCCCTGCAACACCCACCCGGCCGAGACTGCCGTGGTTTTGGATCCTCCCCATCCCGGTGGCCCTGGGACTGGGAATCGTGATTGGCATGCAAATTGCCGCACCGGGCGATGCGTCCCCGGCGGCCGCTGTTGCGCAGCAGGACCCGAGCCCGGTCCAGGCTGAACCCGCGGAGGCCCAGCAGCGGATCAACGTGGAACGGCGGGATGCAAATGACCCCACGGCGGTCGGCGAGCTCGAGGCACCGGTTGTCATGGTCGCCTATTCCGACTACCAATGCGGCTACTGCGCCAAGTGGGCATCCGAATCGTTGCCCACCCTCCTGGACAAGTACGTGGCCGGGGGACAGCTTCGCATTGAGTACCGCGACATCATGTTCTTCGGTGAGAATTCGCGCCAGAGCGCGGAGCTGGCCGTCGCGGCCGGCAAGCAGGGCAAGTACCAGGAATTCCATGACGCGATCTTCGCCGAAGGGGCCACCGCGAAGGACGCAGACTACTCCGCCAAGGGCATTGCGGCATTGGCCGGGCGCATCGGAGTCGAAGCCAAGCAATTCACGGCAGACGCGGCGCACGCCGACACCGCGGCCCTGGTGCAGAAGAACCACGACGAGGCCGGCGCCCTGGGCGTCACCGGAACCCCGACCTTCATCGTCAATGGCCGCCCGTTGATCGGCGCCCAGCCGCTGGAAGTCTTCGTGCAAACCATTGACGAAGAACTCGCCCGCTAGGCCAGGGCGGGGCAAACGATGGACGTCGGGCTCGGATACGCACTGATTGGCGGAATGCTTGGGGTCTTCAGCCCTTGCAACGCATTGCTGTTGCCCGCGTTCTTCGCCACCATCTCCACCTCCCGTGCTAGGTTGCTGGGCTTGGGCACCACTTTCCTGGCTGGCTTGCTCGCCACACTGGTACCGCTCGGACTGGGGCTGGGGTGGCTGGGCGGAACCATTGTTCTCGACCGCGGGCTGTTGCTCAACGGCGCCGGGTGGGTGCTCATTGCCCTGGGACTGCTGACAGCCGGGGGCGGCGGAATCGATTTCACCCGGCTTCTGCCGGGCAAACCCCGCCCCGCGGTCGGGTCCCTGGCCAGGACCTTCGTCCTGGGTTCGGTCTCCGGCGTGGCAGGGTTTTGTACCGGCCCGGTGCTGGGTGCGATCCTCACCCTGGCGCTAACCTCCTCGAGCCCGGCCCGGGGCGGGACGCTCTTGGGGCTCTACGGGGTGGGGATGGTCTTGCCGATCATGTTGATTGCCTTGGTGATCCGCAGGCTGGGCCACCGCTCGGTGGGTTGGATGAGGGGACGCCAGCTCACGGTCGGCAGGTTGCGCCTGCACACGACTTCCCTGTTGATGGGTGCGATTACCGTGGTCGTCGGGTGGCTGATGATCTTCACCAATGGCATGGCGGCCGTTCCGGAGCTGTTGCCCAGGAACATGATTGCGGCGGTGGAAAACGTGGGCAGGCAACTGGACGCAGCTGTTCCATCGTGGGCCTGGACCGCCTTGGTCGGCGCATTCCTGCTGGCCTGGTGGCTCCGTGCCGCAGTGCGCCGCACCGGCGGGCATGCGTCTGCAGGAACAGTGAAGAACGCCGAGGCCGGCGAGATCCCGCGCGGGAATGGCACTTTCGAAAAACAGTAGCGAGACTCCGGATCCGGGGCCTCCGCTGGTAGGCTTGGAGTCGAATCTATGTTCTACGAAAGGTGGGGGCCGTGTTTGGAATTGACTTGCCGCAGCCGCCCGCCCCGCCGCCGGAATCCCAGGGACCGGTCGGCGCGGTCGAAGCCATGGGCTTCCCGTCCCCGGCGAGAGACTACTACGGCGGCGGAATAGATTTGAACCGCCTGCTGATCAGGGACAGGACCTCGACTTTCCTCATGCGGGTCTCGGGCAATTCCATGGCATCTTCCGGGATCAGCCACGGCGACGAGGTCATCGTGGACCGGGCCGTGGCCCCGCGCGACGGTTCGGTGGTCATCGCCGTCCAGGGCGGGGAACTGGTCATCCGTCGGCTCGTCTCCCGCCGGGGCACCCCGGTCCTGTCCAGCGACGAAGAACCGGTTGAGCAAGCCGAGGCCGTCGCCGAGGAAACCACCATCTGGGGCGTCGTCACCCGCTGCCTGCACCATGTGTAAACGCGGGAACGGCATCTGCAGACAGCAATCCCCGGTGCTGCGACAAACCCGGGAACGAAAATCGCCGCACTGGATAACCCCTGCCATCGACAAGAGGACCCCTCCACATGAAGCCACAGCAGGAACGGGATGAAAACCCGGAGCTGCCCGTTGCCGTTCGGGCCAGTGCCTCCTGGAAGCGCCGGCGCCACTGGCCCAGGACCCGATACAGGAGCATCCGGTTCGATGCACGATTCGCCGATGGCCGGGAAGAACAAGACGTCAAGATCGACGCGGTGCTTCAAGGGTGGCGCTACCCCGCAGACGCATGGTGCGTACGCCACGGCGCCGAAAGGGAATGCCCTGAGGAAGGAACCGGGCAATGGGTGGACTATCCCTACGGGCGGCCGCTCTGAACCAGGGAACTTGAGGGTCCCGCTTGTGGAACCGTGCGTGCCATCGGCCGTTGTTTCGCGACTGCACCACCAAGGGACGCCATGACGGAGCGGATTGCGCTGGTGGACGTGAACAACTTCTACGTGTCCTGCGAGCGGGTCTTCGATCCGAAGCTCATCGGCAAGCCCGTTGTCGTCCTGTCCAACAACGACGGTTGCGTGGTGGCGCGCTCGCAGGAGGCCAAGGAACTGGGAATCACCACCGGTGCACCCTTCTTCCAGGTCAAGCAGTTCATCCAAAGCCACGGCATGGCC
This sequence comes from Paeniglutamicibacter sp. GQ140, assembly GCF_059759235.1. Lineage (NCBI taxonomy): Bacteria > Bacillati > Actinomycetota > Actinomycetes > Micrococcales > Micrococcaceae > Paeniglutamicibacter > Paeniglutamicibacter sp. GQ140. The sequence goes on from NZ_JCAXDW010000006.1 coordinate 219,451, forward strand.
GTGCGCTCGAGCAACTACGAACTTTACGGGGACATGAGCGCCCGGGTCATGGAGGTGCTCTCGCGCTTTGGCACCTGGCAGGAGGTGTACTCCATTGACGAGTCCTTCCTCGGCGTCCAGGGAAATCCCGACCAGCTCGGGGAGCTCGCGACGCGAATTCGCACGGCCATCGGGCGAGGGGTGGGGGTTCCTGTCTGCGTGGGCGTGGCACCGACCAAGACCCTGGCGAAGTTCGCCAACCACGTGGCCAAGCACAACACGCACCTGGGAGGCGTGTGTTCCATGGATTCAATGGACCCGCGCCTGGTCGCTGACATCCAATCCCGGGTTCCGGTCACCGACCTGTGGGGTGTCGGAGCCCGCACCGGAGCACGGCTTTCGGGCATGGGCATCTCCACCATCGCCGACCTCAAGGCGGCCGACGTGACAGAGATCCGCAAGAAGTTCTCCGTAGTGCTCCAGCGAACGGTCCTGGAACTCAACGGGACCCCGTGCATTCCCCACAACGAGGAACGGGCCGACAAACAGCAAATCATGTACTCGCGGTCCTTCTCCAGCCCCGTGACCACCATCGAGGACATGGTCGAGGTCATGTCCATCTATGCCCAGCGTGGTGCGGCCAGGCTGATGTCCGACGGGCTCTGGGCCACTTTGCTCACCGTCACCGCCGGCACGAGCCGCTTCGCCGGAGGGGAAGCCTCGTTCCCCTCCGTGACGCTCAAACTTCCCTCACCGACCCAGGACCCGATCCTGCTCACCCGTCTGGCCGTCGGTGCCATGCGTGAAATCATGCAGCCCGGCGCTTCATACGTACGCGGCGGGGTGGTGCTCTCCGGGCTGCAACCGGAACCGGGACAAGCCGCCTTCACGCTCTTCGAGGAGGACATCGCGGCAAAACACGTCGGCGACGTACTGGGTGCGGTCAAGGCAAGATTCGGGAACAAGTCCATTGGCCTGGGCTCCGGGGGACTGGCGGTGGAACCGGGCTGGTCAATGAAAAGGGATTACTCCTCGCCCAAATTCACCACCGACTGGGCGGAAATCCCGGTGGTGAAGGCTTAACCCCGGTGTTCACGCACGACGGAGCAAATTTCTTCCGGGCACCCCTGCCAGCTCTTGGAAAAGTACGCCACGATTTCCAGCCCGCGCTCAAAGCGGTATTTCCGGGCGGGTCCGCCGTTCACGGCGCTCGCCGACCGGCGGATGGCCATGAAGAAGAACTCGCAAACCGACTCGTAGTTCCACAGATCCATGGCGGTGTCGACAACTTCGTCGTGGGTCATCCATTCCCGGTCTTCGACCGCGGCCTCGGCAAAATCGAGCACAATCTTCCGGTCCACGTCATGATGCTGCCCGCAGTCACACCACTCAATGCCGCGGGAGGGCATTCGCCAGACATCGGGCACCGGCTCGGTGTCAAAGGGTTCTTGCGGGGCCTGCCGGCGGGCATCGCCCGCCGGTGGCGTACCTTCGGCCGGAGTAGTCCTTGGGAGTGCGTCTGATGCCATCGGTTCCTCCTCGAAGTGTCCTGTGCCCAGCATAGGCCTGCCCGTCGACACCTTCGCGTTGGACCCAGGAAACTGCGCCAAACATCGGAAAGAACTCTTCATGAGAATGTCCCGGCCCGGACCCGGATCACTAGCCCCTAGCGCGCCGACCCGGAAGGCGACGAGTGTTCTCGTCACGATTTGTGGGTTCAAATGCCCCGTCCCGCCTTTTTTCTGGCACGCTGAAGATGTTGGAGAAGAGAGGCTGCGCACCATGAGCAATTCACGAGCAACGACTTCCCTGCGCCGCAGGATACTCCCGCTGGTGTTCCTTCCCGCTCTGGCGTTGGCCGGTTGTGCCCCGAACCCTGCGCCCGCCCCCACAAGCACCCCGGGCATTTCGGCGCCCGGAAGCACCGCGTCTTCTTCGTCCCCGGCGCCATCGGCGGCCCCAGGCCCAAGCCAACCATCGTCGGCGGCACCTAGCACCCGGCCCACACCGACACCGGAGCAAGGCGCCGCCGAAAAAACGCTCGCGTCAATGGGCCTCAAGGAAAGAATCGGCCAAGTCCTCATGGTTGGCTTCCCGGCAACCGGCAGCAGCGCGGCCGACCGCGCGATCATCGCCGACCACGAGCTGGGGAACTTCTTTCTGAAGGGCCGAAGCAGCGCCGGGACCGAAGCCACGGCGGCGGCAGTTGAACGGGTCGAATCAACCATCTCCAAGGCCTTGTCGGCGGACGTTGACCCGTTCGTGGCCACGGACCAGGAAGGCGGTTCCGTCCAGGTCCTGAAGGGCAGCGGCTTCTCCTCGTTGCCGGCCGCCCTGACCCAGGGCGGCTGGGCCGCCGGGACGCTGCGCGAGCGAGCCGCCGACTGGGGCAAGGAACTGGCCGCGGCGGGAATCAACGTCAATCTGGCCCCGGTGGCCGACACCGTACCGTCGGCCTCCTTCGCCCCCTCCAACGGGCCGATCGGCTACTGGAAACGCGAATACGGATACAACCCGCGGACCGTCTCGGCCGCTTCCCGGGCCTTCTCCGCCGGGATGCTGGCGGCAGGCGTGGACCCCGTCATCAAGCATTTCCCGGGCCTCGGACGCGTCACCAAGAACACCGACGTCGCAAAGGATGTCACCGACAGCCAAACCACCAGGGACGACGCCTATCTCAAGCCGTTCCGTGAAGGCATCGCCGCCGGCAACGACTGGGTGATGGTCTCGAACGCCCGCTACTCCAAGATCGATGCCAAGAACATTGCCCCGTTCTCCTCGACCATCATGCGCGGGATGCTGCGCGAGGACCTCGGGTTTAACGGAATCATCGTTTCGGACGACTTGTGCGACGCCGCGCAGCTGGGACCCTGGGGCCATGGCACCCGTGCCGTGCGCTTCTTCGAGGCCGGGGGAACCATGATGCTCTGCGTCGACGCCGGAAACATGCCGGCCATCGCCGGTGCGTTGTATTCCAAGGCGGGCAAGGACCCTGAGTTTGCCCGCATTATCGACGCCGCGGCGCTGCACGTGCTCCGGGTCAAGGAAGAACGCTAGAGGCGCGGCAAGAGGCCCAGCCGCCAGTTGGCTGGGCCCCTCAGCCTGCCGAACCCAACAGGGAAACCAGGGCGGATTCCGGGCTGAAGTCCGTGGTGCCGGGACAAATGAGCGCGGTAGCCGGTACCGCACCGCCGTGGCCCCGGATCCGCAGCCGACGGTCGACCATGACCCCTGCACCGTAGTGTGGTTCGCGCCAAGGCGCCGCCGCCGGGGCGGGAACCGAGTCCAGGAACGCCGCGCGCGCGGCGGGGGACAGTGCCGAGTTGAACAACGGGGTGGAGTCGGAAAAGGGGTCTCCGAAGCCAAGCAGGTCCGCGGGCGTGGAGAACGGGGCCCCGGAAGGTCCTGGCTTGCGGCCAGAGGGTCGGCGAGCGTGAGCAGCCCGGCATCGACGGCACGCAGGACGCCGGCGGCGATGAACGTCCTGGTCACGCTGAAGGCCGGCAATGGCTCGTCGGGACCGGAAACGTGCGTCCGGGCGCCGACTCCGGGGCCGCGGTGGGCTGCCACCGAACCGGCGGGAAGCTGCCGGGGCAGGGCCTCGAAGACCGGCACATCATCAATGGGTCCGAGCCTGGCCCCGGGTACCGCCGGCAACCGGAAGGGCGCGGCCCGGGGGAAGGGGAGTGAAAGGAAATCCACTGCCCAAACCCCGGACCGCGCCCTGGGTGCCGAGTCTCCACCCGGCATGGTTACTGCGTGTTAGTTGCGCACCTGGACATCCACCACCTGGGCGCGGTTGCCCGAGGCGTTGTGCAGGTGCAGGAACAGTGCCTTGGCGTCCGTGGTCGCCGAGGCGATGGTGGCGGTCAGCTTGTTCTTGTCGAGGTCGGCAAACACGGTTCCGGCACCGGCGAAGGACAATTCCGGGGCGATCGCATTGAAGCCGATCCAATCGGTCTCGTCCACCGGGGCCAGGGCACCGGAATCATCGGAGTTGTAGAAGGAATACGTGCTCACGCGGTAGGAAATCGGGGCGCTTGACCCCTCCAGGCCCAGGGCCGCCAGGGACACCGGGAAGCCTGCCACGTTGGTGTCGAAGGTGTTGGAATCGACATCACCGGTCAGCCCGTTGAGCAGCTGCAGATCCACCTGCTCGAAGGACTGCAGGCTGTAGGTGGCCACCAGGTCGGCATCAAGTTCGTCGACGTAGGTGTTGAAGGTGACGAAGTCGGCCACCCCGTCGCCGTTGGTGTCGATCTCGATGTCGACCTCGGTGGCGCCGGCCAGGTGGGCCCAGTTCCCCCAGGTGCTGACACCGAAGTTGAGCAGGCCGTCGGCCGCTCCCGCAGTGGGTGCCGTGGAGGCGGCACCGACGTGCTGCAGGTCCATCTCCCGGGCACCGGGAACCTCGTCGGCGCTGTCGGGCAGGCGGTCCGAGGAGGCGCCGTGCTCGAAGGCGGAAACCAGCGAAACCACCTGGGTGTCGCCGGATCCTGCGCGGATGTCATCGCCGGCAAGGTCGATGGTGCCGGAGGTGGCGCCGGCGGCGAGCTTGATGCTCTTTGCCGCCATGTCGGACACCAGCTTCGGTGCCGCATGGACCGGGACGCGCAGCGTCGGCGCGCTGGAGCTGCTCAGCTCCACGCGGCCCGAGACATCGGCGACCCAGGCCCGCGGCAGGCCAAGCTGCGTCCGGTCCATGGTCGGGTCGATGGTCTTGGCGTACTTGCGGGCATCCACGTTCAGGGTGACCTTGACCTGGGTGCTGGCCCCGGCCGTGAGGGTGACCTTGCTGCGGTCCAGGCTGTAGCTCGCGCCCGGGATCTCGGTGGCCGGGACGTACTTCACGTTGTAGGTCTGGGTCTCGTCGGACTTGTTGACCACGGTGATGGACTTTGCCGCCTTGTACTTGGTCTTGTCCACCTCGACAACCCCGAAGACCACGGTGGTCAGATCCGGGTCTGCCGTGGCAAAGGCGTAGGCCGGCGTGCTGATCGCGGCATCCGCCACGACCCGGCCGGAACCGACGCGGTTGGGGCCGTAGGCCTTGCCGTTGGCGGCCAGGATGTCCACCGCCGCGGTGTTCATCACGATCGACTTGACCTGCAGTGCGGTGTAGTCGCCGCTTCCCGCCACCAGGGCGGCAATGCCCGCGGTGTGCGGGGTTGCCATGGAGGTGCCGGACATGACGGCCGGGCCGGTGCCGGTTCCGACGCCGACCGATCCGATGAGTGTTCCGGGGGCGGCGACGTCGGGCTTCACGATGCCCTCCGAGCCGTGTACGCCGCGCGAGGAGGAGGAATTCAGGGTGTCTCCGAGACCGGATTCGGCCGCGGCCGTGCCGACCAGGGCCGGGTCAAGGGTGAGGTTCAGCGTTCCGGCCTCGGCGAAGGGGCGGAGCCGGTCAGAGTGGGCCTTGGTGAACTGGGCGCCCGGAATCGTGGCGTTGCCGGCGATGCCGGCCTCGAAGACCGAGACCTCGGAGTCGAGGATGACGCCGGTGGCGCCTGCGGCCTCGGCGTTGTTGAAGCGGGTGCCCGAGCCACAGGGGAACTCGAGGTTCTCGCTCCACTGCAGCCAGACCCATTTGCCGGTCAGGGAACCGGGCTCGAAGGCGGAGCAGCCGAAGGCGTTTGATTCCGGTGCCATGACGACGTCGCCGGTCAGCGTTGCCGGGTCGGCTGCGGTGTAGTTGAAGTTGGCCGAGTATTGGCCGGCGGCGTTTCCTGCGGCTTCCGCCGGTGCGTTGACGGTGATGCCGTCGAGGGTGACCCTGGATGCCACGGAGTTGGCCACCGTCAGCGAGGAGCGGGCGTTGCCCGGCGAGCCGCCGACGTCGGTGACGTCCCCGGCGTTGCCGGAGGCCACGACCGAGAGGATGCCGAGATCCGTCAGTGCGTTGACGATGTCGTTTTCCGGGTCGTCCGCGGGTGCGTGGTCCGAACCGAGTGACATGTTCACGACCTGGGCGCGGTCATCGAAGTTGCCGTCGTTGTTGGGGTCCAGGACGAAGTCCAGGGCCTGCCCGACCACGGCGGAGGAGCCGCCGCAGCCGAAGACGCGGATGCCGACGAGCGAGGCCTCGGGGGCGCTGCCCGGGCCGATGCGCATGCCCGCCACCTCGTCGGCGGTGAGCGTGGTGTAGTCCCCGTCGAACGTGGTTCCGTCGGCATTCACTCCGAAGCCGGCGGCCGATCCGGCGACGTGGGTGCCGTGTCCGGCCGCGGCGCAGTCCAGCGGGTTGGAATCGGGATGTGGGACCGGCTGGTAGTCGGGTGCGCTCGGGTCGGCGTTGTAGTCGTCGCCCACCAGGTCCCAGCCGCCGATGAACTTGGCCGGGTCGTAGAGCCCGGAGTCCGCGGCCGGCAGGTCGTTGGAGGACTGTGCCTCGGTGTAGGCCTGGAGCGTGCCGGGGCCGCCGAAGCCGGCGTGCGTGTAGTCGATGCCGGTGTCCAGCACCGCGATCCGGATACCCTCGCCGGTCTCCTGCAGCGTGGTCCACGCCTCGAGGGCGCGGGTGTCGATGTCGGCGTTCTTGTTCTCCTGCGTCTTGGGCACGATCGCGGTGATCTTCTTGACGTCGGAGCGCGAGGCCAAGGCACGCAAGGCCTCGGCGTCCCCGCGCAGCGCCACTCCCGGAAGGGAGTTGGTGGTCGTGTATATGACGTCGGCCTTGGCGGCCTTGGCCGCGGCCTTGCCCTTGGCCGTGATGCCGGCGCGGATTTCCTTGACCTTGGCGGGGTTCTTGACCGATTTGCCGCGGGGGGCCTTGGCGCTGTCCGGCTGGGTGGCCTCGAAGGCGCCTTCGCCCTCGAACTGCACGTAGACGGAGACCTCGCCCTTGGCCAGGGCCAGGGGCCCGGAGACCTTCAGGTTCTTCAGTGCCTTGGGGGCAAGGCCGCCGAGGGACGGCGAATCCGCACCCGGTGCAGGGTCGATCGTGGGAGGTGCCGCAAGGGAAGGGACGGACATGGTGACGGCCAGGGCAAGCCCCGAGGCCGAAGCCAAGATCGTCCGCGCAAGTCTGTGACGACGCGGGTTGGACATGGTTCTCCTTGATTCAGGTGAGAGTGGTGCGGGAAGAATCCCCTGACCGCTTATCGGGGCCCGTCCCACGCCACATACTATGTGAGTCGCGGCACATATCAAGGGGTTGTTTGAGAATTATCGAAAAATGTCTTGGCAATTGCCTGAAACCCGGCGGGAAGGCCCGCGGCCCGGCTTGCCCATCGTCCGCGGCGCCGTGACCAGTAAGGTTTCCGTGCCCCGGCGGCAAAGTGTCGGAAGCGATCGATAGCCTGTGTGCAGTCGGTGAATCTCTTGGGGAGTCTCACCGCCCGTAGCGCCGGCACTGCGCGCGGGAAGGTGCGGTTGGCATCGGGCAAGGACGCCACCGCAGCATCCCGCGGGCAGAGTGCCTGTGCTTCGGAAGCGTTTCCGGGGAAAACGCAATAAACGCTGGTCCCGTGCGTGCACGGGACCAGCGTTTTACCGAATGTGGGGGCGTTGAACCCTAGCGTGCGCCACCCTGCCACAAAGCGTCGAAGGGGGCTGCGGAGGAAACGCGGTTCTTGATGCCCTCGGTGACAAAGGCCTTGGCGTTGCGTGCGGCCTGCAGCGGCGTCTCGCCCTTGGCCAGCTCGGCGGTGATGGCCGCGGCAAGCGAACATCCGGCACCCGACACGGCGACTTCGCCGACCTTCGGGGCCGAAAGCACTTCGAGGGTCTCGCCGTCGTAGAACACATCCACGGCCTCGCTGCCGGCCAAGCGGATTCCGCCCTTGGCCAGCACCGCCGCGCCGGAGATCGCGTGGATCTTCTTGGCGGCCTCGGCCAGGTCCTCGACGTTGTTGATGCTCATCCCGGAGAGGGACTCTGCCTCAAAGTGGTTGGGCGTGACGAATGTGGCCAGCGGCAGCAGGTTCGTTTTCAGGGCCTCGTCGGTGTCCAGGGCGTGGCCCGGCTCCTGGCCCTTGCAGATCAGCACCGGGTCCAGCACGACGTTGTCCCATGCCTGGTCCTTCAGCGCGGCCGCCACCGTGTCGATGGTGGCGGGCGAGCCCATCATGCCGAGCTTGACGGTCTTCAGGTCGTCGGCGTAGCAGGTCTGGATCGCCTCGAGCTGGTCGGCGATCACCTGCGCCTCGACCGGCACGAAGCGGTGGTTCCAGTTGTCCTTCGGATTGAAGGAGACGATGCAGGTCAATGCGACGATCCCGTAGGTTCCCAGTTCCTGGAAGGTCTTGAGGTCGGCCTGGGCGCCGGCGCCACCGGTTGCTTCGGAGCCGGCGATGGTCAGGGTAACGGCGGGACGGATCCCGGTGGAGGCAGAAGTCATGCATTCATTTTAGGGTGGTTTCCCGCACCCGCCGACCCGCACGCGAGCGCACGGCCCGTGCCGGGCAGGCCGGGCGCAGACTATGCCTTGGTGAAGGTGGTCAGTTGCGTCGCGTTGGACCAGCCGGCTGCGCGCTCGGCGCGCGTTCCGGCGGCGGTGTCCGCGTTGGTGACCATGAAAAGGACCGGCAGCCCCTGGCCGTCCGCCATGGCAGCAAGGTTCGCCAGGATCGCGGCACGGAATTGCTCGACGTTCGAGGTTGCGGTGATGCTCGGATCGCCGAGCAGGGCAAAGCCCTCACCGAAGCGGATCCGTCCCCTGCCTGCCGGGGCATCGAAATCTGCAATTTCGACCACGTCATAGTCGTCCATGGGGGCCTCGAAGAGGGTTGCCGTTTCCGGCAGCGACACCACTTGCTCCACGTCGCTGGCCAGGGCGACCAGCAGTACGCGCCGATCGCTCAGGCTCCAGCCCCGCGAGGTAAGTTCCCGGACGACCGCCTCGTCGGGGGCGCCCAGGAATGTCAGCCTCGTTTGTCCTCGGTGCTCCGTTAGGTTGGGGTCGCCCAGCAGGGCTGGGAGCCCCTCCGGCGTGGGCCAGGCACAGGTGATTTCGTGGTTGCTTCCGTCTTCGGAGCGGCTTTGCAGTCGTCCCGATTCGTCACGGACGACCGTGCGGTCGCGAAGCAGGGCAAAGGAGCGGACCCACGGGGGGAGGCTTGTGGACTCGAATGGCATCTGGCGGCTCCTGTTCCAAGGACGGCAAGGGACAAACGACTTGGGACGCCAAAAGCGTGCCGATCCGTGGTGGCCGTTGCGCTTTCGCGCCCCTCGCAAGGGGTCAAGACCGACTCTACGCCTGCGGCGGCGGATTCCGGGGCACGTTGGGCAGTGTGCCAATACGGGGGCCGCTTGGGTCAGGACGCGGCGCGCACCAGTGATAGGACGTCATCGAGAATGCTGCGGACAACGGGCATGCGCGAGAGCACGACCAGACGGGCGACCACCGGGGCGACGTTCTTGATGAGCCGATGGCTGCGTCCGGCACCGGGGGAGGTGTCATACGCCCAGAAAAGGAAAATGCCCCGTTGAATCAGCCACAGCAGCTGGGGGAGATCCGTGCGGATGGCCATCGGGGGCAGGGGCCTGCTGGCTGCCACCACCTGCCGCCACAGGCCAAGTTCGAGGGCTCGCTGGACATGGCCGAGTTCCGCGTTGGATCCGGCGAAGGCCGTGCGGATAAACGCAGGCCCGAACTCGTGGAAAGGCGACATGATTTCCAGGGCCTTGTCCAGCGCAATGCGCAGGTTCGTCTCCAGGTTGTTTCCCGGCACCAACAGCGGCCACGTGGCCCCGCGGTGCTCCTCGAGCAGTTCCCGGAACAGCTCGTGGACGATGGAGTCCTTGGACTCGAAATAGTAGTAGGCGTTGCCCAGGGAAAGCCCGGATTCCGTGGCAATTGAGCGCATCGTGGTCCCGGCGAACCCCTTGGTGGCGAAGAGCTCCATGGCCGTGTCCAGCAGCAGCTGTCGGGTCTGGGCGCTCTTTGCCGTCGGCTTCCTCATGGCGCTCCCTTCCGCACTCGGCGTCAGTGTCCATCATAGCCATTTTTGAACATGTTCAAAACTGCGATTTCCGGGCCGTGGGCGGTGAAATGCCGGTCGGGACCGCCCGGGAGGACCCCGGGAATGCAAAAATGCCAAAACGGCGGCCGGGAAGACATGGGATACTTGGATCTCAAGTGCTAATACAGCGAGTGGTCCCCACGGCCCCGATTTCCCCCCATGCGTCGACCGCGGCGGAAATCGTTGCTCCGGGATCGGCTTGGCGAACCACTTCTTCGATTGGGAATCACCATGGGCGAAAACAGCGCCTCAACTACACAACGTCCGAAGGCATCGCGCGCCGTTTTTGCGTCTGCGGGGAGCCACTACTTTTCAACCGTGCTTGCACTGATGGCCGTCGTGGTCATCCTTTCCAACGTCGGTGCGGCCAAGGGAGTCACCTTCGGCCCCATCGTCACCGACGGCGGATTCTTCCTCTTCCCGCTGGCCTACATCCTCGGTGATGTCATTTCCGAGGTCTACGGATTCAAGGTTGCCCGGCGGGCCATCGTCACCACCTTTGCGCTGGCGGCCTTCTCGACGCTGTGTTTCTGGATCATGATCCACCTGCCCGCGGCCGAATGGTATGACGGGCAGGCGGCCCTCGAACGCACGCTGGGCCCGGTCTGGCTCATCGTCCTGGCCTCGCTGCTCGGCTTCCTGGTGGGGCAGACCCTGAACTCCTGGGTCCTGGTGAAGATGAAGGAACGATTCGGCGAACGCGGCCTGGTGGGCCGCCTGATGGGCTCGACCGGGGTGGGCGAATTCGCCGACACGCTGATCTTCTGTTCGATCGCCGCCACCGTCATCGGCATCACGGACCTGCCCACGTTCGCCAACTACGTACTGGTCGGATTCGTCTACAAGACGGCGGTGGAGTTCCTCTTCGTGCCGGTGACAACGCTTGTCATCCGCTGGTTCAAGCGCCGCGAGCCCAGCTACGAGCTGCAGGCCGCGACGCCGGGAACCCCTGCGTAGGCACGCGGCAAAACATTTTCGGGGGCGGTGGCCCTTCGCCTGTGCGTGGCGAAGGGCCACCGCCTCTTTCGATGCCTTCCCGTGGGTGGATGCGCTGTGCGACCCAGTGCGCATCCTTTCCGCGGCGGAGCTTCGGCCAAAATGCCACCGGCACGTTGCGGCACTTGCACCGCGGCTGGGCCTAGTCTGGGCACATGGAACTACTCACGGCCGCCGGGCTGAGCTCGGCCGCGGGACTGAACGCATACATCCCCCTGCTGGTTCTGGGGCTGCTCAACCGCTTCACCTCGTGGGTGGCGCTGCCGGACGGCTGGGGCTGGCTCTCCAACGGCTGGGCCCTGGGCATCCTTGCGGTGCTGCTGCTCATCGAGGTCGTCGCCGACAAGATCCCGCTGGTCGACTCGGTCAACGACGCGCTGCAAACGGTGGTGCGCCCGGCTTCCGGGGGACTCGTCTTCGCCTCCGGCGTGGGCGCCGAAACCGTGGCCGTGTCCGACCCCGGGAACACCTTCGGCTCGGCACAGTGGGTGCCGCTTCTCATTGGCGCGGTGATCGCGTTGGTCTTCCACCTGCTCAAGTCCGGGTCGAGGCCGCTGCTGAACATGGGAACGGCCGGGGTCGCGGCCCCGGTGGTGAGCACCGCGGAGGACGGGGCCTCGCTGGGACTGAGCCTGCTGGCCATCGCCCTTCCCGTGCTGGTGCTCGTGGCCGCGGCGGGCCTGGCCGTGCTGCTGTTCATCGGGGTGCGCAGGCTGCGGTCAAGGCGCCCCGAAACGGCGGGCTAGGGTCCCGCCGCCACGATCAGACCGCGACGGTCTCCAACCCCTGGGGATCGGGGGCCCCGGCGTAGTAGCGGGACATGACCCGTTCCTTGAGCTCGTGGAAGGTGCCGTCCTCGATGGCCAGCCGGGCGTCGTCGACCATCTTCACCACGAAACGCTCGTTGTGGATGGAGATCAGCGTGTGGCTGATCAGTTCCTTGGCCTTGAACATGTGGTGGATGTAGGCACGGGTGTAGTTCTGGCAGGTGTAGCAGTCGCATTCCTCGGACAAGGGCGTGAAATCCCTCTTGTAGCGCTGCCCCGAGAGGTTGAAGCGGCCGTGCGGGGTGTAGAACGCCGAGTTGCGGGCCACCCGGGTGGGGGAGACGCAATCGAAGGTGTCCGCCCCGTTCTCGATGGCGGTGAAGATGTCATCGGGTTCGGAGATGCCCAGCAGGTGCCGCGGCTTGTTCTCGGGAAGTTCCTCGGCGCACCAGCCCACGATGGTGCCCAGGTTCTCCTTCTCCAGTGCCCCGCCGATGCCGAAGCCGTCAAAGGCCATGGCCCCCAGGTCCCGGCAGGCCTGACGGCGCAGGTCCTCGTACTGGGCGCCCTGGATCACGCCGAAGAGCGCCTGGTAGTCCTTGCCTATACGGGAATCCGTGAGGTTGAAGTGCTCCGCCACGCAGCGCTGCGCCCACAGCCGGGTGCGCTCGAGCGACTCGACCTGGTAGCCGCGGGAATTCTGGAGGGTGGTCAGCTCGTCGAAGGCGAACATGATGTCGGCGCCGATCTCGTGCTGGACCTTCATGGAGATCTCCGGGGAGAAACGGTGCTTGGTGCCGTCGATATGGCTCTTGAACCAGACGCCGTCGTCATCCACGTTGGCCAGGCGTTCCTTGCCCGGGGCCACCGCGTCGTCGGGGCCCGACTGGTCCACGGACTTCATGTCGATGACCTTCTTGAATCCCGAGCCCAGGCTCATGACCTGGAATCCGCCCGAATCGGTGAAGGTGGGTCCGGACCAGTTCATGAACTTGCCCAGTCCGCCGGCTGCATCGAGGATGTCGGAGCCCGGCTGAAGGTAGAGGTGGTAGGCGTTGGCCAGCACGGCCTGGGCGCCGAGCTGCGCCACGGATTCGGGCAGGACGGCCTTGACCGTGGCCTTGGTGCCCACGGCAATGAACGCCGGGGTCTTGATCTGCCCGTGGGGGGTCGTGATAACGCCGGTGCGGCCGTTTGACGCCGAACCGTCGGCATTGCTCAGGCGGGTGCCGACCTCAAAGGAAAAGTCGGACTGGCGCGGATGGGGTACAGCGGCATCAAAAGAATCGTTGGGCACCTATCAAGTGTGCCGCATGTCCCCGGCCGGGCGGCAAAACGGGGTGCGTGCCTTGGCTCACCAGGGACTATTCGTTCCCTCACAAGAGCCGCCGTCGTGCCGATGCGCCGCGTAGCGTTGGAGGGTGGCATCAGACAGCGCGGGACCAAGAGAGCGGCGATCAACCACGGGCATGGGCAAGTACATTGAGGGGTTGCTGACCCTGGGGCCGTCAAACAACGACCACTGGATCGCGTTGCGCACGGCCATTGGCATCTTCGTGCCGCTCTTTGGCCTGTTGGCCATCGACCGGCTGGACCTGATGGTGTTCGTGATCTTTGGCGCGTTCACCGGCGTGTACGGCCGGGTGCCCGGCTACGCGAACCGTCTGGTGGCCCAGGCCAAGGCCGGAGGCCTGTTCCTCGCGGTGATCCTCGCCGCCGCGCTGTCCTCGCACTACCTGGTCAACCACGACGACCCGGCGTCGAGTGCCTGGATGGTCGTGGGGCTGACCACCGTGGTTTCCGGCATCTGTTCGGTTGTCACCGGGTTCCTGCAATTGCGCCCCGGCGGATCGCTCTTCCACATCTTCGCCTTCGCGGCCATCGCCTCCATGCCGCACCAGCCGCCGTTGGCCGAATCCATGGCCGCCGCCCTGGTGGCGGTGCTGTTCGCGGTCGCTGTCGGCTTTTCCGGGATGCTCTTTGCCAGGGGTGCTTCCTGGGGGCCCCACGCCGCCCCGGCACCCCTGTCTCGGACGGTGCGCCTTGCAATCTGGAACGAGGCGTTGCTGTACCTGCTCGCCGCGGGACTGGCCGGTTCCATTGCCAACCTGCTGGCCCCCGCGCTGTCCACCGGGCATAGCTACTGGGCCATGGTGGCGGCGGTCGTGCCGCTGGTGGGGCACACCACCCGGCACCGCGTGCGCCGCGGCATCCACCGCATCCTCGGCACGGTCACCGGTCTGGTGTTGATGGCGGCGGTCATCGCCTTCGCGCCGCCCGTTTGGGTACTGCTGGGCATGATCGGGCTGCTGCAGTTCGCGGCCGAGATGTTCATCGCCCGCAACTATTTCCTGGCCCAGATCTTCGTGACCCCGCTGGCGCTGGTGGGCGTCTCCGTCGGGACGGGGCTGAACACTGCGCTGCTCTACGACCGGATGCTTGAGACCATCATCGGCGCCCTGGTCGGCATGGCGGTGGTGGTGATCGGTTCGGTCTACGGCGCCTGGTTCCGGCGCCGTCTGCTGCCCAAACTCGGCTAGCAGGCGGCGCCGAACCTTGTCAGCGGACGTATCCGACGTGGGCGAGCGCCTGGCGGACCAGGTTTTCCCGACCGCCGGCGAACTCTTCCTGGATATTGGGGCTCAGCGCCTCCTCCGGCGTGAGCCAGGTCAGTTCCAGTGCGTCCTGGCGCGGCGAGCATTCCCCGCGCACCGGCACGATGTAGGCCAGGGCCACCGCGTGCTGCCGTTCGTCGGTCAATCCGGTCTCCGAGGGGGACGGGAAGTACTCGGCCACGGTGAAGGGGGCCGGGCACGGCGGCAGCTGCGGCATCGCCATGGGCCCCAGGTCCTTTTCAATGTGGCGGGTCAGCGCCGCACGGATGGTCTCCCGGTACATCACCCGGCCTGAGACGAAGGTGCGCAGCATCCGCCCCTCGGGATCGGCGGTTAGCAGCAGGCCGATCTCCATGACATAGCCGAGCGGATCCAGGCGCACCGGGATGGCTTCGATGTAGAGCATGGGCAGCCGGGCGCGGGCCTCATAGAGGTCCTCGTCGGACAGCCAGCCGGGATTGGGATCCGGAGTGCGAACGTTCATGCATCCATCTTGGCCCATCTGCGGGTCGGCTGGCCACGTAGCGGACCGTGTTGTGTAATTCATGGCATGTTTTTCATTTCCGGGAATCAACCGGGGGCCCCCGAAGCTAGAATGAAATGTTCGGAACCATCCATCCACACTTTTCATGGAAGAGGCCACTACCCGTGACCGGCACCAAACTCAACCCCAAGGATCTGGCCACCATCACGGTGCTGATCGTTTCCGCGTTCGTGGTGATCCTTAACGAAACGATCATGAACGTGGCGCTGCCGGTGCTCATGCACGAGTTCCAGGTCAGCGAGGAAGCCATCCAGTGGCTTGCGACAATCTTCATGCTCACCATGGCAGTGGTCATCCCAGCCACCGGCTTCCTGCTCCAGCGCTTCAGCACCCGCGGGGTGTTCATGCTGGCCATGGGGCTGTTCTCCCTGGGCACGCTGCTGGCCGCCGCGGCCCCCGGCTTCGGCGTGTTGCTGGCCGCCCGCGTCATCCAGGCCTCCGGCACCGCGATCATGATGCCGCTGCTGATGACCACGGTCCTTGACCTGGTGCCGGCCAACCGGCGCGGTGTCATCATGGGCAACGTGTCCATCGTGATTTCCGTGGCACCGGCCATCGGCCCAACGGTTTCGGGACTCATCCTGCAGTTCCTGAACTGGCGCTTCATGTTCCTGATCGTCGCGCCGATCGCCCTGGCCGCCCTGTTTATCGGGGCACCGCGGTTGAACAAGGTTGCCGAGGCGTCCACCATGCCGCTGTCGATTCCCTCGGTGATCCTCTCCATCCCCGCCTTCGGCGGATTGGTCTTCGGGCTCAGCCGCCTCTCGGCCAACGGGCTGGATACGCAGACGCTGGGCATTCTGGTGGTCGCGGTTCTCGCGTTGGTGGCCTTCACGATGCTGCAGCTGCGCCTGCAAAAGAAGGACCGTGCGCTGCTTGACCTGCGCACCTTCACCTACCGTCCGTTCACGCTGTCGCTGTCGCTGATGGTGCTGGCCATGGTGGCGCTCTTCGGCGTGATCATCCTGCTGCCGATGTACCTGCAAAACGTGCGCGGCCTGGACACGCTTGCCACCGGCCTGATGCTGCTGCCCGGCGGCCTGCTCATGGGCCTGCTGGCACCGTTCGTGGGCCGGATCTTCGACCGGGTCGGCCCGCGCCCGCTGATGATTCCCGGGACAGTGATCCTGGTCCTGGTGCTCTTTGGCTACTCGCAACTGCTGGGCGCCGAGACCGCCATCGGCGTGATCATCGCCCTGCACCTGACCATGTCCCTGGCCCTGTCGCTGATCTTCACCCCGGCGTTCACCACGGCATTGAACCCGCTGCCGCATTCGCTGCACTCCCACGGCTCCGCGGTGCTTTCCACCCTGCAGCAGTTGGGCGGCGCGGCCGGCACCGCATTGCTCGTAGGAGTCCTGGCCTCGCGGATCGGCGCAGGCGCCGCAGCCGGCACGGATCCCATCCAGGCCCAGATCGACGGGTTCTCCGCCGGCTTCCTGGTGGCTTCGGTCTGTGCCGTGGGCATGGTGGTCATCGCGCTCTTCCTGACCAAGGCCAAGGAGCCTGCCCCTGCCACGGCAGCGGAGCACGCGCACTAGGACCTGGCGCCTCGTTGACGTGAAACGATTCCCCGGCCATTCCCCGTTTCGGGGGATGGCCGGGGAATCGTCACTTAAGGCGGCCCTTCCCGGCCCGGATCAGGTGACGACCTCACCGGTGGGACGCCCCTCCGGATCCAGCATCCAGCCCATGCGCTTGAACGCATGTACGCCCACGCAGGCCTCGATGATGTCGACACCGGGGACCTTGGCGGCGAGCCTGGCCTCGATGTCGGCGATGTCCGCCGGGGTGCGCAGCTGCATCATGAACGTCATGTTCGCCGCGCCCGTGGTTGAGGCGCAAAGGCGCAGCGTCCGATGCTCCATCAGGAAGGCTGCAACGGTGTCCGCAGTGCCCGCTGGAACCCTCGCGAACCATTGCACCGTCAGGGGGTAGCCGGTGTAGTGGCTTGCCAGTTCGCAACGCATGGTCACCATGCCGGTCTCCAACGCGGTTCTCAGCGCACGGCCCGTGGTGGAGGGGTGCTGGCCGGTGGCCAGGGCGATCTCCGAGGCGGTGGCCCGGCCATCGCGCATCAGCACCCGGAGCATGGGCCAGAACGTGGCGGGGATGATAGTCGGCTGCGCCAGCGGTGGCTGGTTGAGGCGTTGCAGCTGGGCCTGCTGCGCGGGGGACAGGACATCCAGGCGCCATACGTTTCCGGTGGCATAGAGCTTGGTGCACAGCGAGACCTTGGTGCGTTGGACGCCGCGGGCCCCGCGGATGCGCGGCAGCACCTCCCGGGCCATGGTGAGCCAGTCGGCGGCCAGGCAGGTGAGCCGGAAGTCGGCACTGCTGGTCGCATCATCCACCGTGAGCACCTCCGAGATCGCGCAGAGGTCAACGCGCGCCTCATCGACCCGTGCCGGATCAGCCACGACGTCGACGAAGGCGGTGCAGTGCTGTTCGGGGTGGCCGCCCAGGTGCCCCAGGATCCAGGCCATGCGGTCCTCGCGCAACCGAGTCCAGCGGGCGGAGATCGTCGCGGGGTGCCGCCCGAGGATCGACCCCAGCTCGGCCCAGCTGGCCCGCGGCGCGATCTGCAGCGCATGCACCAATTGCAGGTCCTCGACCGGCAGCTCCATCGGGACCCCTTTTTTCGCGTGCGCACAAAATCGTGGTTTGAAGGCCACCTTGTGCAATTATCCGTGAATCTTCCTCCATTATCCCGACAGTGCCCCACGATCGATAGTGATACAGCGCACCAATCGGTGGGCGCTGGACCCTTGGGAAGAGACCACACGGCATGAGCACCGCCACCACCGCAATCCTGCAGGACGCAAGCGAACTCCTT
Organism: Paeniglutamicibacter sp. GQ140; assembly: GCF_059759235.1. Classification (NCBI taxonomy): domain Bacteria; kingdom Bacillati; phylum Actinomycetota; class Actinomycetes; order Micrococcales; family Micrococcaceae; genus Paeniglutamicibacter; species Paeniglutamicibacter sp. GQ140. The sequence continues at coordinate 237,153 of NZ_JCAXDW010000006.1, forward strand.
CCGGAGATCGCCCGCCTGCGCCATGCGCTGCACCGCGAGCCCGAAATCGGGCTGCAGCTGCCGCGCACCCAGGAGCGTGTGTTGCAGTGGCTTGAACCCCTGGGCTATGAGATTTCCCTGGGAACCGACCTCACCTCCGTGACGGCGGTGTTGCGCGGCGGAGCGTCCAATGGGCCTGCCGGCGAGCGCCCGACGGTGCTGCTGCGCGGTGACATGGACGGACTGCCGCTGGCAGAAAAGTCCGGTGTCGAATTCGCCTCGCAGACCGGGGACACCATGCATGCCTGCGGGCATGACATGCACACCGCGATGTTGGCCGGAGCCGCAACCCTGTTGGCCGAACGCCGCGACTCCCTTGCAGGGGACGTGGTGCTGATGTTCCAGCCCGGCGAGGAAGGCTGGGACGGGGCGGGCCACATGGTGCGCGAGGGCGTGCTGGAGGCCAGCGGGAAGAAGGTGGATGCGGCCTTCGGGCTGCACGTGATGAGCTCGATGGGATCCACCGGCGTCTTCACCGCCAAGCCAGGTGCGGTGATGAGCGCGTCCGACGGATTGTTCGTGACGGTGCGCGGCGCCGGCGGGCACGGCTCTGCACCCTTCGCCGCCAAGGACCCGGTCACTGCCGCCGCGGAAATGGTGACAGCCCTTCAGGTCATGGTCACCCGCCAATTCGACATCTTTGACCCGGTGGTCATTTCCGTTGGCGTGTTGCGGGCAGGAACGGTGCGCAACATCATCCCGGAAACCGCCTACTTCGAGGCGACCATCCGTTCCTTCAGCAACGCCAGCCACGAGAAGCTCCAGGCCGCGGTTCCCGCACTGCTCCAGGGCATCGCCCGGGCCCACGGGCTGGAGGTTGAGGTCGGATACCGCACCGAGTACCCCACCACGATCAACACCGAGGCGGAAACGCATTTTGCGGCGGATGCGGTGCGCGAACTCTATGGGCCCGATTCCTTTGCCGCCATGGCCAGTCCGTTGGCCGGCTCGGAGGACTTCTCCCGGGTGCTGAACGAGGTTCCCGGCGCCTTCATCTTCCTCTCCGCGCTGGCTCCCGGTGGGGATGGTGCATCCGCCGCCTACAACCACTCCCCGTATGCACGTTTTGACGATTCGGTGTTGGGTCGCGGTACCGCGCTCTACACGCAGCTGGCCACCGCCAAGCTCGCTTCCCTGGCTTCACACTAACTCCCGCCCCCCACTCCCACACAGATCTAGGATCCAACTCCCATGAGCATCAAGGAACAGCTGGCCCCGGCCGGCAACACCCAAGGCACCGGACAGGTCCCGCACGGGACCCCCGGACAGTCAACCGCCAAGACCCTGCTGGGCATTGGCGCCGGCAACGCCGTGGAATGGTTCGACTGGGCCATCTACGCCACCTTCGCCTCCTTCATTTCCGGCCAGCTTTTCTCCAAGGCCGACCCGACCTCCGCGTTCCTTGCCACCATGGCGATCTTTGCCGTCGGCTTCGTGGCCCGCCCCTTCGGCGGCGCCTTCTTCGGCCTGATCGGCGACAAGGTCGGGCGCAAGGCGGCCATGACCATGGCCGTGGGCCTGGCCTCGGTCGGCTCGCTGATCATCGCGATCACCCCGACCTACTCAAGCATCGGAGCCGGCGCCTCGCTGATCCTGCTGGTGGCCCGCCTGCTGCAGGGCCTGGCGCACGGCGGCGAGATGCCCAGCGCGCAGACCTACCTCGCCGAGGTGGCCCCGGCCCCGAAGCGCGGGTTCTACTCCACGCTGATGTACTTCTCCGGAACCGCCGGAATCGTTGCGGGCACCCTGCTCGGCGCGATCCTGACCATTACGCTGACCAAGGAACAGATGGGCGCCTTCGGCTGGCGCATCCCCTTCGCCGTCGGTGCCTTGATGGGCCTGTACACCCTGGTCATGCGCTCGCGGTTGAAGGAAACCGAGCAGTTCGAGGAGCAGAAGTCGGCCAAGGCCACGGCCGCCACCAAGGGCCCCTCGGTCATCTCGCAGATCATGGCCAACTGGCGCCAGGCCCTGCGGGTCATCGGACTGACCGTCGGGTTGACCGTCGTCTACTACATCTGGTCCGTGTCGACCCCTGCCTACGCGATCGCCAACCTGAAGATGGATCCGGCCACCGCGCTGTGGACCGGCGTCGCCGCCAACCTGGTGTTCATGACGGCCCTGCCGTTCTGGGGCAAGCTTTCGGACCGCATCGGCCGTCGTCCGGTCCTGCTGATCTCGGCCCTGGGTGCCGCGGCCCTGCAGTTCCCGATGTCATCCCTGGTGCGCGGCGAGGCCTGGCAGCTGTTCATCGCGATGTCGGTGATGCTCATCTTCATCGCCGCCTCCGCCTCGATCGTTCCGGCCGTCTACGCCGAGCTGTTCCCCACCGCCATCCGCACCATCGGCGTGGCCATCCCCTACGCAATCGCCGTGGCGGCCTTCGGTGGCACCGCTGCCTTCCTGCAGGCCGGGTTCAACGCCTGGTTCGGCATCCCCGCCGGCGGAACGGTGTTTGCGGTCTACTCCATCGTCCTGCTGCTGATCAGCGCGCTCACCATCTACAAAATGCCGGAGTCCGTGGGCAAGGACCTGCGCGGCTAGCCACCGAGCAAGCGCACTGCCGTAACCCCGCAAGAAAGGTGCGGGCCGTCCGGGAATCCCCTCCCGGACGGCCCGCACCTTTTGCATGGCGGCGCGGGCGCGTCTACCAGTGGGCGCGCCAGTACTGCGCCGCGAAGGGCACCTGCTCGCGCGGCACCCCCAGCTCGGCGGCGGCCACCGCGGGCCAGTTCGGGTTCTTCAGCGCCGCACGGCCGATCGACACCCCGTCCGCGGCGCCGGTGACCAGCACCTGCTCGGCCTGCGAGGGGTCGTTGACCATGCCCACCGCGCTCACGAAGGCCTGCGGGACGGCCTGCTTGACGGCCGTGGCCAGCGGCACCTGGAAGCCCGGTCCGCTCGGCCCGTGGTACTTGCCGATCCCGGCACTGGAGAGGTCGAAGGCGGTGACGCCCAGTGCGAAGGCCTCGGCGGCGAAGCGTGCGGTGTCCGCGATCCTCCACCCGCCCTCGACCCAGTCGTCCCCGGAGAGGCGGATGGCCAGCGGCTTGTGTGCCGGCCAGGCCGCACGCACCGCGGTGATCACCTCGCGCGCATACCGGGTGCGGTTCTCGTAGCTTCCCCCGTATCCATCCGTGCGGTCGTTGGCCAGCGGGGAGAGGAACTGGTGGATCAGGTAGCCGTGGGCGGCGTGGATCTGGATGACGTCAAACCCCGCGGCGTCGGCACGACGTGCGGCATCGGCCCAGTCCGCGATCGAGGCGGCGATCTGCCCGTCGGTCATGGCGAGCGGGGAGTCGAGCCCAAAGACCTCGGTCTCCGAGGGGCCGATGGTTTCCCAGCCGCCATCGGGCCCGCCGAGGCTGCCGACCTGTCCGGCGGCCGTCGGCTCCGGCAGCCAGGCATGGGTCGAGGCCTTGGCCCCGGCGTGGGCCAGCTGGATGCCGGCCGCCGCGCCCTGGGAGTGGATGAACTCGACGATCGGTGCCCACGCCTGTGCCTGGGCGTCGTTCCAGATGCCTGCGTCCCTGTCGCTGATGCGGCCCTGGGCGGTGACGGCGGCCGCCTCGGTGAAGACCAGCCCGAAGCCTCCCGCGGCGCGGGCGCCCAGATGGGCCAGGTGCCAGGCGTGGGGGACGCCGTCGAGATTGGTGACGGAGTACTGGCACATGGGTGCCAGCACGGTGCGGTTCCGGAGCGTCAGGCCCGGGCCCTCGGGGGCGGCAAGTCGGACCGGCGTGAAGAGTTTGCTCATGCCCGGTGGCAACCGGTGCCGCGCCCGGGCTATTCCCGCGGCGCCCTGCCGTCCGCATGGTGGCGGCGTTCGGCAATCGCCAGGTCCCGGCCATCGGGGTGCCGCACCAGCAGCATCCGGCCGTGCGGCCTCGCGGCGAAACGCGCCTGGTGCCCGCCGGCCGCCAACCTCGAGGCAAGTTCCCCGGCCTCGCCCCCGATGCCAAGTTCCAGTCCGACCCCGGCGGCATCCGCGGCACGCAGATCCACGAACCCGCCGTGCTTGGCCCGGAAATGCGCGCCGGTCCCGCCGGAGCCGCCGGGGGATTGGATCGCGCCAATGTTCCGCAGCGTTTGCGCGGAGCCCGGCACGTCCGGGGTGTGCCACACCGCCAGCACGCCGAACGAGCCCGGGGCCGCGGGCCCCGAGCCGGCGGTGAGCCGGGCGTCCACCGGGGTGGCGGTGAACGCCAGCCCGTCGGGCGCGGCGAGGTGGCCGACGGGCCCGTGTGCCGCATCGCGAACCAATACCCCGGTGCCGTCGCTGCGGGTCCACTGCGCGAACCTTTCCAGGTCGCGCACCTCGAAACCCAGCTCGATGGCGAAGGAGGTCGCGGTACGGAGGAGAACGCGTCCGGAGCCAGCGGCAAAGCACCGTTCCCCGGAGGGCTCGTGCGGCAATTCGGCAAGTCCGAGGGCCAGCAACAGCTCGGCCCAGGCAGCGGCGTGCCCGGTTTTCACCACGGGCCGCACGCGCAACATCAGTGTCGCTCCAGGTACTCGGCAAGGGCCTTTTCCACGAAGGCGGAAAGGCTGCTGCCGTCATCGACGGCGGCGTGCTTCACGCGGCGCACCAGCGGCGCCGGAAGGTAGACGTTGAATTGGATCTTGTCGCTGTGTTCGTCTCTGTTCGCTGCCATGCAACGGATGCTAGCAATATAGCCGCCGCTGCCACAAGGCCACGGCTGGCAGCCCCCGGCGGCCGGTGGAATGATGGGTCCATGGCGATCCCCCTGGAGGAACTGTTGGTGCCCGATGCCGCCGCGTGGCGCGCCTGGCTGCAGGAGCACCACGCCAGCCATCCGGGCGTGAACCTGGTGCTGCACAAGAAAGGCGGAACCACCACAAGCCTGACCTACGCGCAGGCGCTGGACGAGGCCCTGTGCTTTGGCTGGATCGACGGCCAGCGCAACGCCCGCGACGAGCACAGCTTCACCAACAGATTCACCCCGCGCACCGCGCGCAGCAAGTGGTCCGCCAGGAACGTGGAACACGTCCAGCGGCTGGAGGCCGTCGGCCTGATTCAGCCGGCGGGGGCCGCCGCGGTTCAGGCGGCCAAGGCCGACGGGAGGTGGGACGAAGCCTATGCGGGGCAGGCATCGGCGCAGCTTCCCGCCGATTTCCTCGAGGCGGTTTCCGGATTTCCGCGGGCGCAAGAAACGCTGGCAGCCCTCGGCGCCAGCGAGCGATTCGCCATCTACTACCGGTTGCACACCGTCAGGGGGGATGAGACCCGACGGAGGAAGATCGCCGACTACGTGGCCCGGCTCGATGCCGGGCAAGGGATCTTCTAGCTTTCGGCCCCATAGCGCCGCACGAAGTTGCGCAGGATCAGTGCCGGCCACTCCACGAGGGCGGCCAGCGCCTCGTCGTGCAGCCGCTGGGCGTCCTGCGGGGGAAAATAGCCCGCATCGCGGTAGATCATGATGCGCTGGGCCAGCCCGGCGGGGTCCAGCTCGGGATGGAACTGGGTGGCATAGAGATTCGTCTTGACCCTGAACATCTGCACGGGACAGGCAGCCGAATCGGCCAGCAACACCGCCGCTGCCGGCAGCTCGGAGACGGCCTCCTTGTGCCCCACGAAGGCATCGAATTCAGCGGGGAGCCCGGCCAGCAGCGGATCTCGGCGACCCTGGCCGGTGAGCCTGATGCGCGAGGTGCCCACCGGTTCGCCGAAGCGCGTATCGATCCTCCCTCCCTGGTGGATGCCGAGGGTGCCCACGCCGTAGCAGGCACCCAGGAAGGGAAAGTCCTCGGCCACCAGCACGTCGAGCAGCCTGGACAAGTCGGCCTCGCACCTTTGCTGCGTCGCTGACTTCGTGGACGGATGGTCCGAGGCGTTGAAGGGGCTGCCTCCCAGGATGATGCCCGGGCAGTCGTCCAGGCCCAGGGCGCCAAGGGGTCCCAACGGCTCGCGGTCCAGCCGGATGACGCGCAGCGCATCGGGTGCCAATCCGCTCGCGTCCAGGACACCGCGCACCTCGTCGGACGCCGCGAGGTCGTGTTCCCGCGTGGAAACCAGGATGAAGCGGCCCATGGCTGCAGTCTACGTCCAGCGGACCCGCGCGCAAGATGCGGCACCCCCTTCTGTCCGGGGCCATCCCGGTCTAGTCTGTAGTGAGTTAATGGCCACTAACCCAATGAAGGGAAGCGCACCATGCTCATCACCGACTCAGTCGCCCTGGTCACCGGGGGAGCCTCCGGTCTCGGGGCCGCCACCGCCCGGGTCCTGTACAACGCCGGCGCCCACGTGGTGCTCGTTGACCTGCCCTCGGCTCAGGGGGACGCGGCCGCCGCGGCGCTGGGGGAGCGGGCCAGGTTCGCCGCGGCCGACGTCACCGACGAGGACCAGGTCAAGGCCGCCATCGCGGTGGCAGCGGACCTCGGCCCCCTGCGCATCGTGGTCAACTGCGCCGGGGTCGCCACCCCGGGCAAGGTGCTGGGGCGCGAGGGGGTGCTGCCGCTGGCACAGTTTGAAAAGGTCATCGCCGTCAACCTCACCGGAACCTTCAACGTGGTCCGCCTGGCCGCCGAGGCCATGGCGGGAACCGACCCGGTCATCGACCCCGCCACCGGAACCTCCGAGCGCGGGGTCATTATCAACACCGCTTCCGTCGCGGCCTTTGACGGGCAGATCGGCCAGCCGGCCTACTCCGCCTCGAAGGGCGCGGTGGCCGCCATGACGCTGCCGCTGGCCCGCGAACTTGCCCGCCACTACATCAGGGTCATGACCATCGCCCCGGGGATCTTCGAGACCCCGATGATGGCCTCGCTCTCGGCCGAGGCGCAGGCCTCCCTGGGTGCCCAGGTCCCGCACCCGGCGCGACTGGGCAAGCCGGCCGAGTACGCCGCCCTGGTGGAGCACATCGTGGCGAACCAGATGCTCAATGGCGAGACCATCCGCCTTGACGGCGCCATCCGCATGGGGCCGAAGTAGCCGCTCGGCGCGGCCATGTGACTAGTGGGGCGCCAACTCCCCGGCGCGCACCGCCACCTCGAGCCGGTTGCCCGGCACCGGGGCGGGACATACCGCATGGGGTGAGAACGCCATCGGGTAGTTCAGCGTGCGGTTGAAGTCAATGACGACGTCCGCGCCGGGGCCGGGCGTAGTGACCGTGACAAAGCGCCAGGGTGCGGTCTGCACCCCGTTGGTGGCGTCCCGGAACGCGATGGTCAGTGAACCGTCCGCATTCTGCGAGGCGCCCAGGGTCGCGCGGCGTCCGCCCAGCTCGAAGTCGACCTGGCCGACCAGTTCCGCCTTGAGCTTTGTGTCGGGGCGGTAGCTGTCGACCGGGACGACCCTCGGGGCGTGGAACGCGGTGAAGTGCCCGGGAACGACGAAGGCCGGGTCGTAATCGAAGAGCGGGACGCCGGTGAAGGCCTTCAGCCGGGGATGGGTGCGTTCCCGGGTGCGGATCATGTACCTGCCCCCGCGCACGCCCAGTTCAACCAGGGTGTCGCCGTGGCGGACAAAGTGCATCGATTCGTCCTCGTGAAGGGACTTGGACAGGGTGCCGACGACCGGGTCGCCATCCGGAGTGGTCACCGAATCGGCCGCCTCAAAGCTTGCCTTCGCGGTGGTTCCATCGGCGCTCCAGCGGCCGGGAACCAGGTCCAGCGGCCCGGGTTCCTCCGGAAGCCACTGGTAGCTGCTCAGCGACAGCCACCCAAAGGGGACGGCCAGGCCTTCATCGCGCATGCGGCGCCACTGCGTGAATTCTTGGGGTGCACTCATGGATTACAGTGTGCCACTTTCGTGCACGGCCGGGTTCCTGCCGCCATGATGGCCGAGGCGGCGGTACCGGGGGCACGGGAACGCACTAGGCTTGTTTCCATGCCTTCCTATCGAGCCCAGTTGAATATCATGGGGCTTCGGCCCGGGCATGCCCCCGAGGCAGTCATGGACTCCGCCGTGGCAGCGCTGGCCGCGGGCCACCACGTGGATGCGAACCAGCTCGACGTCGTGGCGGGGGTTCCGCGGATCACGGTGCGCTACACCGTGGAGGAAGACGGGAACCCGGATGCGCGCGCCATAGCCTCGGCGGCGGCCATGCGTGCGGCGGTGGAAAAGGTCGGGGTGACCGAAAAGCTGGTGGTGCTGCGCCGCACCCGCGGACGCTGGATCACGCTGCGCCGCTGAACACGCGGCCGGCAGGTCTAGGCGAAGTCCGTCGACTTGCCCCGCGCGGCGCGGTGCTCGGCGTGGTGGATCTGGTAGCGACGGTTCTCGGTGGCCAGCAAAACCACGAATGCGGCCATGCCCGCCAGGATGGCAATCCAAATGGAATTGTTGGTTCCCAGCACCCGCGGCACGAGTAGCCAGAACATGCCCCAGCCAAATCCGATGGCCATGATGATGCGTCCGCGTTCGGTCATGGACAGGCTTGCGGCGGCATAGCCCAGGGCCGGAACCAGCAGCGTGGCGATCCAAATGCCCGCCCCGCCGGCACCCCAGGACGCCAGCATGTTCATGAACGTTGAAGCCAGCACGACCATGCTGAAGCCGGTCATCAGGCTGACCGGCGCGTCGGTCAGCATCCGTTCACGCGCGGTGCGGGCGGTCTTGAGGTTCAACGCGCGCACGGCGGTGTACAGGAACCAGCAGCTGGCCGCGGCGAAGCCGAACGCGGGGAACAGCCAATCGTTCACGGCGCTGAGCATCCACAGCACATTGGCCGTGCAGGCAAGCGCGAACCGATGGCCGACGGCGCGCTGGCGCACCGCGGAGCGTTGCGAGGGCGCCCACGAGTAGGCGGCTCCCAGCAACGCCCAGATGAAGATGACGGGCCAGAGCAGGTGCGCGGTGGGGGCAAGGGACAGCAGTGAATGGTTGGAACCGAGCGATTCGACCGCGCCGGACGACAATGTCTGCAGGCTGGCCAGGGACACGGCCGCCGCGGCCAGGGCGGCACCGCTGCCGAGTATCCGGCGGCGCAGGTCGGCCGGTTCCTCGGCGGGGTTGGGGCCGGTTTCGGGCAGGACGTAGGGGGCCTCGTAGACCGGTTCCTCGGCCGCTGCCTGTTGATGGTCTATGGCGGCCTTGGCGCTTGCCACCAGTGCGGCCAACTCCTCCGGATCCATCGGCGGGGCCGGGGAGGAGGCCACCGGGGTCCCGGTGCCTGCAGCCACGATATCCCCGCCGGGGGCGTCGTAGCCGGCCGTCACCACGTCGTCCGCCGGACCCGAAAGCAGGTTCCCGGCGTGCAACTCGGGTGCGTCATCCACCGGGGCTTCAGCCGGGGATGGTGCCAGGGCACGCAGCCTCGCCTCTTCGGCGGCCGCGGCACGGGCATCGGCCTGCGCCTGCGCGGCCAACCGTGCTTCCTCCGCCTGCCGGGCGGCCGCATCCAGCTGGGCCTGGTGGGCCAGGCGTGCGGCTTCGCGCTTGGCGGCTTCCGCCTTTGCCTCGGCCCGGGCGACCTCGAGCAACCGTTCCTGTTCCTTGAGCTCGGCGGCCCTGGCGCGCTCGATGCGCAACCGGTGCCAACGTTTCTTGATGGTTGAGGGGGCTGCGTAGATCCTGTCGCCCAGGCGTTCCAGATTGGGCTCGGGCAGGGAATCAAGCCAGTTGTTGAGTCCGGCGAAACCGCCGGACACCGCCTTGGGGCCCGGGCCCGTCGCATCCGGCGCCGCGGAGGTTTTCTTGTCCGTCAGGTGGCGCAGCGGGGATTTGCCCGATGGCGTGTCCTCGGGACTCTTGAGCACTTCGTCCACGTTGTGGGCTTCGGGGACGGGGTGGTGCGGCACGGGGTGGGCTATGCGCTGAGAGAGCCGTTCCTTGACCTCGACAGGCGCGGCTGCCCCGGGATCCAGGACCAGGTCGGTGGTGCGGGCAGAGGGGGAGGCGGCGTTGTCCGCAATGCCATTCCCCTGCGGCTGGTTCGTGGTTTCCGGATCGGATTTTTCTGCCTCGGGCGCCTTCGACGATTCGGCCGTTTCAGCTGTCTTGGGTGCCTGCGCGCGATCGGCCTTGGCTGCCTGGGATGTTGCCGGCGCGGGGGCCTTGGCCTTCTCGGTCGTTGCCGGTTCGTCCTTGTTGGCGGACGTTGCCGGGTCCTGCGATTTGTTTGACGCGGCGGAGGTTCTGGTATCGGAATTGTTCATCTTCATCTCCTTCATCGCCGCGATGCACTTGGCGCACCGGTTTATCGGATGGCTACCAGCGTACCGAACAACCCGGAGGCGATGCCCGATTCCCACGCCTCGAGGCAAGACCTGCGAGGGTGAGCTACGCCATGGCGGCGGACGGTTCGTGTGCGATTGCTGCCCGGGCGGGGGACTCGGAGAGTTCCAGCCCCGAGGAATAGCCCACCGGTTTCCCGGAGAGCGGATCGATGAAGGAAATGCTGCGGGCCAGCAGCTGCAGCGGGCGGGCGTAGTCATCCGCCGCCAGATCCAGCAGCGTCGGGTAGAACGGGTCATTGAGGATCCCCAGGCCCAGGGCCGCTAGGTGCACGCGCAACTGGTGCGTCTTGCCCGAGTGCGGGCTCAGCCGGAACTTGGCCACCGGCACCCCCGCAAAGTGCCCGGCCGAGGTGCCGGTGCCCAGCAGCTCGATCAGGGATTCCGCGTTCGGTTCCCCCTCCTCGACCAGCGAGCGCAGCTGCCCCTTGATCTTGCTCATCCGATTGCGGTAAACCAGCGGTTGATGCCCCAGGGCCTCGAGGCGGTCGCGCAGCTCGGCGTCGGTGAGCAGGTGGTTGCCGGGTCCGGGCAATCCGTCGAAGGCGTTGCCGCTGCGTTCCTCGGCGCTGCCGCCCAGTCCGCCGGTGCCCAACACCTCGCCGGCCGGGCGGCCGGCCACCGGAACGAGCGCTGAAACGGCCTCGTAGGTCTTGGAGATCTCGCGGCGCTCGAAGAGCGTCTGGTAGGCGCCGCGGGTCTCCGGGTTGGTGGAGAAGAGCAGGATGCCCGCCGTTGCCCGGTCCAGCCGGTGCATGGGGATCAGCTCCGGGTTTCCCACGCGGTTGCGCAGCCGCACCAGCGCGGACTCCTGGATGAAGCGCCCGCCGGGGGTGGTGGGCAGGAAATGCGGCTTGTCGATGACCAGCAGGTTGTCGTCGTGGTGCAGGATCGTCTCGGTGAACGGGATCGGTTCCTCGGCCGGCAGGTTCCGGTAATACCAAATGAATTCGTGGGTCCCCAGCGGCGTGTGTTCATCCAGCGGGCTCCCGTCGAGGCCGACGACCTCGCCGCGCTCGAAGCGGCGGGTGATGCCGGCCGCGTCGACGTGCCCGAAGCGGTGCAGCATGTACTCGCACACCGTGGTCCACTGGCCGGTGGAGGGCACGCGCAGACGGGTCGCATTGACGCCGTTGCGCACGGGAAGGGGGGAAGTCATGGCCATGCACACCAGTCTGTCATGTGCGCCGGGCCCGCCCGGACGGCTGCCGTGCCGTCCGGGACGCTAGCGCGCGCCTCCGCCGCTGGCCACGTAGGAGTCCTGGCAGGAGGCGCAGAAATACACGTCGCGTTCGGCGCTGCGCGTCGATTCGGCCAGCGACTCCTTTTGCAAGGTTCCCCCGCAGCGCAGGCATGGCTGGCCGGCGCGGCCATAGACCCAGTACGGGTTCATCCCGTCCGATCCCGTGGTCACGCGCCGGGCGCGGTCCTTGTTGGCATGGAGCAGGCGGTGGGCAATGTCCACCAGGTGGCCCAGGTCCGCGACCTCGCCCACCGGGGTGCGCGGGTGCACGCGGGTGACAAAGAGCAGCTCGGAGCGATACACATTGCCCAGCCCGCAAATCAGCCGCTGGTCAAGCAACGCCAGGCCGATGGGCCTGGCCGGGTCGCCCAGCAGGCGGCGCACCGCCTCGTCCCGATCCCAGGAATGCCCCAGCGGGTCCGGGCCCAGGTGGCCGATGACCTCCACCTCGTCGGTGGTCCGCAGCACGTGCAGGAACCCGAGTTCGAAGCCAACCGCCGTGAAGGCCTGGTTTCCCAGCACCGCGCGCGCCTTGAAGGCGGGGGAGCGCCAGCGCTCGCCGGTGGCGTAGACGTCCCAGTGGCCCTCCATGAGCAGGTGCGAGTGGATGCTCAGCGGCGGGGCGGAGACCTTAGCCGGCGGGCGGGTGCGGATCAGCAGGTGCTTGCCGCGCGAAACGACGGACTCGACCATCCAGTCCACCAGTGACAGCGTTGCGTGCGCGGGCACCCTGAAGTCGCTGAGGCTCAACGTCCGGCCCCCCAGCGCGGCCTCCAATCGACGGGCCGTGCGAAAAACTGTGTCCCCTTCGGGCATCGCCAAAACCACCTATCTAACTAGAGGGGTGCACCTGCCCAAGTATTCAGGTGACCCTGGTCACCTAGCCTAGCCGGTGTGGGTTCCGGTGTGGGGAAAATTTCCTGTTGCCTAGTTTCGGAAGCGCAGTCCACTAGGCGTGGAATAGAAACCAGCGCGCCGCAGGGCCGCGCCCACGGGCGTCTCGGTGATGGGTTTTCCGTTGATTTTCTCGATACCCAGTTTGGCGATCGCGGCGCGGCGCAGCACCGCCACCAGCTCGGTGGCGATGGCATCGAGCACCGCGGGATCGGTTTCGGGGGACCCCGGGTCCCCGGACAGGTCTCCGAAGCCCAGCACCGTCTTTCCGCCGCGTTCCACGTACAGGGCAAGCCGGCCGTCCAGCAGCACGACCAGTGCACCGGCCTTGCGCCCGGGGCGGTGCCCGCCGGTGGCCTCGGGCCAGCCCAGCGCAGCACCGTAGGGGTTGGCCGGGTCGGTCGCGGCCAGGGCGAGTGCGACGGGCAATGCCCCGTGCCCGGGCTCGCGCACCAGGGCGCGCAGGCGGTCGATGGTTGCGGAGGTGGAGAACTGAGCGGCGCCGAGCCGCTCCACGAAGTAGCCGCGGCGGGTGTGCCCGGCCTCCTCGAGCCGGCCGAGCACCCGGTAGAGCTGGCCGAAGCCGCCGGGCACCGATTCGGCGGCGACCGAGCCGCGGGTTACCACCCCGTAGCGTTCGAGCAGGAACTCGGCCGCCGCGTGGGCGCGGATGGTCGGGTCCGCTTCGGGTGCGGGCAGCGCCGCCCAGCGGCCGGAGGCCGAATCCGGGAGCTGGCGGCGGCCGGACAGCTCGATGCCGGAATCCGGGCGGGAGGCACGCAGCATCGCCATGCGGCCCAGCCGGGCGGTCCGCGCCCGCGGGGCCTGGGCCGGCACCCGGTGCGCAACCTTGCCCCCGGAGAGCAGCTGGCGGATCGGGGCCAGGGTGTCGGGGGAGACCGCCGAGGCCCAGAACAGCTCCCACAGCGCCCCGAGCACCTCGGCGGCCGGCGGCTCGATGCCGGGTGCCGCACCCTGCCCGTCCGCAGACATGGGGGCGGTGGCCAACACGCGGGCCAGCTGCGGCACGAAGTAGGCGCCGGAGGAGCCCAGCACCGACAGCAGCCGGGCGGCCAGCGGGCCCATGGCCGCGGTGTCGGGCAGCGGCAGGCTGAGCGGCGCGTTTTCGGCCGTGTGCAGGGCGATCCAGCCGTCGGTCCCGGCCAGCGCCCCGGCACCGGAAACCAGCACCTCCCCGGCGCTCATGAGCTCGTCGAGCATCCATGGCTGGTAGTCCCGCACGCGGGCGGGCAGCACGTGGGATTCCAGGGCGGAGGCCGGAACCGGCACCCCGGCCAGCTGCTCGATGACCGCCAGCACCCCGTCGATGCCGCGCAGTCCCGCGCCGATGCCCTGCCAGCCCGGCAGGAACCTGGCGAAGGTTTCCTGGTCCACGGGCTCGACCTCCGCGCGCAGGGCGGCCAGCGAGCGGGTGCGGATCATCCGCAGCACCCCGGCATCGCAATACTCGGTGGCGCTGCCGCCGGCCGCCGGGGCGTCAAGGAGCATTTCGGCGGGCCGGAACGCCCCGACCATGACGCGGGAATCCGCAACCAGCCGCTCCAGCACGGAAGCGACCACCGCGACGCCCAGGCCCAGGGCTGCCGCGACGTCCCCGGCCGTGAAGGGCCCGTGGGTGCGGGCGTAGCGTGAGACCAGGTCGCCCACCGGGTCTGCCACCGGTTCGATGAACGCCAGCGGCACGCCATGGGGCAGCGGGACCCCGAGTCCGTCGCGCAGCCGCGGGGCATCCTCGATTGCGGCGAACAATTCCCTGCCGCCCAGGCGCACCGTTAGGGCGCGGTTGGCGCGCACCAGCTCCTCGAGGTACCCCGCAGCGGCCTGGACCGGATCGGTGCCCGCCGCGGTGTCCTCCGCGGGCCGCAGTCTGGCCGCCACCGCCGCGGCGTCCAGCGGGCCGAGCATCCGCAGCAAATCGGCGGTTCCCTCAAGCCCGGCCAGCTTGCGGTTCTCGGCAACACGCTGCAGCTCGTCCTGCGTGCGGGAGATGACCTTGGCGTCGAGCAGCTCGCGCAGCTCGGTGCGGCCCAGCAGCTCGCCCAGCAGCGCCGGGTCCAGCGACAGGGCCGCGGCGCGGCGCTCGGCCAGCGGCGAATCGCCCTCGTAGAGGAATTGGGCCACGTAGCCAAAGAGCAGCGACTGGGCGAAGGGGGAGGGGGTGCGGGTCTGCACCTCGCGCACCGCGATGCCGCGCGAACCCACCGCGGCAAGCAGGTTCTTAAGTGCTGGCAGGTCGTAGACGTCATTGAGGCATTCGCGCACCGTTTCCAGGATGATCGGGAAATCCGGGTACTTCCGCGCCACGTCCAGCAGCTGGGCGCTGCGCTGGCGCTGCTGCCACAGCGGGGTGCGCTTGCCGGGGCTGGTGCGCGGCAACAGCAAGGCGCGGGAGGCGCATTCGCGGAAGCGGGAGGCGAAGAGCGCCGAATTGCCCACCTGCGCGGTGACCACGTCCTCGATTTCGTCGGACTCAAAGAAGAAGAGTTCGGCACCCGGCGGTTCGTCGTCCATCGCCGGGACGCGCAGCACAATCCCGTCGTCGGCGGCCATCGCGGAGCCGTCCAGCCCGTAGCGTTCGTGCAGCCGCGCCCCGACGGCCAGCGCCCAGGGAGAGTGCACGGGCAGCCCGAAGGGCGAATGCAGGATGACCCGCCAGTCACCGAGCTCGTCCACGAACCGCTCGACCACCAGCGTCTTGTCGCTGGGGACCACCGTGGTGGCTTCCGCCTGGGCTCCCAGGTAGTTCAAGAGATTCCCGGCGGCAAAGGCATCGAGCCCGATGCTGGCCAGTTTCTCCCGCGAGGCTTCGGCGGGCAGGTTGACCAGCTCGGAAGTGAACTTGCCCAGCGCCTCGCCGAGTTCCACCGGCCGGCCCTGGGTGTCGCCCTTCCAGAACGGCAGCTTTCCCGGCTGCCCGAAGGCGGGGGAGACCAGCACCCGGTCGTGGGTGATGTCCTCGATCCGCCAGCTGGTGGCCCCCAGCGCAAAGACGTCCCCGACCCGGGACTCGTAGACCATTTCCTCGTCGAGCTCGCCGACCCGGCGCCCGCCCTTGGCCCCCGAGTTGTCCTCGGAGCCGATCAGGTACACGCCGAAGAGCCCGCGGTCAGGGATGGTTCCGCCGCTGATCACGGCCAGGCGCTGGGCGCCGGGCCGTCCGGTGAGCACCCCGGCATCCCGGTCCCAGACAATGCGCGGGCGCAGCTGCGCGAACTCGTCCGAGGGGTACTTGCCCGCGAGCATTTCGAGGGTCGCGGTGAACGCGGCGCGCGGCAGCGCGGCGTAGGGTGCGGAGCGGCGGACCGTCTCGAACCAGGCCTCGACCCCCAGGTCCTCCAGGGCGCAGGCGGCCAGGGTCTGCTGCGCGAGCACGTCCAGCGGATTCGCGGGGATGTGAAGCTTCTCGATCCTGCCCTCGCGCATCCGCGAGACCGTCAGCGCGGTGGCCAGCAGGTCGGCCCGGTGCTTGGGGAAGAAGGTGCCGGTGGAGGTCTCCCCGACCTGGTGCCCGGCGCGTCCCACGCGCTGCAGGCCGGAGGCCACCGAGGGCGGGGACTCGACCTGGATCACCAGGTCCACCAGGCCCATGTCGATGCCCAGCTCCAGCGAACTGGTCGCGACCACGGCATGCAGCACCCCGGTCTTCAGGTCGTCCTCGATGTTGGCCCGGGTCTCCTTGGACACCGAGCCGTGGTGCGCGCGGGCCAGTGGCGCCACCGCCCCCGCCTCGCCCGCCGGGACGCTGGTGGCGGTGGTTCCGGCCTGGGCCATGATGGCCGCGGGCATGGAAGTGCCCGGCTGCACCCGCACCGCGGGCGTCCCGGCCGTCATCTCGGCGCCGGCGGAGCCGATGCCGTTCGGGGCGAACGCCGCCTCGGGGCCGCTTCCCGCGGTGCGGGTTTCGTGGATCTCGTTCAGCCGCCCGGTGAGCCGCTCGGCGAGCCGGCGCGAATTGGCAAAGACGATGGTGGAGCGGTTCGCCTCGATCAGATCGACGATCTGTTCCTCGACGTGCGGCCAGATGCTGGCCTGCGGGGCGAGCCCGGAGCCGGGCCCCAGGTCGTGGGCCGCCGCGGCGGCGGGCAGGTCGGTCATGTCCTCGACCGGCACCCTCACGCTCAGTTCCCAGGTCTTGGTGATCGGCGGGGCGATGATGCTCACCGGGGCGGTTCCGCCCAGGAAGCGGGCCACCTCGTCGCGCGGCTCGACCGTGGCCGAGAGCCCGATGCGCTGGGCCGGGGAGGGAAGCAGGGCATCGAGGCGCTCCAGGGAAATCGCCAGGTGGGCGCCGCGCTTGGTCCCCGCCACCGCATGCACCTCGTCGATGATCACGGTGTGCACGCCGGCCAGGGACTCGCGGGCCCTGGAGGTGAGCATCAGGTAGAGCGACTCGGGGGTGGTGATCAGGATGTCCGGCGGGTGGGTCACCAGCTTGCGGCGTTCGCCCGCCGGGGTGTCCCCGGAGCGGACCCCGACCGACACCTGCGGAACCGCGAGCCCCAGGTGCGCCGCGGTGGCCTTGATGCCCACCAGCGGGGCGCGCAGGTTGCGCTCGACGTCCACGCCCAGTGCCTTCAGCGGTGAAATGTAGAGCACCTTGGTGCCGCCGGATGCGGCTGCGGATTTCTTGGCGTTGGTCCCGGGGCTCGCCCCGGTTTCCAGGCCGGGGAGTGCGGGGGACAGGATTTCGGTGGCGGTGCGGGCAAAGGAATCCAGGGCCCACAAAAAAGCGGACAGCGTCTTGCCCGATCCGGTGGGGGCAACGACCAGCGCATGCTGGCCGGTGGAAATGGCATCCCATGCCCCGATCTGGGCGGGCGTCGGCGCGGCAAATGCCCCCTCGAACCAGGCCCGCGTCGCGGGGGTGAACCGCTCAAGGACGTGCGCCGCCTCAACATTCTTAGCCATCGTCCCCAGCCTAAACGCTCGGAGCGTCAATTAGGGGCCGGTGCACCGTTGCTGCACCGGGCTAAACGTGGTGGTACTTCCCGCCTCCGGAAATTTCCTGGGCGCGGTAGAGCTGCTCGGTGAGGATCAGTCGCACCAGCTGGTGCGGGAACACCAGCTTTGACAGGCTCCAGGTGAAATCCGCGCGGGAGTGAACCGACGCGTCGACGCCGTAGGCGCCGCCGATCACCACGGTGATGTTCCGCGAGGTGTCGAAGGGGCGCTGCAGGGTCTTGGCCAGCGCGGGGGAGTCGATGTTCTTTCCGCGCTCGTCAAGCAGCACGAGGAAGTCCCGGGCGTCGACCTTGGCCAGGATCCGCTCGGATTCCTCGGTGCGGGCCGCATCCCCCTCGCGTGCCGAGTGGGGGAGCAGCTGCCATTTGATGTCGAAGGGCTTCTTCATGCGCTTTTCGTAGCGTTCGATGCCCTCGGTCACCCAGGACTCGTGTTTCTTGCCGATGGCCAGCACGCGGATTGTCATGCCTCCATCTTCCCGCATGGACTCGGCCGCTCCGGCACCGGAAGCCTCCGCCGCTGCCCGGGCCGCGGCCCGAAGGCTAGGCTGGCTTACATGAATCCAGCACGCCGTCCCGGGAAGAACCGCCGACATGTCGGGTCGATCCTGGCTTTTTCCCTTGCCATCCTGCTGGGACTTTTTGCCGTGGCACGCCGCGTCTGGGTATCGGCGCGCGTCGGGGACCTGCCCAACACCTGGGACATCCCGGTCCTTGAATGGATGGTCTCGAACCGCACTCCGGCAGCGACAAACGCCGCCTGGTTCTTCACCGTCATGGGGGACACCCCGGCGATGACCATCCTGGCATTTTGCGCCGCAGTGTTCTTCTGCCTGCACACCCGCAGCATCCGGCCCGGGGCGCTCATCGTCGTGACGGCAGCAGGTTCCGTGGCCTTGACCATCGTCCTGAAGACGACGCTGGGCAGGGCGCGTCCGTCGTTGGATAGCGTGCTTGCGCCGATCCCCGCGTCCTTTGCCTTCCCCAGCGGCCATACACTCAATTCCATCGCGATCCTGGGTGCCATCGGATACCTCTCGATCCTTGTCCTGCGACGTCTCTGGGCCCGAATCCTGGTGTTGGGCGCCCTGGGCGGCTTTGTACTGGGCGTGGGGTGGAGCCGGATCTACCTGGGACATCACTGGCTGACGGACGTGCTGGGAGGACTGCTCATTGGCGCCGGCTGGGCTGCGGTGGTCATCCTGCTGCACCACTTCGTGCTGCTGCGGAACCAGCGCACGGTGCGGTGGCTGCAACTCTGAGCCCCTCGCGGGGTCATCATCCACGACCTTCCCTCGAACCATGGCCGTTTTCAGGCGTAGGCTGAATTGCATGAGGGTGATCGTTCTCGGCGGCAGCGGAAACCTGGGCAAGCGGGTCGTTGGCCGGCTGCATGAAGCCGGACACGACGTGGTGGTGGCGAGCCGGAGCTCGGGAGTCGACGCCTACACGGGCTTTGGCCTGGAGGTGGCGCTGCGCGGTGCCGACGCCGTGGTGGACTGCCTGAACATGATGTCCGTCAACGCGAGCGCCTGCATCGACTTCCATGACACCACGGCCAGGAACATCATCCACACCGCGGAACAGGAACACGTCAAGCACCTGGTGTGCGTCTCGATCATCAATGCCCGCAAACCGGAAATCAACAGGCGCATGGGCTACTACCGGGGCAAGGCCGCGCAGGAGGCCCGCTACCAAAACTCGAAGATCCCCACGACGATTGTGCGGTCCACCCAGTGGTTCGAGCTGGCCGAGACCCTGCTTGGCCAAATGAAGATTGGGCCGGTGGCGGTGGTGCCCCACATGCATTGCCAGCCGGTGGCGGCCGATGCGGTGGCGCGATTGGTTGTCTCCACGGTCGAGTCGGGGAAGGACGCCCCGGCGGGGGTCGAACTCGCCGGTCCCGAACCCCGCAACATGGCCCACTTGGCGCGCCTGGTTTCCAGGAACAACGCCGTCTCGCACAACGGCGGCCCCCACGCCCGCGTCATCGGGGTTCCGGTGCCGGGCATGAAGGCGTTGAACGGCGGGCTGCTCCCCTCCAATTCCGTCTTGACGGACCCCACGACCTTCGAGCAGTGGCTGGCCAACGGCCGGAAGGCCTGAGCAGCGCCCATCCCGGCTACGCCAGCCGCAGGGGCCGAACGCCGAGCTCGACGCTGATTTCCTGTCCCCACGAGGCGGTGAGGCGGTCCTGCTCCATGCCGTCGCCAAACACCACCAGTTGGTCCGACGCCACGGTGAGGCGCAGCGGCTCGCCCGCCTCCAGCGCACCTTCCGTCAGGGACGTGCCGGTGGCGGGGGAGGGCCACGCTTCGCGGACAAACCATGCCAGGGCCGGGTCCGTCGGGGCCGGCAGGGTTCGTCCCCCGCGCTCGAGGGCGATGGAGGCGCACCATCCGGTGGCGCCCGTCCCGGTGGAAACGATGAGGCCGGACGACGACTGCCGCTCGCTGAGGCCCTGCGGCGTCGTGAGCCGGTAGCGGGCCGACTGGTGGGTCCGATGTCCAATGAAGATCTCGTTGAGCCCCGACAATTCCTGTCCGTCGTCGAGCCGTGCTCTCACCATGGACAGTTCCCGGCAGGCCAGCGGTACCCGTTTTCCGCCGCCCGGGGCGGGGTTGCCCAGCAGCCGTACGGCGTCAGCTGCGGTGTGCCGGACCAAGACGCCCGGATTCATTCCCGGTTCCGGGTCGATCCCGATGACGGGCTGGCCGGTGAGGTACTTGGCCACGTTGGCCACGAGCCCGTCCTGGCCCACGACGGCGATGATGTCCTCGGGCGTGAACATGAACCTGTTCAGGTCCTCCCGTTCCACCTCGGCGCGGCGCCAGTCGGGCGGGACCGCGGCGCGGACCGTTGCCAGGGCCGCTCCGAGCAGCTCGTGGCGCTCCTGGACCGCGGCCATGGTGCGGCCCCGGGACCTGAGAAAGAATTCGGCCTGGCCGAGGGTGGCGTGCCGGTCCAGCAATTCGGCCAGCTCGGTTCGCCGGTGGACGATGACGAGGCGGGATTTTTCCACGACCGGGCCTACTTCTCGCCGACGGCTGCGGAGCCCGGTTCCCGGAACAAGCCGGCCAGTGCCCCGCTGAGGAGGTCCGGGGTGACGGTCAGGTTGCCGATGTTCGGCAGCGAGCCGGCGGCCTCGCGGCATGCCAAGGCCAGCAGGGTGGCCTGGTCCATGCCCCGGTAGACCTCCATGGTTGCGGCTTCCCGTGCTGCTTCCGCCTCGCCCACCAGACGGATTCGGTTGGCCTCGGCGGTGGCGCCGATGCCCCGGCGTTCGGCTTCCGCGTTGGCTTGGACCAGGCCGGCGGCGGCCTGTTCCTCGGCCTCGCGCCTGGCGTTGGCCCCTTCCTGGGCAACGAGCCGCTCGCGCCGGGAGGCCAGTTCGATCTGGCTGGCCATCTCGTTCTCCGAGATCGTCCGTTCGCGTTCGACCGCGACTGCCCTGCGTTCGTACACGGCCCGGTCGGCCTCGGCCTGCAGTTGTTCGCGGACCGGCGTCTGGAGGGCCCGTTCGACCTCGGACTCCGGCCGGACGGCGAGGACCTGCACACCGAGGATCTCGATGCCGGTGGACAACAGACGGGTGTCGGTGCCGAGGGCCTCGGTGAGCAGCTGGCGCAGCTCGCTGACCCCGCGTTCCAGCGACTGGGCGAGTGTGGTGGCGGCGATGTGGTCGATCGCGTGGCTCTGGCAGAGCTGGCCGATGATGGTGGCCACCTGTTCCTTGCCGCCGGACGTTGCCGGGCCCGCCTGCTGGAGGGCGAAGTCGAGCCGGCTGGCCACGGACACCGGGTCCACGAAGCGGTAGGTGACGTTGGCCTGGATGCTGACGTCCTGGTGGTCGCGGGTGATGGCGTGGAAGAGCGTTGGCAGTTCCTGGTCGTCGACGGGAACCTCGCTCAGCACGGATGCCGCAGGCCGGAACCAAAATGCCTGGCCCACTCCCCGGTGCCTGACGGCACCCTTTTGCAGGTGGACAACGTAGCCGGTGGGGCTGCCCAGGAAGTGGCTGATCCAGGGGTAGTGCTTGATGGTGGCCATGGTGGGGTGCTCCTCAAACTGCTCAAGTTATCGTCGCTTTGACGATAACAACAGCATAGGGGGCTTCCGGAATTATTGTCAAGATGACGATAAGTATTTATGATGGGTGCATGGCCGAATTCCCTCAGGCGCTTACGCGCTTCCCGGTGACCGTGGACATCGTCGCCCTCACCGTCCGCGACGATGCCCTGAACGTCCTGCTGATTACGCGCCGCATCGAGCCGTTCCGCGGCAGACTCGCGCTGCCGGGAGGGTTCGTGCTTGCCGGAGAGGGCCTGGGGGAGGCCGCGATCCGCGAGCTGGCGGAGGAGACCGGGGTCGAGCAGGTCCCGGGGCACCTGGAGCAGCTGCAGAGCTATGGGCCCCGGGGACGCGACCCGCGCGGGGATGTGCTCACCGTGGCCCACCTGCTACTGGCGCCCAATTTTCCCGTCTTGTCTGCCGGAAGCGACGCTGAACACGCCGCCTGGTACCCGGTCGGTTACGTCCTGGACGGGGATGCGGAACTCGCCTTCGACCATGCCCGCATCCTGGTCGATGCCGTGGAGCGGGCACGGTCAAAACTCGAGTACTCGCCGCTGGGGGCGGCGTTCTGCGGGGATGAATTCACCATCGCGCAGCTCCGCGCCGTGTATGAGGCGGTGTGGGGGACCCGCCTGGATCCCCGGAACTTCCACCGCAAGGCCACGGGAAACCCTGGTTTCCTTGAGGACACGGGACGGATGACCGTGGGCGACGCCGGCCGCCCCGCGGCGCTCTTCCGGCTCGCGGCGGAGGCCCGCCCCGCAGCGGGTGAACCGGTCCGGGCGGTGCTCAACCCGCCGCTCATGCGACCATATTCCTGACGCTGCCTCGAAACAGGCACGCCCACGCACCTGTTCCTCGAAAGTGGAAAGGCGTCCACTCCGCCATGCCAAGGGACATGGGAACAGGAGTGAACCGCGTTGGTGGGCGAATCAGGCTTTCGTGGCCTATTGCGCACCACGGCGATCTCCAACCATGGAAATCCATTCGCTGGCGGGGCCGATTGGATTTGCCTCTCCGGGGGTCTCCGCCCGACCTCTGCGCGGGCAAAGCAAAAGGCCCCGAATCCCTCGATTAGAGGGGATTCGGGGCCTTCTTCTGGCGGTGACGGAGGGATTTGAACCCTCGGTACGGGGTTACCGTACACAACATTTCGAGTGTTGCACCTTCGGCCGCTCGGACACGTCACCAGACCAGAACACTCTACCGGGTAAATGGCCCACAACAAAAACGAGCCATCTTTCGGGGCAGAATGTAGCCATGACGACGAAGAGCGAAACCCCGCAGATCCCTCACGAGAAGCTGACCCCGCAAGTGCTGCGCGCCTGGTCGTGGCATCGCCAGGGACTGGATGGTTCGCTGGCGGGATGTGATTCGGCAACAGTCCTGGACCGCGTGGGCTGGGCCCGGTCGATCGGCGGCGCCAACACCTACCTGACGCTCTTCGCGCGTGCCGGAATCCGCCGCCCCGAGGCCGACGGCGCGCTCGCCGCGCAGGACATCCACGAACTGCCCACCGCACGGGGCTGCACCTACGTCCTGCCCGCCAAGGACTATGCCTGGGGGCTGCAAATGGGGCATGCATCGGCGGAGGCCGCGGTGAAGGTGTTGGTGCGCCTGGGCGTGGAGCGGGAAGAAATCGAGCAACTGGCCGACGATGTGCTGCGGGTCCTGCTCCGGGCTCGGGGCACCGCCGAGGAAGCACTGGATCCCCGCGGGCTGAAGGAGATCCTGGGCGACAAGGTCCGAAGCATGGGCGAGGAAGGCAAGAAAAAGGGCGCCAGCACCACGCTGCCCGCAGCGCTCGGGCTGCTGCAGGCTGACGGGCGGATCCGGCGCGTGCCGGTGAACGGGCGGCTGGACCAGCAGCGCTACTCCTATGTGGCCTGGGAACTGCCTGCGAGCGGGGAATCCGACGAAGCAGTCAGGGCGCGGATGCTCGAGCGGTTCCTGGGCTGGACGGGCGGGGCCACGCTGGGACAGATCCGCTGGTTCAGCGCCTTCACCGTGGCCCAGGCCAAGAAGGCACTGCAGGCAACAGGGGCCGTGGAAGTTCCCACCGCGACCGGCGACGTGCTGTGGATGCTGCCGGAAGACCTGGACGGGCTCGCCGGGTTCGAGGTGCCGCAGACCGAAGACATCCAGCTGCTGTCGGGATCCGATTCGCTCGTGTTGCTGCGCCGGAACGCGGCCGACCTGTTCGACGAAGCAGGCACCGAATCGGTGCAGGGGATGAGCGGGTCGGCACTGGCCGCCGATCTCTCGGACCACCCGATCGTGGACCGCGGCCGGATCATCGGGTTGTGGCAGTACGATCCGGAAGATGCTCGGATTGCGTGGTGGACGTTCGCGCCCGCAAGCGCCGGCGTGCGCTCGCGCGTAGCGCAGGTCGAGGCATGGATCACCGAGGATTTGGGCGACTTCAGGTCCTTCAGCCTGGACTCGCCGAAGTCGCGGGCGAAGAACATCGCCAGGCTCGATGCGTTGCGAAAGAAATAACGGGCCCTGGCTTAGTCCAAGCGCCGGGCACGGAAGAAGTCCGTGAGCAGTGCTGCGCATTCGGACTCCCGCACCCCGGGGTAGACCTCGACCCAGTGGTTGAGCCGCGGCTCGCGCAGGATGTCGAACACCGAGCCGACGGCGCCGGCCTTCTCGTCCCAGGCACCGAAGACGACCTTCGGGATGCGCGAAAGAACGATGGCCCCGGCGCACATGGCGCAGGGCTCGAGGGTGACCACCAGGGTGCAGTCCTCCAGCCGCCACCCATCCCCGCGCCCGGCATCGCGCAGGGCCTGGGCCGCGGCGCGGATGGCCACGATCTCGGCATGGGCCGTGGGATCCCCGTGCGCCTCGCGCTCGTTGCGGCCGGTGGCCAACACCGTCGAATCGGGGCCGATGACGACCGCGCCGATGGGAACGTCGCCGGTGGCCAATGCCGCCTTGGCCTCGGCGAGGGCCAGGTCCATGAGGTCGCGGTGGCTGGATTGTTCGGGAATCACCCGGCCAAGTCTAGTTCCGGTGCAGGGACCTCGCTGCCGTCTGCACCGGAATGCGGCAACCGGCTGCCGGCTGGTGCGGCTAGCCGGGGCTCGGCAGGACGATGTTGTGGTTCAGGCGAAGCCTGTTGTGCGGGTCGTAACGGCGTTTGAGCGCCGTGAGTTTGGCGAGCTTTTCGGCACCGTAGAGGCCCAGTAGATCGAAGCCACCGGGCACGTGTTCATCGCTGCTGGAGAAATTCACGTACTCCCCGCCGTGTGTGAAGGGTTGCATCTCATGGTGGAAGCCGCGGATGAAGGCAATGTGGTGGTCGTCGAGTTCCTTGCCGTTCCAGAATCCGTAGATGTTCAACCAGAACGGGGAGCTGCGGTCCTCGAATGCCGTTGCTTCCGGGCGAACCCGTCCCATGGCACCGCCCATGACGTGGATGTCGAAGCCCATGCCCGGCCAGTCGAGTTGCCGCGCTCGGGCAGTGAACACATTGATGGCCTCGTCCGAGAGGTCGTCCAATGCTGTGTTCTTCCAGTAGGCGCGCACACCCTTGGGGAACATCTCGTCCACCACGGACTGCCAATCGGGCCATGAAACGGGGGAGATGTCCTGTTCGTCGGTGGGCGCGGTTGCGAGGAATTCCTCCACGCAAGCGGCGCCGGCCGCATGGTCCGGATCCGCCCAGAGGAATCCGACGAGGAGCACGCTGCCGGTGCCCAGCTCCCACTCGGGCGGCGGCACCATGGCCGTGACGATGACCGTCATCTCGTCCGGGAGCCTGGAGGACCAGTCACGCACCGCATGCAGGGCATGCTTCCACTGTTCGGGGCGGTAGATCAGGTTCCCGGCGTAGAGGGTTTTCGGCAACGGGTGGGCCTTGAACGTGAACTCGGTGACGACCCCGAAGTTTCCGCCCCCACCGGTGAGACCCCAGAGCAGATCGGGGTTGGTGGTGGCGTCTGCGTGGACCACCTCACCCTCCGGGGTGACAAGGTCCGCCGCCAAGAGGTTGTCAACGGTCAGTCCGAAGGGCCGGGTGAGCCAGCCGAAGCCACCGCCGAGACACAGTCCGGCAACGCCGGTTTTCGAGACGACCCCGACGGGGACCGCCAGCCCGTGGGCGCTGGTCGCGCGGTCAAGTTCACCCAGGAGCGCGCCTCCGCCGACCCTCACCCGTTGCTCCGCGGCATCCACGTGCACGGTGTTCAGGGCGCGCATGTCCAGCACCAAGCCGTGCTCGACGGTGCCGAACCCCGCCACGTTGTGCCCGCCGGATCGGATCGCCAACGGCAATCCATGCTCCCGGGCGAAGGCCAGCGCGAGGGACACGTCGGCAACGTCGACGGCACGAACCACCAACAGGGGGTGCCTGTCGATCATGGCGTTCCACACGGCGCGGGTCTCGGCGTATTCGGGGTCGGCGGCGGTGAAGAGCATTCCGTGCAGTGACGCCGACAGCGACCGCAGTGCGGTTGCCGGAAGCGGGTGGGTGATGTCCATGGTGCCGGCTTCGTGTTTGTCCGGGCCACAGGCCGGCCCGGTCTGTGGCCCATTCTCCTCCCGGCCCCAAGGCCGGTCAATGGCGGGAATCACCCGAAGCCGGAATGCGAAAACCGGTAAACGGGAGCATTCGGCTGGTAGATTTTGGTGCATGCGCGTACAGGTAATCGACCACCCGTTGGTGGCCCACAAGGTATCGGTCCTCCGGGACAAGAACACCCCTTCGCCGGTCTTCCGGCAGCTGACCGACGAGTTGGTGACCCTGCTGGCCTACGAGGCCACGCGCGACGTCAAGACCGTCAAGGTCCAGGTCGAGACCCCGGTCGCGACGACGACCGGCATTGCCTTTGCCAAGCCGACCCCGCTGGTGGTGCCGATCCTGCGCGCCGGCCTGGGCATGCTCGAGGGCATGACGCGCCTGGTTCCGACCGCCGAGGTCGGGTTCCTGGGCATGGCCCGCAACGAGGAAACCCTCGACATCATCACCTACGCCGAGCGCCTGCCCTCGGATTTGACCGGACGCCAGGTCTTCGTGCTGGACCCGATGCTGGCCACCGGCGGCACGCTGATCGAATCGATCAAGTTCCTCTTTGACCGCGGCGCCGCCGACGTCACCTGCATCTGCCTCATCGCCGCGCCCGAGGGCCTTGCCCGCCTTGAAGAGGCCTACGGAGACAACGAGAAGGTCCATCTGGTCCTGGGCGCCCTGGATGAGAAGCTGGACGAGCAGTCATACATCGTTCCCGGCCTGGGCGATGCAGGCGACCGCCTCTACGGCGTGGCCCACTAGCCACGGCAGCACCACGGCGTCCGGCCGGCAGGGAACCAGGGGTTCCCGTGCCGGCCGGACGCCTTTTTTGTGCCTTGGGTGACGGCCCCCAGGCTCAGGCCTTGGCGGCCTTGGGCGGGGTCAAGGGCTTCGGCGGCACCGCGAGCGGCAGCGGCAGGCGCACCTCGAAGACCGTGTTCCCCGGGACGGAAGACACCGTGATGCTCCCGTCGTGGGACTCGACGATGGCCTTGGCAATGGGCAACCCCAGCCCGGTGGTGCCGTCCGCGCCCGAGCGCGCCCCGTCGGCCCGGGTGAAGCGCTCGAACACCAGCGGGAGGAAGTCCGGGGCAATGCCCTCGCCGGTGTCGGCAACGCGCAGCACCGCCTGGTGACTGGCCGCATCGCGGTGGACCCCCACGGTGACGGTGTTGCCCTCGGAGGTGTGCTTGCGGGCATTGGCCAGCAGGTTGGTGATGACCCGGCGCAACGCCGCGGCATCGCCGGAGACCACCAGCGGGATGTCGGGGACCTTGGGGATCCAGTGGTGGGCGGGGGCGGTGATGGCGAAGTCCTCGGTGATGTCGGTGGCCAGCTTCCCCAGATCCACGGGGGCCTTCTTGATCTGGTGCTTCTCATCGAGCCGGGCCAGCAGCAACAGGTTCTCCACCAGGGAGCTCATCCGGGTGCTTTGTTCCAGCACCCGGTTCAGCGAGCGTTGCCCGTCGTCGGAGAAATGCTCGGTGGCGCTGATCAACTCGGTGTACCCGCGGATGGCCGAGAGCGGGGTGCGCAGCTCGTGGGAGGCGTCGGCCACGAATTGGCGCATCTGCGCCTCCGAGGCCTCGCGTACCGCGAAGGCGGCGCCCACGTTGTCCAACAGGGCATTGAGCGCACGGCCCACCTCCCCGGATTCGGTGCCCGGGATCGAATCCTCCGGGGGCACGCGGGCCTCCAGGGCGGCGGTGCCGGATTCCAGCTCGGCGTTGGCCACGGACGAGGCCACCGCGGAGACCCGCTGCAGCGGGGCCAGCGACCGGCGGATGATCATCGAGCCCACCAACCCGATGGCGATCAGCCCGGCCAGGGAAATGGTGATCGTCAAGATGCCCAGGGAGGCCAGGGTCCGCTCGGTGGGTGCCATGGGCAGGCCGGTGATGAGGATGCCGCCGGAGCCCGGGTCCTGCTGCGCGGAGAGCATGTAGTCCCCGATGCTCAGGTGGTGGACCACCGGGGGAGCATCGACCTTCACGGAGGTCAGGGGCAGCACGTCCGCGTCGGTGATGTCCTTGCGCTCGCCGGTCTTCGAATCGAGCACGGCACCGGAAAACAAGTAGCCGGAGACGATCCTGGCGTTGAGCGTCCCTGAGGCCTGCCCGGGGGCAAAGAGCGGGCCGGAGGACGTTTCGCGGCCGTTTTGCGCCGAATAGCTTGCCGCGCGGTCGGAGGCGAACTCCAGCTGTTCATGCAGCTGCGCCGCCAGGGACTGGCGCATGCCGGCGTTCAGCAGCAGGCCAATGACGGTGCAGATCAATGCGAGGGAGCCGATGAGGGCGAGCAGCAGCTTGCGCTGCAGGGGCAGCCGGCCCAGACGCTGCCCCAGCCTTGCGTGCAGCGGGGCCCGCTCGGTTTCCTGGCCCGGGATGCCCGGGGCCGGCGCGGGGGCATCGGGGGAGTGGGGCGAAGCCTCACCGGCTGAATGGCGCTCCGGTTCCCCGGAGGGGAGGGGTGGGCGTGCGGAGGGGGTCATGATGCGGGCTTGAGCATGTATCCGGCCCCGCGCACGGTGTGGATCATGGGCGCGCCGTCGACCTCGATCTTCTTGCGCAGGTAGGAAATGTAGAGCTCGACGATGTTGGCCTGGCCGCCGAAGTCGTAGTGCCAGACGTTGTCGAGGATTTGGGTCTTGGAGACCACCCGGCGGGCGTTGACCATCAGGTAGGAGAGTAGGTCGAACTCCGTGGCCGTGAGGTTGATGGGAACACCCGCCCGGGTGACGTCATGGGAATCCGAATTCAGCACGAGGTCCCCGACGACCAGCTCGGCGCTGTCGGCGGCGGTGGCGCCGGAGCGTTCCACGAGCTTGTGCAGGCGCAGCAGCACCTCCTCAAGGCTGAAGGGCTTGGCGACGTAGTCGTCGGCGCCGATGCCCAGGCCCTCGATCCTGTCCTCGACGGCGTCCTTGGCGGTCAGGAAAAGGACTGGCACCTCGGGCAGGAACGTGCGGACCTTGCGCAGCACCTCCGGCCCCTCGAAGCCCGGCAGCATCCAATCCAGCACCAGCACATCGGGGGTTGCCTTGCGGGCGGCCTCCACCGCGGAGGGACCGTCGTGCGCGACAGTGGCTTCCCATCCCAGCATCCTGGTGCCCATGGAGACAAGTTCGGCCAGCGAGGGCTCGTCGTCGACGACAAGCACCCGGATGGCTGTGCCGTCCGGGTGGGTGAGGCGGGGCAACTGGGTGGGAGAAAAGCGGGAGCTTGGCATGTCTTTAACTTTCCATCCGAGGTGTAGGCCAGCCCTGTGGCCCAGCTGTGCGCGGGCTGTGAGGTCTGGTAATTCCAGCTTAAGGCCTGCGGTTGCCGAAGGGCCCGACGCCGGCGGGAGCGCTGCCTGGCGGGGCCGTTGCCTGATGCCCGGTCCGGGTGTAGGTCTGGGCATTCAGGCGCTGGGCGCCCGTCGATTGATCACATTGCCCGCACTTTTGGAAATGACAGTGCATACCGCATTGTCGCCCGCCCTCATGTCCGATATCTGCGCAATGTGATGATGGACACGTTAAGCGCTCCACGTCTCACATTGTGGACGCTATCGAAGTTTGTTACTTGCGGGTTCCGAATATTACGAGGAAACTAGAGCTTGTGAATAGCGCAGCAACAGCACCTCAGAGCCTTTCCGAAGGCGTGGCGATGACTCATCGCCAGTGTTGTTGTCGAATGCCCAGCTGAGCGTCGGAACCCTTCGGCGCTCAGTGACACTCGCATCGCTCCCACGCTTCGCAACTGCGAGGTAGACGGAGCACCTAAGCATTCGCGCCATTCCGTGGCATTCACACGAGTTAGAGGTAAAGAAGCATGTCGGTAACGTCCGGATACGTCCATGTCTCAATCCGCAACGCCCAGTCCCGCGCCGCCGCCGCGCAGCGCAACACTGCTCCCGGCGGATATGCCCCGGCCGGCTATCGCCAGCTTCATGCCGTTCCCGCGGCGCAGGAGACTCGACCGATGACAGCCCCAACCCCGGTGGTTGCCCCGAGCAGCACCCCGGGACCGCAGCCGGTGGCGACCGACACCACAGCCCGAGGGTTTGTGCTCTACGTCGGTCTGGACGAGTCCGTGGCCCAGGCGCAGGGAACCTCGCTGGGCAAGCTGGCCACGCAGGTCCGCGCCTTCTTGGCCACGCTCTCTCCCGAGGCCCAGACCCATGCCGCCGTCGCACTGGCCCCGTCCAGCGCGCAGGGCGAGAACATCGACGTCGTGCGCCAGGCCCTGGGTGACCCCACGGTCAACCGCCGCCCGCGCGTCGATTCCCGTCCGGCGGCGCCGCGCCCCTCCGGCGTGCTCATCGACCTGTCGCGCCGCGAGGTGCACCTGGATGGCGAGACCCTGAACCTCACGTTCAAGGAATTCGAGCTGCTGAACTACCTCGTGGAAAACGGCACCCGCACGGTGGGCCGCGACGAGCTGCTCACCAACCTGTGGCGCAACGCCGAAGAGGTCCCCAACGAGCGCACCATCGACGTGCACATCCGTCGCCTGCGCTCCAAGCTGGGGCGCCTGGCCAATACCGTGCGCACCGTACGCGGCCAGGGCTACCGCTTCTACGAGCACCCCGAGGTCGTCGTCTGGGCAGCCCCGGAATACACCATCTAGATCCATTCTTGTCCCTTGTGGGCCCCGCATCCGTGGATGCGGGGCCCACAAGCACTTAAGCCCGGGCGGCGCATAAGCTTGGGGGCATGAGCGAACACCACCTGAAGCGACTCGTACTGCTGCGCCACGCCAAAAGCGACTACCCGCTGGGTGTCAGCGACCACGACCGGCCGCTGGCCGCCCGCGGAAACCGCGAGGCGCCGGCCGCCGGGGCCTGGCTGCGCGAGAACGACGTGGTGCCCGACTTCATCATGCTCTCCGACGCCCAGCGGACCCGCGCCACCTGCGCCTGGGTGATCAGCGAACTGGGGGAGAAGGCGCCCACGCCCTACCTGGATTCGCGGATCTACGGCGCCTCGAGCACCAGGCTGTGCGCCATCATCAACGAGACCCCCGAAACCGTCACCACGCTCATGGTCATCGGCCACCAGCCGGTGCTGCAGGAGCTCGCCATGCGCCTGGCCTCGGTGGACTCGGACGAGGAAGCGGTCTACGAGCTGGCCATGGACTACCCGACGCTGGGGCTGACGGTGCTGCAGACCGAGAAACCCTGGGCGGAGATCGACGGCCGCGACATGCGGGTGACCAACTTCGTGGTCCCGCGCTGACCCGTGAAACCCCGCGATACCCTCCTTGCCCTGTTGGTCGCCCTGCTCTGGGGCCTGAACTTCCTGTTCATCGACCTGGGGCTGCGCGACACGCTTCCGCTGGTGTTTGTGGCGCTGCGCTTCGCCGCCGTCGCCTTCCCGCTGGTGTTCTTCGTTCCCCGGCCCAAGGTCGGCTGGAAGGTTGTCGCCGGCATCGGGCTGGCCATGAGCGCCGGGCAGTTCGGGCTGCTCTTTACCGCCATGCACCTGGGACTGCCGGCCGGGCTGGCGCCGGTGGCGCTGCAGGCACAGATGTTCTTCACCATCGGGCTCGGCGCCCTTTTCCTGCGGGAATACCCCACGCGAAAGCAGGTCCTCGGCTCCATCCTGGGCATTGCCGGGCTGGTGGTGGTGGGCTTTGGCCGGGTTGCCTCGCTACCCGAAGGCGCCGCACTGGCCGGCGTCCTGGTGCCGTTGCTGATCTGCATTGCCGCCGGTTTCGCCTGGGGCGTCGGAAATGTCATCTCGCGTTCGGCCTCCGGCGCCTCCGGGTTGGGGTTGGTGGTGCACTCGGCGCTCTGGGTCCCGTTGCCGATGCTTGGCCTTTCGCTACTGCTCGACGGGCCCGCCGCCGTGGGCGATGCGCTTGCCACCTTGGGCCCAGAGACGTGGTGGGGTATCGCCTTCACCGCATTGGTGGCCTCGCTGGTCGGGTACAGCATCTGGAATACGCTGCTGGGCAAGTACCCCACCGCCAAGGTCGTGCCCTATACCTTGCTGATCCCCGCCATCGGGATGGGCAGCGCCGCCCTGGTGCTCCACGAGTATCCCAATGCGCTGGAAATCGCCGGGGCCGCGGTGCTGGTGCTGGGGGTTTCCGTCGGGACGTTGCGGTTTGGCACGGCGAGGCCCGAAGCGGCACCCGCGCCGCGGGAGAGCCCGGAAAACGACACCGTGGCGGAACACACATGAGGAAACGGATGAGAGTTTTCCGGGGCCCGGAACCCCGGGTTCACGGGCCCCGAACCGCAGAACATGAGAACGCGTGAGGCGATTATGAGAACGCCCTCATCGACCGTTCACCCTTTGCTCATTTGGGCCGCTTTGACTA
The DNA here is from genome assembly GCF_059759235.1 of Paeniglutamicibacter sp. GQ140. NCBI lineage: Bacteria > Bacillati > Actinomycetota > Actinomycetes > Micrococcales > Micrococcaceae > Paeniglutamicibacter > Paeniglutamicibacter sp. GQ140. The sequence continues at coordinate 269,409 of NZ_JCAXDW010000006.1, forward strand.
GGAGCAACGCAAGCCACCGAGCCCCTTGAAAAGGAACCCCGCAGATGAGCATCAGCCCCAGCCTTGAAACCGAAACCTTCGAAGCCAACGAAGCCCTTGCGGCGGCCGAAGGCCGACTGCGCCACCTGAAGCTCGATGCACAGCGCGCTCTGAAGATCCGCGCCGCCTACACCACTCGTTTCGTGGCCACCGAGTTCTCCAAGCACCCCGGCGACTTCCACCTCGTCGCCGGCGCGGACGTCACCCCGCAGCCCGGGGACGTGGTCATCGCCCGGGTCGCCGAGATCGGCAAGCACACCCGCCTCGAGTCCCCGGTCTCCCGCCGCCAACTGATGTTCGTGGGCCAGGAAATCATGGTCGCCTACGGCAACCGCTACGCCCCGGACCAGTTCCTGGCCCACGTGCCGGACTCCCTGGAGCCCTGCCACCTGGTGGCCGGCGGCGGCCTGGCCGGGTATGTGACCGAAATGCACGCCTCGATCGATGCAGCCACGGCCATCGAGCCGATCGGCCTGCTGGCCACCAAGGACGGCGTGGTCAACCTGCGCGACTTTGCCCCGCTGCAGGTCGGCACCCCGTCGCTGGCAGCGCTGCGCGCCGTGGGCACCGTGCGCCCGCCGGTCATCGCGGTGCTGGGCACCTCGATGAACTCCGGCAAGTCCACCACCCTGGGCTGCCTGGTCAACGGACTGTCCAACGCCGGGCTCAACGTGGCCGCGGGCAAGGCCACCGGCACCGGGGCGGGCAACGACCCGAACCTGTTCATCGACGCCGGCGCGTTCCCGGTCTGCGACTTCACCGACTTCGGCTACCCCACCACCTTCAAGCTCGCCTACGAGCAGGTCCGCGACCTGCTGGCCGCGATGATCGACGAGCAGGCCGCCTCCGGCGCCGACGTGGTGGTCATCGAGATCGCCGACGGCCTGTACCAGGGCGAGACCTCCAGGTTGCTGCGCGACCCGCTCTTTGCCGCCTACGTGGACACCGTGGTGTTCTCCGCCCAGGACGCCCTCGGCGCCCGGGCCGGGCTGGACGTGCTGCAGGACGCGGCGGTGCCGGTCGCCGCGGTCTCCGGCCTCCTCACCGCCTCCCCGCTGGCGACCGCCGAGGCCGCCTCCCGGCTCGACGTCCCGGTCATCGACACCTACGCCCTGTGCAACCCCGAGGTCGCCACCGCCCTGATCCCGGTGCGCGCCGCCGCGCTGTGAGCGGGCTCGAGGCCCTGATGGAGGCACAGGGGGCACCGGCCACGGCGCCGCTGGACATCGTTCCGGCCGCCGGGCGCAAGGAACCGGCCCCGCGCCTGCCGAAACTGGTCACCGGGAAACGCCGCGGACTCTTTGCGGCGCTGCTGGCCCTGGCCACCGCCTGCGGCGGCCTCGGGGTGGGCATCGCCCTGCTGGTCGGCGCGCTCGTGACCGGGGCTGCCGTGCTGCCGATGTCATTGGGCATCGGTGCGTTGATCCTGGTGCTGGGCTACGGCCGCTACCTGGAACGGGTGCTGGCCGAGAAGCTCGGGCAGCACTACGTGGCCCAGCTGCGCCTTTCGCTGATCTCCCACTCGCTGCTGGCCGCCAAGGTGCCCTCGGTGGGCATCACCGTGGCCCGGGCCAGCAACGACCTGTCCTCGGTGCGCAACTGGGTGGCCCAGGGCATTGCGCCGCTGCTGGCGGGCATCCCGCTGGTGCTCATTTCGATGGCGGGGCTCTGGACGATCCATCCGGCCCTCGCCCTGGCGCTGGGGGTGCCGGTGCTGGTACTCACCGGCGCCCTGCTGCTGCTGGCGGCCCCCGCCTACGACCGGGCGCGAACCCTGCGGCGTCACCGCGGCAACCTGGCCGCGCGCATTGCCGACACCGTCGCCGCGTCCTCCGCTGTGGTCGCCGCCGGCGGCGTGTCCCGCGAACTGTCCCGGGTCGCGTCCAGCGGCCAGAAGGTCGTGGATGCCGCGGTGTCGCGCGCCCGGCTGGCCGCGGTGCTGCGCGCCTGTTCCCTGGGCATGCCGCTGCTGGCCACCGCCGTGGTGGTGCTGGTCTCGCGCAGCGCCGCCCTGGACGCCGGGCACATCGCCACCGCCCTGACGTTGCTGGGACTGTGCGCGGCCCCGGTGGGCGAGTGGGGGCGCATCGTGGAATACCGGCAGAACTACCGGGCGGCCTCCCGGATCATTGCCCCCTTGTTGGCAGAGGAAAGCGAGCTGGCGGCGGGCCCGGCCTTGCGCCAAAAGGCCCAGCGGGCCGCGGCGCAGATCCAGGCCTCGCGGGTCGAGGGGTTGTGGCTGCACGGGCTGGAAATCGACGGAAAGCCGGTCCCGGAGCTGCGCGCCGAGCCCGGCGAGCGGATCCGGATGGTCGGTGCCGACGCGCGGGTGCGCGCGGAGCTGTTCACCGCCCTGGCCACCGCGCGCACGCACGACGGCCCGATCCTCGGGGACCTGGGGCACGACGCCGCCCACCGGGGGAGGGGCTACGTGGTGGCGGGCGTGATCCCCGGCTCGGTGGATGAGAAGAAGCGGCGCCGGCTCATTGGCGCGGCCTTCGCCTCGATGGTGCCCGAGCGCGGCACGTTGTTGCGCGCCCTGCGCTACCGCCGGCCCGACGCCGATCCGGCCAAGGCACAGGAGCTGGCTGCGCGCCTGGGACTGGACGCGGCATCGCTGGAGCACGGCCAGGACACGCACCTGCGCCGCGGCGGGGCGCCGCTTGATGCCACGCAGCGCGCGGGACTCATGGTCGCCCGCGCCATGCTCGGCTCCCCGCCGTTGCTCTTGCTCAACGAGATCGACGGCCACCTGGACGCAGCCGCCCGCGGGCAGCTCGAACAAATGCTCGACGGGTACCGTGGCGTGGTGATCGTGTGCTCCGACTCCGAGTGGTGCGCGGGATACCGCCAGTGGGACCTGGACGGTCCGCAGGACTGATCGAGGACCGGCCGGGGAATCAGCGCAGGGGCGCGGTGAAGGCCATCGCTGCCCCGACGCATTCCTCGATGCTCCGCTCCGGGTGGAAGACCTGGCGGTCCCGGCCCAGGATGAGCGTGGCCCCGAACAACGCGGTGGCCAGGGCGTCCAGGTCGGGCACCGGCTTTCCGGCCGCGGCAGGCTCCTGTTCGGCCAGGCGGGACAAGGCGGCGCGGACCATCCCGATGACGTCGTTGCGCATCTGCGCCAGGGCCCCGGCCCATTGGCTGTCGGATTGCCATTGCTCGGAAATCCAGAGCTGGGAAAAGGCCGGGTATTCGGCAATGAATTCCAGGGCCTCGCCAACCATCTGACGCAACCCCGCTTCCGGGTCCGTGTGTGTGGCACCGGGCCCGAGGCGTTCGAAGAGGATGGCGATTCCGTAGTTCAGCAGCTCGCCAATGAGTTCGTTCTTGGACCCGAAGTTGTAGTAGACGGTGCCCTTGGAGACACCCGCGGCCTTGGCGATCTCGTCCACGCTCACCTGCTGGTGCCCGCGGGTGCCGATCAACTCCATGGAGGCGGTGAACAGCCGGTGCTTGGAGTCGGTGGCCCGCACCCGGGGGCGGGTCGTGGGTGTCTGGCTCATGCGCTTAGCTCCGGATGCAGGGTTTTCAGGGACCAGGTCTTGTGCAATCGTACCGCCACGGTGCTGGCCACCAGGCCCAGCACGGTGTAGCCAACCAGGCCCGCGACGATCGGTCCGAGCACCGACAGGTCCGCGCCGTACATCAGGTGCCGCAGGCCCGTGACCACGTGCCCCATGGGCAGCCAGCGGTGCGCCACGTGCAGCGCCTCGGGGGTGGTTTCCCAGGGGAAGGTGCCGCCGGAGGAGACCAACTGCAGCACCATGAGCACCAGCACCACCATCTTTCCCGGGGTCCCGGCCAGCGCGCAGATGCCCTGGATGATCGCGGTGAACGCCATGGAGGCCAGCAGGAACAGCCCCCAGGTCATCCACGGATGGGCGGTGTCCAGGCCCAGCCCGTAGAGCACCACGGCGTAGAGGATGGTGCCCTGGAGCATCGAGATACCCAGGAACGGCAACCAGCCGCCGACGGCGATCTTCCAGTTCGCGGCGTTGGAGGCCAGCGCGCGCTTGGTGATGGGGCGCATGATCTGAACCAGGATGAACGCGCCGATCCAGATGGCCAGGGTCATGAAGAACGGGGCCAGGCCCTCTCCGTACACCCCGGCCTTGGCCTGGTCGGTGCGGGCAATGTCCACCGGATCCCCGATGACCGAGGAGACCTGCTCCCGGGAACCGGCATCCGGGTTGGGTACCTCGTCGGTGCCGTCGGCCAGCTTGGTGGACAGCTCCCCGGAGCCGTCGCGCAGTTCGGTGGCTCCGTCGCCCAGCTCGCCCACGCCGTTGCGCAGTTCCTTCACGCCCGCGACGAGCGAACCGGTTCCCTCATGCAGGGTGCCGGCGCCGTTGGCCAGGGTGCCGGCGCCCGCTTCCAGCTTTTTGGCCCCGGCCAGCGCGTCGTGCTGTCCGCCGGCAAGGGTGTCGGCCCCGTCGGCCAGGGTTTGGGCACCGTCGTTGAGCTTGGATGCACCGGCAGAGGCATCGGAAATGCCGGACTTCAGTGCGGGCATGGCCCCTGCCAGCTGGTGCGTCCCGTCGGCGAGCGTGGACAGGCCGCCGGAGAGCTCCTTGGCACCTTCGGCAACCTGCGCCGACCCGTCGGCAAGCGCCGAGATCTGCGACCGGGCGGTGGCCAGCTGCGTCTTGGTGTCCGCGACCTGGTCCGCGACGCCGGTGGAGGCCGCCGCGTCCTTGACGTCCTGGCGCAGGGCATCCGCCTGCCCGGGTTCCAGGACCCCCGCCTCGACCAGGGCGTCCAACCGGGCGTCCAGCGCGTCCGTGGCCGAATCGATGCGGCCTTCGGCGTCCTTTTCCAGGGCGGTGAGGGTGTCGGCCGCCTGGGTGACCTTGTCATCCAGGGCCTTGTTGCCGGCGGCGACCTGGGCGGCGCCCGCGGAGAGCCGTGCGGAGGCATCGGCGGCCTTCTGGGCGCCCTCGTCCAATTGCCGGGTCTTGGCCGGCAGCGCGGCCGTCCTGGACTTCAGCTCGCCCAGTCCGGCGTTGAGTTCGCCGGTGCCCTTCGCGAGGGTTCCCGCGCCGCCTGCGAGCTTGTCGGCGCCGTCGGCCAGCTTCTTTTGCCCGGCCACCAGGGAGCCGGTGCCATCGCGCAGGGCGTCCACCCCGTCCGCCAGGTCTCCGGCCCCGGTGTTGAGCTTGGTTGCCCCGTCGCCCAGCGTGGTGACGCCGCCGGCCAGGGTGGTGACCCCGTCGGAGAGTTTCACGGTGCCGGTGTGCAGTTCGCCGGCGCCGTCGGCGGCCTTGGACATGGAGGTGTGGATGTCGGAGAAGCCGGTCAGCAGGGCGTCGGCGGTCTGCGTGCCGACCTCCTTGGCCACGGTGTTGTGCACCTGTCCGGCGAGCTTGTCGGCGAACGTGCCGACCATGTAGTTGTTGGCGTCGTTGGTGGTGATCTTCAGGATGCCCTGCTTGGCCTTGTCGAAGTCGCCCGGGGAGGCGAGGTTGGCGGAGAAGTCCTGGGGGATCGTCATGGCGAAGGCGTAGTCGCCGGCCGCGACCCCCGCATCTGCCTCGGCCTCGGAGGCTACAACCGTCCAGCCGAAGGTCCCGTCCTCAAGCAGTTCGGCGGTGACGTCGTCGCCGACCTTCAGCTCCTTGCCGTCCTTGGCGGAACCGGCATCGAGGTTGACGATGGCCGCCTTGACGTTGTGCAGGTGTGCGTACGGGTCCCAGTTGGCGTAGAGGTACAGGGCGCCGTAGAGCAGCGGGACCAGGCACATGGCAATGATGGCAATCCGCGGCAGGCGCCCGGAGGTCATGCGCTTGAGTTCGGAGAGGGCGAGGCGCAACGTGGTCATGATTCTTCCTTCGGCGCGGTCAAATGCGTGGTGGGTGCCGCGGCATCGGTGTCATCGGCGATGCTCTGGGCAGTCACTGGGGATGCTTCGGCGACCGGTTCCCCGGGGTTCTCCCGGGGTGCGGCGGTCGCCTGGTCTTCCGTCTCGGGGTCCGCCGCGGGTGCCGGAGCGACCGCCAGCTTTTCCTGCACCCGGCCGGCCCAAGCCGTCGACCCGCCCCAATTCGCCGGGATGCGCTGGGCGACCGCCACCACGGCCGGGGCGCGGCGTCCGGTGGCCACCGACTCCAGGTAGCGGAACCAGTCGTCCTCGGGAATGCCGTGGCGGTCGGGGGAATCAAAGACCAGCACCTCGACGCCGCGGTCCTCGAGCGCGAGGTGGGTGAGCAGCGCGAGACGTGCGAGCGGGTCGATGGCGTCGAGCCATTCATTGGCCAGCTCGTCCATGTGGTGCTTCTTCATCCAGGCGTCGATGCCGCTGCGCCGCCAGATCGGCCCGGGCTGCAGCGCCAGGTCCTCGGCCACCAGGTCGCGGACCTTGAGGTGAGCCTCGGGCTCGTTGATTTCCGGGGAATCGACCAGGGCGCTGATGCGCCGCACCGACCGCAAGGAGGTGTTTCCCGACCAGCCCACGGTTCCCCCGGTGGGGCGCATGCGGGCGCTCAATCCCAGCGACAGGGCCGTGCGGGTGGGCTGGGGTTCGGCAGCAACCAGCAGCAGCTCGCCGCGCGCAACGGCGAGACTGGTGGGTTCCAGCAGGGGCAGGTGGCGGCCGGCAATGGCCAGGTTATCGGCAATGAGCACGACTACAGCGTAAACCGAACTGACCGGTCAGTTCAAATAGTGGGCCTGTCTGGTTCACCACTGGCGTCCGTCCGGCACGGTCAAATGACACGATCGAGTATCTTTTCCCCTCGGGTCTCCGCGCCGGCTGGGCCCCCGGGGGAGGATGGGCACATGGGCAAGAAGTTTTGGGTTGGCGGCTATTCGCCGGACGGTGGCGGGACAAGTTTGGGCATCCGGGCCATCGAGATCGGCAACGGAGTGCTCACCGACCTCGGGTTGGCCCACGTCGCCGACTCGCCGTCGTGGCTGGCCACCCACCCGGGACTTCCGGTGCTGTATGCGGCGCTCGAGCATCGCGGGGAGGTCGCCGTCTATCGCATCGTGGACGTGAACAGGCTTGAGCCCCTGGGTGGCCCGGTGGAGGCCGGTGCGCTGGTGTGCCACCTGGCCGTCGCCGGGGCGGGAACGACATTGATTGCCAGCTGCTACGGCGACGGGCGGGTGCTGTCCTATCCGATCCATCAGGACGGCTCGCTGGGCGACCCCGCCCTGGCCCCGGCCTCGGTCGACCCCTTTGCCGTGCCCGGACACCACCCGCGCGCCTCGCGTTCGCACCAAAGCACTGTGCTGCGTTCCGGGAGGATCATCACCACCGACCTGGGCCACGATTCCCTGCGGATCTGGGAGTTGGTGGCAGGCGGGTTGCGGCAGGAACGGCAAATCACGCTGCGCAAGGGGGACGGCCCGCGCCACCTGGTGGAGCATCCGTCCGGACTCGTCTACGTGGTCACCGAACACAGCGCCCAGGTGGTTGCGTTGGCAGCCGATGCCGCGGGGGAGTGGCGGGAGGTCTCCCGCGAATCCCTGGGCGACGGCATCCTGGCCGGCGAACATTTCCCGGCGGAGATTTCCCTGGACCGGCATACCAACAGGCTTTACGTCGGGGTGCGGGGAGCCCGGGCCATGGCCGTGCTGGGCCTGAAGGGCGGAAGGCCCGTCTTTCTGGGGGCCGCGCCGTGCGCCGGGGATTGGCCGAGGCACCACGTGCAGGTCGGTAACTCGCTCTTGGTTGCCAACCAGCTGTCGAACACCATCGAGGCCCTCGGACTGGATGCCGAGGACGGGCTGCCGAGCAAGCACTTGAGCTCGCTGGCGTTGGAGAGCCCCACCTGCATCGTCGCGCAAATACCGAGATAGTCCGGAGCCATCGGGCCGGTACCCACCGGTTGGCCCACAAGCCCGCCACCGGGTATGGGTATTGTGTGTTGCGGGCGCAAGGACGTCGTAGCGTGCCCCCAGGGTTGGATCTACGAAGAGCCGAGGTCCTCGGCCATGGAAGGGGCGGCATGAACCGGTGGTCGCACCCGTGGTGGTGGTTGCTGGACTACGCATATGCCGGGAAGCGGCAGGTCCTGTCGTTTATCCGCCGTCGAAGTCCCGAGTCGTACCGACAGGGCGATCCATCACTTCCGGCCATAGTCTTGCTGCCCGGGGTCTATGAGACCTGGTTCTTTCTTGACTCGGCGGCGCAACGGCTCAACAATGCCGGGTACCGCGTCTACACGGTCCCGGGATTGGGTTTGAACAGGCACCCGCTGCCCGAGTCCGCCCAGATCGTGCGGCAGCGCCTGAGTGAGCTTCGCCAGCAGGACGGGGTAAACCAGTGCCTGTTGCTGGCCCACAGCAAGGGCGGGTTGACCGGGAAGCTCGCAATGCTGGATGTGTTGCTGTCGACGGAGCCTGGGACGGAGGCTGATCCCTGCGGGGAGGCGCGAATCCTGGGTCTGGTGGCCATCGCAACGCCATTTGCGGGGTCGGTCTATGCCAAGTACCTGTTCCCACGCACGCTGCGCCACTTTTCACCAACGGACGCCGTCCTTTTGTCCCTGCAGGCGCAGCAGGCCGTCAACGACAGGATTGTTTCCATTTATCCGGAGTTCGACCCGCACATTCCCGCCGGCAGTGCGCTCGCCGGGGCAACGAACGTGAGGCTTCAGGTTGCCGGGCATTTCCGTACGCTGCGCGAACCTGTCGTGCTGGCTGCCGTCGACGAAGCCGTGCTCTTCCTGGCGCCCGATCACTGAGGGAAGGGCCCGCCGCCGAAACGAAAAGAGCCGCAATCTTTCGATTGCGGCTCTTTTCATGTGAGTGCGCCCAAAGGGATTCGAACCCCTGACCTTCTGTTCCGTAGACAGACGCTCTATCCAGCTGAGCTATGGGCGCATATTCTGCATCGATCCTGCCTCACGGCTTGACCTCGAATAACTATACATACCTTTGGCTTGCTGGTCGATTCACGTCATGGAATCGTGCGCGAACTCACGCGTCCGGCGGCACTGCGACTGCCCGTCCGGTGGCGACTTGCCGCCCGGCCGCAGCGGAAGCCCCCGTCGAGGATCGCGCCCGGATCGGAGCCGGGTCGTTTCCCCGATCCGGGGGCTGCGCGGCGCAATGCGTTGTATTGGAATCGGAATGGTCGGCGCAGCGTACGTCTTGGCAGGCGCTGAGCCGCCGTGCCGGTCGAAAGCATTCGCCGAGAGGGGTCGCATCATCGGGCAATGGTTCGATACGGCTTCCCGGGACGGCCCGTACCTCGTGGATGCTGCGCAGCATGCCCCGGGTAGAGCCGCTGAGTTGATCAAGGAGGAAAAACGGACCGGGCAGGCGGCAAGAGGATCCCGAAGAGGGCACCATTCGGATGGTTTCTGCCGCGGAGCATGTGAGGCTGCCCGTCGTTCACCCATGGTGCGGCCGCCTTCGAAGACGGGTCTACGGAGTAAAAAGAAGAGAAGCCACGATTTCTCGTGGCTTCTCTAGTTGGTGCGCCCAAAGGGATTCGAACCCCTGACCTTCTGTTCCGTAGACAGACGCTCTATCCAGCTGAGCTATGGGCGCATATTCTGTTTTTGGTACCAACCTCGCGGTTCGACCTCGAATAACTATACAGACGAATGCCGTTCGCGCAAAATCCCGGGGTCAGTATCGTGAACAGTCGCACCGTTGGCTTTCGTGAAGTATACCGGTCTACGTGACCTTCGTCACCTTAACCGTTTGGGGTGAAATGGGTGAAGCCCGAAATGCCGGGCTTTTCGGTGAAACTAAACCGGGAACGGCACTTTGGGGCGAGATGCGTCACAGGGGGCCGGGCTGGGCGGCCCCATAGCATCGACTTATTGCAAATTCAGCCCAATGGAGGGAATGGACATGAGCGAGAGCTCGGACCAGAAGGTCATCGATGCAGCACCGACAACGCATTCAAAGCTTGCCGCTTGGGTGCAGGAAATCGCGGAACTGACGAAGCCTGACCATGTCTATTGGGTGGATGGCACGCAGGAGGAGAACGATCGCCTGACCGCTGAACTGGTTGCCGGCGGCACGCTGCAGAAGCTCACCGATCCTTCGTTCCCGAATTCCTTCGCTGCCTTCTCGGATCCCAAGGACGTTGCCCGCGTCGAGGAACGCACCTTCATCTGCTCGGAAAACGAGAAGGACGCAGGCTTCACCAACAACTGGGAAAGCCCGGTCAAGATGAAGTCCATGCTCAAGGGGCTTTTCGACGGCGCCATGCGCGGTCGCACCATGTACGTGATCCCGTTCGTCATGGGCCCGCTGGATGCCGAGCAGCCGCAGTACGGCGTGGAGCTTACCGACTCCGCCTACGTGGTTGCCTCCATGCGCATCATGGCCCGCATCGGCAACGACGTGCTGCGCAAGATGGAAGCCGAGGACGCCTTCTTCGTTCCCGCCCTGCACTCGGTCGGCGCCCCGCTGGCCCCCGGCCAGGAGGACGTGGCCTGGCCGTGCAACGAGGACAAGTGGATCGTCCACTTCCCCGAGGAGCGTTCCATCTGGTCCTACGGCTCGGGCTACGGCGGAAACGCCCTGCTGGGCAAGAAGTGCTACGCGCTGCGCATCGCCTCGGTGATGGCCCGCGACGAGGGTTGGCTGGCCGAGCACATGCTCATCCTCAAGCTCACCAACCCGGAAGGCAAGAGCTACAACGTGGCCGCAGCCTTCCCGTCCGCCTGCGGCAAGACCAACCTGGCCCTGCTGGATCCGACCATTGACGGCTGGAAGGCAGAGACCCTGGGCGATGACATCAACTGGATGCGCATCGGCAAGGAAGGCGAGCTTCGCGGCGTCAACCCGGAATACGGCCTGTTCGGCGTCGCGCCGGGCACCGGCTGGTCCACCAACCCCAACGCCATGCGCGCCATCACCAAGGGCAACTCCATCTTCACCAACGTTGCACTGACCGATGAGGGCGGCGTGTGGTGGGAGGGCATGACCGACGAGGCACCGGCGCACCTGACCGACTGGCTGGGCAACGACTGGACCCCGGACTCCGGCCGTCCCGCCGCACACCCGAACTCCCGTTTCTGCACGCCGATCTCGCAGGTCGACATGCTGGCCCAGGAGTACTACAGCCCGGACGGCGTCGAAATCCACGCGATCCTCTTCGGCGGCCGCCGCAAGACCACCATCCCGCTGGTGACCCAGGCCCGCAGCTGGACCAACGGCATCTTCATGGGCTCGACCCTGTCCTCGGAAACCACGGCCGCAGCCGCCGGCGCCGTGGGCGTGGTGCGCCGCGACCCGATGGCCATGCTCCCGTTCATCGGCTACAACGCCGGCGACTACCTGAACCACTGGGACTCCATCGAGTCCAAGGCCAACCCGGAGCGCCTGCCCAAGATCTTCCTGGTCAACTGGTTCCGCCGCAACGCCGAGGGCGGCTTTGCCTGGCCCGGATTCGGGGACAACTCCCGCGTGCTGAAGTGGGCCATCGACCGCATCGAGGGCAAGGCCGACGCCGTCGAGACCCCGATCGGCTTCGTGCCGACCGGCGAGTCGGTCGACCTGACCGGACTGGACATGACCCCGGCCGATGTCGAGGCCGCAGTGGCCGTGGACAAGGGCGAGTGGGCCACCGAGCTGGCCAGCATCGAGGAATGGTACGCCAAGTTCGGCGAGGCCCTTCCGGCCTCGCTGCGCAACGAGCTTGACAGCCTGAAGGTGCGTTTGGAGGCCTAGGCCTCACTTCGCCGACAACGGTTGTGCAGGGCCCCGCTTTCATCGCTGGCCTCCCGATTCCGGGAAGGCCGGACTGGTGAGCGCGGGGCCCTTGCCGTTGGCCGACTCCGAGGTCGGGTCGCTGCCTCATCGCCAGTGGTGGGGCAGGCCTTTGGTCGACGGCATCGGCCAACAAGTGCGTGGCTGCTGGAACAATCCCCTAGGGGATGTGTCAGGATGAAAGCATGATTCTTGCGCGTTTGATCCTCGGGCTCTTGAGTTTGGCGCCCATGACCGGGTATGAACTGAAGAAGCACTTCGACTCGTCCATCAATCATTTCTGGAATGCCGACAAGGCGCAGATCTACCGCACACTGGCCCAACTGGTGAAGGACGGGCACGCCACCGTCACCACGATCGCCCAGCGGAACTATCCCGACCGCCAGGAACACCACATCACCGAACTGGGCCGGCGGGAGCTCGTCGAATGGCTGGGTGGCGACGTCACCGCCCACACCCCGCGCGAACCATTCCTGGCCCGGGTGTTCTTTGCCGCGGAACTCGACCGCGACTCGGTGCTGGAGCTGATCCAGGCCCGGCGCGAAGCAACGCAAGAGGTGTTGGACGACTACCTCTCCCAGCGTGAGGACATTGATATGAGAGCAGCAGCGGACCGTCGCAGCTTCCTGATGGCTGCAACCCTGGACAATGGAATCCGCCATGCGGCAGCCGAACTTGAATGGCTGGATGCAGTGACGGAGCACCTGCCATGAGCCAGCACCAGCACCCCTCCGACGGCGACGCCGGAGCCGACGAGGAATTCGTCGACCGCTCCCTGACGGACGATGCGACCCCGGCAGGCAAGCCGGGCAAGGCCCCCAGGGAAGAACAGCGGGTAGCGCCCGCGCCCCCGAAGCGCGGACCCCGTGACCGCAAGCCACGCCCCGAGCCGCATTCCAAGGCCAATCCTGCCGCGAAGGATGGATCGAAGCCCGACGCGGGAGCCGGAATTGCCCCTGAGGGTGCCGCGGCATCGAAGGCGCCCGCCGAAAAGGACGCCGAAACCACGCCGTCGACGTCTCCCGGCGAAGCACCCCGAACCGCTGCCGCGGAGAAACAGGGTCGTCCGGCCAAGGCGCCGAGACATCCCAAGCCAGCTGTCCCGCACACCCGTGCCGAGCCCAATGGCCCGGTGGCACCGGCCGCCGGGACGAAGCCGGCCCCATCCCTGGCCGCGGCGCCAAGGGATCCGGGAGGCTACCCGGAATTCCACGCGCCCACGCGCCCGCGCAAGGACGGCAAACCGGCCCAGACGATCGTGTTCCTGCACGGGGGAAATGTCGCGAACTGGACGTGGGACCCCCAGGTGCGCTCCTTTGGCGACTACGAGGTGCTCACCCCGCACCTTCCCGGATTCGGGGCCCGCGCCCAGGAGGACTGGGCTGGGCTCGACAGCGCCGCCGACGACGTGGCGGCGGTCATTGCCGACGAGGTCTCCAATGGCGGCGCCCACCTGGTGGGCCTTTCCCTGGGCGGCGTCATTGCGCTGCGCGTCCTGGCCAGGCACCCCGAGCTCGTGGAGTCCCTGATGATCTCCGGCGTCCCGGCCGCAGGCGTCTCGACCTCGATGCGCACCATGAGCCGGATGCAGCTGCGCCTGTTCGGCAGCGAATGGTACTGGCGCTTCCAGGCCGGCGCCTACGGCATGGTCGCCGACGAGAAGGAACTCTTCACCGAACACGGCACGCACCTGCGCGCGGACAACATGCGCGCCATCATGGACGAGGTGGACCCCGGCGGCGTCCCGGCCAAGCTTGGCAACTACAAGGGCCCGGCCCTGGTGATTGCCGGGAGCAAGGAGCCCAAACTGGTGGCCAAGTCCTTCCCTGCACTGGCCAGGGCGTTGCCGCAGGCCCAGTTCCGCACCGCCGTTGGCATGCACCACCAGTGGAACATCGAGGATCCGATCCTCTTCAACGCCACCGTGCGGGCCTGGGTCGAAAAGGGCACCCCACACCCGAGGCTGCAGGAGCCCGGGCAGTAACTCCCGGAAAGGGGTCTTTCGAGACCCGCAACGGGCAGTTCCCTGTCTTCGGACAGGGTTGCGCGAGGCGCCTGCGGCGTTGTTTTCCAGGTCACGCGGTCGGCGCGTTGCGGCGCAGCGAACCGGCGATGATGAACACGACTCCGGCTGCAAAGAGGGCGGCACCCGAAACCACGATGTACGTGTCCGCCGCCGTCATCCCGACGATCCTGCTGAAGGTTTCCCCGTCCAGCACGTGGCCCAGGTCCTCGAACTCCCGGAATCTGGCGAACAGGGAAATGGCCGTGACGACGACGGCGACCACCGAGGTGAGCAGGCAACCGAATCCCAGAACCAGATACAGGCGCTTTTTCTCGTTCATGAATGCCTCCAGGCCCACCACGGGGCGACCCGTGCCGGAATGCCATGTTGTTTCCAAGGCTAGCTGACGACGGGTCCGACAGAAAGAAGCGCGAGGCTCTCCACCGCCGGGCGGTGGAGAGCCTCGCGCCGTTCGCGATCCCGGGTCCTGCCGGTCCGGTTAAGCGGCAAGCCAGAGATCGGGTCCGAAGACCTCGTAGTGGATGTTCGTGGCAGGGATTCCGGCGTCGATGGCCTGTGAGCGGACCGCGCGCATGAAGGGCAGCGGGCCGCACAGGTACAGGCGGGCGTCCTTCGGCAGGTCCAGGCCGGCCAGCGACATGTAGCCCTCGGTCGCCTTGGTGTCCTCGTTCTTGGCGCTGATGTCCTCGAGCCACAGCTTCAGCTCGGCGTTGGGCAGCGCCCCAACCGATTCGCGCATCTGTTCCTTCAGTGCCCAGGCGTCCTCGGTTGCCTCGGCGTGGAGCACCAGGACCTGGCGGTCGGAGCCCGCGGCGGCCAAGGTGGCCAGCGCGGAGGCGCTCGGGGTGCAGCCGATTCCGGCTGTTGCCAGGACGATCGGGGCACCGGTCACGTCGATGACCAGGTCGCCGTAGGGGTTGGAAAGCTCCACGACGTCCCCGACCTTCAGGTGTCCATGCATGAACGGGGAGACCTCGCCGCCGCCGTCGAACTTGGTCGTGATGACGCGTTCGGTGGTGGAAGCTACGGAGTCGCTGAGCGTGTACTGGCGGCACTGGCGCAATCCGTCCAGCAGCGGGACGCGGACCGAGACGAACTGGCCCGCCTTGGCCACGGTCACCGGGGTGTCGTCGGCCGGGATGAAGCGGAAGGTGATGGAATCTGTGCCCGCGGCCGTCTTGGACACAAGCTTCCAGTCGGTCCAGACCTTGTCGTTGGCCTGCTTGGCGTAGAGGCCCTTCTCGATCTTGATCAGCGCATCGGCCATGAGCCAGTAGACCTCGGTCCAGGCCTCGGCGACCTCGGCGGTCACCGCGTCCCCCAGGTCTTCCGCAATGGCGGCGAAGAGGTGTTCGTACACGATCGGGTACTGCTCTTCAATGATGCCCAGCGAGGTGTGCTTGTGGGCAATACGGGAGAGGACGGCCTCGGGCAGGGTGCCCGGGTTGTTGACCAGGTGGGTGGCGAAGGCCGCGATGGAGCCGGCCAGCGCCTGCTGCTGCGCGCCGTTCTTCTGGTTGGCGCGGGAGAAGATCCCGTCGAGCAGTTCCGGGTGGGCGGCAAAGAGCCGGCCGTAGAACTTCGGGGTGATGTGTGAGATGCGCTCGCCAATGATTGGCAGCGTGGCTTCGATGACCGGACGGGACTTCTCGGAAAGCATCGGGTGGCTCCTGACGAAGGGGGAACGTTATCTTGCATGGAATATGCAAGATTGATAATTCAGTTCTACATGGCGTAGAAGTTGGTTGCAAATCCGCCGACCGGGTTCGCGGATGCCGGTGTCCTTGAGAGACGTACGGTCGCGGTCCCCGGCAGGTCGCAGGTGTTACGGAAGAACCGGGAAGGGCAGCGGCGAGCTGCCGGAAGCCGGGGCCAGGTCCTTCACGCTCAAGAGGTCAAGCTCCGCATAGAACGCCTCGCGGGCCCGTCGCAGGGCGCCGCGCAGCCTGCATGCGGCGAGCAACGGGCAGGGTGCCCCGGCCTCGGAGACACAGTCGACCACATCCTCGCGGCCGTCGAGGTCGCGCATCAGGGTGCCCACGCGAAGCCGCAAACCCTGGTCGGTGATTTGAGAACCGCCGTAGCGTCCGCGCGCCACGTCAAGGGCGCCGCGGTTGCGAAGCTCCACAATGGCCTTCGCGACGTGGTTGTAGGGCACGCCAATTTGCTCGGCGATGTCCTTTGTGGTGACCTGTTGGTCGCGACGGGAGCCGAGAAACATCAAGGTGCGCAGGCACACGTCTGCGAAGGCGCTGAGTCTCACGTGTTCCATTCTCGCAGGTCACGGGCAACGGCGCCGCGGACTGTGCCGAGGTGCACAGGGGGAAACGCCGGCCGAACACCAAGGTTCCCTGGCTGCGTGCCCAAAGACCTGTGGCCCGGAACCCGATGTGCCGGGTTCCGGGCCACAGGCCGGAAGCAATCCGGGGCTAGGCCCAGACCTGGATCTGGCCGCCCTCGGCGCTGGGCTCGGAGAACTCCCAGATCCCGGTTTCCGGGTCCGGCGCGGTGTACGGCTGCACAATGGCGATCGAGGCGCCGTCGCGGTGTTCGGCCAGCACGTGGACGGCATCCATGCCGTCGTCCAGCAGGGTGACATCCGAGACGAAGGCGACGGCGTTGAAGGAGTCGCGCTGGTCGGCCAGCAGCTGGACCAGGTCCTTCATCATGATTTCGGCGTCGATGTCGGCTTCCGGATCGTCCAGGTCCTCGGTGGGCTGGACGGCCAGCAGGCGCAGCTCGGGCTCGGCGTTTTCTTCCGTGGCGGGCTCAACGGCGATGGCGAAGGGAAGGAAAACGCCCTGCTCCTCCAGCTGCTCGCGGGCCACGCCCAGGGCGGTGCCCAGGACCTTGTTCAGCTCTGCCTGGGCAGCGTCGTCGAGTTCGGTGATCTTGTTTTCTGGGGTGCTCATGCGTTGCTCCTGACGATCGAGAGGACCTGGTTGCGGATGGATTCCATGGTCGCGGTGTCTTTTGCTTCCCCGTTGTAGCGCAGGAAGGGTTCGGTGTTGGAAGGGCGGAGGTTAAACCAGTATGACCCGTCGCGGGCGGTGACGGTGGTGCCGTCCATGTGGCCGACATCCACGGGGGCGTCGGCGAAATCGGCGAGCACGCGGGCCACGGCTCCCGCCTTGTCCTGGACCTCGGAGTTGATCTCCCCGGAGGAGACATACGGCTCGTACTCGGCGGCGAACTCGCTCAGCGGCGTGTCCTGGCGGCCCAGGGCCGCCAGCACGTGCATCGCCGCCAGCATGCCGGTGTCCGCGTTGTAGAAGTCGCGGAAGTAGTAGTGCGCCGAGTGCTCCCCGCCGAAGACCGCGCCCTGCTCGGCCATGACGGCCTTGATGAAGGAGTGCCCCACGCGGGTGACCACCGGGCGGCCGCCGGCCGCGGTGACGGCCTCGGGCACGGCACGGGAGGTGATCAGGTTGTGGATGACCACCGGGGAGTCCTCGCCCGCGGCCTGCGCGCGCGCGATCTCGCGCACCGCCACCAGCGCGGTGATCGCCGAGGGGGAGACCGGCTCGCCCTTTTCGTCGATCACGAAGCAGCGGTCGGCATCGCCGTCGAAGGCCAGCCCGATGTCGGCGCCGTGCTTCACGACGGCGGCCTGCAGGTCGCGCAGGTTCTCCGGCTCCAGCGGGTTGGCCGGGTGGTTGGGGAACGTGCCGTCGAGCTCGAAGTACATCTCGATGATTTCCAGTGGCAGCCCGGGCAGCAGGGCATCGCCCAGCACCGCGGGGGTGGTGAGTCCGCCCATGCCGTTGGCGGCATCCACGACGACCTTCAGCGGGCGGATGCCCGTCAGGTCCACCAGCCCGCGCAGGTAGTCGGCATAGTCGGCCAGCACGTCGATCTCGCTGACGGTGCCCTCGGGGGCCTCGGTGGACACCGGAAGGCCCTCGTCGAGGTAGCTTTGGGCCAGGTCGCGGATGTCAAAGAGGCCGGTGTCCGAAGACACCGGCACCGCACCGGCCTTGGCCATCTTGATGCCGTTGTAGGCGGCGGGATTGTGGCTGGCGGTGAACACCACCCCGGCGCTGTTCAGCGACCCGGCCGCGAAATAGAGCTCGTCGGTGGAAATCAGCCCCAGCAACTTCGGGTTGGCGCCGCGGTAGGCGGCCCCGCGCGCGAAGGCCGCGGCAAACTCGGGGGAGGAGGGGCGCATGTCCCCGCCCACCAGGACGTCCTGGCCGGCCAGGCCCAACACGTCGACGAATGCGGCGCCAATGGCCTCGACCGCCTCGGCGGAAATGGTGGCCCCGACGATGCCGCGCACGTCATAGGCCTTGAAGGACTCAGAAAGATCGATTTCCACACTCACACCCATGAGCTTATCCGGTTGGTGTGGCGGGGCGCGGATTTGGGCCGTCGAAGGTGAGTAGTTGCATAGGGCGCCAACACCGCCGGTGCGGGCAAGTGTCGGTGGACACTGGAATACTGGGGCCATGGACGCCTACACACCCAGCATCGATTCGGACTTGCGCTCCGCTGCCACCTCCATCCTGCGTTCCCTGGTCGGCCGGGAGGATGCGCAGTTCCACGATGGCCAGTTCGAGGCCATCGAGGCCCTGGTGGCCGGGGGCCGCCGCGCCCTGGTGGTGCAGCGCACCGGCTGGGGAAAGTCCGCCGTGTACTTCGTGGCCTCGCTGTTGCTGCGTGCCCGCGGCGCCGGACCGACGCTGATCGTTTCCCCGCTGCTGGCACTGATGCGCGACCAGGTTGCCGCCGCCTCGCGTGCCGGGGTGCGCGCCGAGGCCATCAACTCCGCCAACGCCCTGGACTGGCAGTCCATTGCCCAGAAGCTCGACAACGACGAGCTGGACGTGCTGCTGGTGTCCCCGGAGCGGCTGAACAACCCCGTCTTCCGCGACACACAGCTGCCGGCGCTGGTGGCCCGGATGGGGCTGTTGGTCATCGACGAGGCGCACTGCATCTCCGACTGGGGCCATGACTTCCGCCCCGACTACCGCCGCATCAAGGACCTCATCCACGCCCTTCCCGGCAGCGTCCCGGTGCTGGCGACCACCGCGACCGCCAACGAGCGGGTTGTCCACGACGTGCAGGAGCAGCTGGCCGTGGGCGGCGCCGAGGTCTTCACGCTGCGCGGTTCCCTGGCCCGCGAGTCGCTGCGCCTGGGCGTGTTGCGGCTGGCCTCGCCGCGCTCGCAATTCGCCTGGCTGCTCACGCACCTGAACGACTTCCACGGATCGGGCATCATCTATACGCTGACCGTTTCGGCGGCCGAGGACATCACCCGGCTGCTGGCCGAGGCCGGGCACAAGGTGCTGGCCTACTCCGGGCGCACCGACACCGAGGAACGCCACCGCGCCGAAACAGCGCTGAAGAACAACGAGGTCAAGGCGCTGGTGGCCACCAGCGCGCTAGGCATGGGCTTTGACAAGCCGGACCTGGGATTCGTCATCCACGTCGGGGCGCCCAGCTCCCCGGTCGCCTACTACCAACAGGTGGGCCGTGCCGGCCGCGGCAGCATCAACGCCGACGTGCTCCTGCTGCCCGGCCCGGAGGACAGGGAAATCTGGCGCTACTTCGCCACCAGTTCCATGCCCGACGAGCAAAAGGCGCACGCGGTCCTGGAGGAGCTTGGCGCCACCCAGGGGCCCCTCTCGGTGCCCGCGCTCGAGGCCCGCGTGAACATCAAGCGCACCCCGCTGGAGTTGCTGCTCAAGGTGCTGGCCGTCGATGGTGCAGTGGAAAGGGTCTCCGGCGGATGGATCCGTTCGGGCGCCCAGTGGTTCTACGACGCCGAGCGCTACACCCGCGTGGCCGCGGCCCGCGTGGCCGAGCAAAACGCCATGCTTGACTACGAGAACCTGAAGACCTGCCGCATGGAATTCCTCTCCCGGGCACTCGATGACCCGGCGGCCGCGCCGTGCGGTCGGTGCGACAACTGCGCCGGCGTGTGGTTCAGCGACGAAATCCAGGAAACGGCCAAGGACTCGGCGCAAACCGCGTTGGGCCGCGTCGGTGCGCTGGTCGAGGCACGCCGCATGTACCCCGGCGGCATGGAAAAGCTTGGCGTTCCGCTCAAGGGCAAGATCAAGCCCGAGCTCCAGGCCGAGGACGGCCGTGCGCTGGCCCGCTTGACGGACCTGGGCTGGGGAGGTCGGTTGCGTGCACTGCTGGAAAATTCGGACGAGCCGGACGCACCCATTGCACAGGCCATGCTGGATGCCTGCGTCAAGGTCCTCAGCGAGTGGAAATGGTCAACCCGGCCGGTCGCCGTGGTGTCGATGCCCTCGCGGACCCGCCAGCAATTGGTGGGGTCGTTTGCCCACGGCATTTCAACCATCGGACGGCTGCCGTACCTGGGGCAGCTCGAGTACCGGGACCACGGTCCGCGCGGCGGCTCCGGCGGAAACTCGGCCTTCCGGCTCGCGGCGGTCTGGGACCAATTCGTGGTTCCGGCCGAAATGGCCGAGAAATTGGCGGGCGCCCCCGGTCCGGTCCTGCTGCTCGATGACTTGGCCGATAGCCGGTGGTCGATGACCGAAGCGGCCAGGATCCTGCGCGAGGCCGGCACCCCCGGGGTGCTGCCCTTTGTGCTCGGCATGGCGGGCTGATCCGGGCTCCGGGTGGTGGGCCGCATCTGGCCAATGCGTGCGCCTGGAACCGCTGGTGTCCTGCTATTCCTTCGCGGCCGGCCAAGTGCCAAAATGGGGCGAGCGCTGTTCCCATTCTGGCGCTCAACGTCATCCAGGGAAGAAGAAGTCATGGCTGAATTCATGGACGTACACAACCACATGAAGGGTTTGTCTGCGGCCGATCTGCAGGCTGCACACGCGGCCGATCTTGCCATACAGGGCGAGGAAAACGTGGAGTTCAAGAAGGCGTGGGCTGACCCGGAGAGCGGAAAGGTGTTCTGCCTCTCCGAAGGCCCTTCGAAAGAAGCCGTTCAGCGGGTCCACGAGCGCGCCGGCCATCTGGCCGACGAGATCTACGAGGTTCCGCTGGTCGTTTGAGTCCTGTACCCGAGGCAACGGTGGCTCGGGGCATGGGCACGCCAAGGGGGGAAACGGGTCGCCCTGCCGTCGAATTCCGACGGCAGGGCGACCCGTTCGCATCGCTGGGTACACCCAGCGCCTGCCCGGTTCCGCGGATGTCGGGCGTCCGGGGCAGCAGGAATCCCGGAGGGGGCCAACGGATTCCTCGGCCATAATCTGGCCATCGCCAAGTTCCGCCGCGCGCCTGAA
Organism: Paeniglutamicibacter sp. GQ140; assembly: GCF_059759235.1. Classification (NCBI taxonomy): domain Bacteria; kingdom Bacillati; phylum Actinomycetota; class Actinomycetes; order Micrococcales; family Micrococcaceae; genus Paeniglutamicibacter; species Paeniglutamicibacter sp. GQ140. The sequence continues at coordinate 290,370 of NZ_JCAXDW010000006.1, forward strand.
GGGGCCGTAGGCTAGAGACATGGAAATTCTGCTTTGGGTCGTCGTCCCGCTGCTCATTCTCGGACTTGCGTGGATCGGGCTAAAGAAGCTGCGCATCAAGAACTCGGCCGAGGTTTCTGCCGCGATCACCCCCGAATCGGCGCAATTGGCCGCCGGGCGACTGACCGCCGAAGGGCACCGTGCCGTCTACAGGTCCCTGGCCACAGGGGATTTCATGGCCGCGGTGCAGAACTACAAGGCGATGACCGGCGACGGATACAAGGCCAGCATCATCGCCGTCCGGAGCCTGGAACGATTCCCCCAGGTCCGCCAGGAGCCCACGACCGGCCCCACCATTTCCCAGCAACTCGAGGCCGAACGCCGTGCGGCCAGGGCCGAGGAACCAGCGGCCCCCGAAGCGCTGGAGCCCGACGGGGCGACCGGAATTCCCGGCCCGCCCGATCCCGTCGCGCGCGCCGGGGAAGACCCGTCGAAGAAGGTGCAGGCCGGCCCCCAAACCCCCGATGACCCCTGGGTGGTGCCCAGCGAGTGGGCGGAGGAATTCGGCAGCGAATCGGAACGGACCTCCACGCAATTCAAGGTCGCCTACCTGGTGGACGGGGAATCCCGTGAATTCGCCAGCGAGGACCTGCCGCCGGCCGAATACGACCAGTTCCTGTCGTTGGTGCGCGACGAGGACCTGCCCGGGGCAGCGGAACTCATTGCCAAGCACTCTGGCCTGGAGCACGCCGAGATCCTTCGCATGCTGCGGGCTTCCCCGCTGGGTGGCGGCAAGACACCAACCGCAAACATTGCCGATTTCAGCTTCGAGGGACAAGGTCCTGACGGTGAGGTGAAATTCAGCGTCAACGATCTCGGGGAGCCCGAACGCACCGAGCTGCTCGAGCACCTGCGCATGGGTGAACTCGACGCGGCAACGACCATTGTAGTCCGCCACACCGGCCTGCCCGACGAAATGGTGCGCACGCTGCTCAACGCGTTCGGAGACGGGGACAAATAGGCGCCTGCGGCACGGAGGCCTGACACGACTCCAGCCGCCCGCATGTCGGTACCCGCCCGGGACCGGCTGCGGGCGGTTTCTCGCTGTTTGCGGCATCGCCCGCCACCCGCGGCCCAAGACGAAAAAACCCCTACCGAAGTAGGGGTTTTTCAGCGGACACGGGGAGATTTGAACTCCCGGTCGAGTTTAACCCCGACACTTCATTAGCAGTGAAGCCCATTCGGCCGCTCTGGCACGTGTCCGTTTCGCTGTTTCCAGCTCCCCTAGACTACCCAAAGCAGGCGCGGCACACAAAACGAGCGTGAACGGCCCGCAACAACCGCGCGGGAAAGGCGGCCCGCTGCCACCAAACAGCCTCGCGGCGCGATAGCGTAGGCCGCATGACAAGGGCTTCCAAACTGGTCACGCTGGCTGACCTTGACTACTCCTCCGCCGACAAAAGCCGTGTTTCGGTGGCTGCCCGGCTCGGCCTGCTTCTGGAAGACGGAAGCAGCGTCCTGCTGCTCGATAACCGCGGGTGGTCCACGAGCCAGCGCTGGTCGGACGCATCGGTGGACGACATCGAGGAAACCGCCTTCGGCGTCGTGGGACCGGATGCCCCGGCGGAGGACCAAGACGATGAAGAGATGGCCACGGAGTATTGGGAATCACTGAGCGAGATCCTGGAGCAACGGGATCTCGACATCGGCCCGGCCGAACTCCGCGAGCTGCCCCACGAAGTCCGGCTGAGCCAGCGCCTGCTCAAACGCATCGATGCCGCCATCCAGGACCTGAATGGCAGAGATCGCGGATTGTGAATCAGCGGGCGACGTGCCGCCAGAGGAACTCGTAGCTGGTTGCGAGCATGGTGGCCGAGGCCTTGTTGTCGCTGGCGCCGGCATGGCCGCCGTCCAGCGACTCGTGGTACCGAACAGAGTCGACGCCCATCTCCATCATCTTCGCTGCCATCTTCCGGGCCTGCACCGGACCGACCCTGTCATCGGACGTCGCGCTCCAGATCAGGGAGGCCGGGTACTGGACGCCCTCGGGCAGCGGATCGTCGAGCCGGTGGTAGGGGGAGAAGGTCCGCACGAATTCCCAGTCCGCGGGTACGTCCGGGTCGCCGTATTCGGCGATCCACGAATGCCCGGCGGCCAGCCGGGTGTACCGGCGCATGTCCAGCAGGGGGACGCCGCAGGAAATCGCCCCAAACAGCTCCGGGTAGCCGGTGATCATGTTGCCCATGAGCAGCCCGCCGTTTGACCGACCCGTGGCGGCCAGGTGTTCGCGCGAGGTCACTCCCCGGGCGATGAGGTCACGGGCAACGGCCGCGAAGTCCTCGTAGGCGCGGTGCCGGTTCTCACGCAAGGCGGCGCGGTGCCACCGCGGCCCGTACTCGCCGCCGCCGCGGATGTTCGCCACCACGTAGCTGCCGCGACGTCCCTCCGCCGTGCGGCGAACCAGCCAGCCGGGACCCAGGGCGCCAAGATAGCCCGGTGTCAGGCTCGTCTGGAATCCGCCATAGCCATTGACCAGCACGGGGTTCCTTCCATCCAGCGCCAGTCCGCGCGGGGACACCTGGAAGTACGGGACCCGGGTGCCGTCATCGGAAACGGCGAAGTGCTGGGAAACCTCGAAGTCAGCGGCGTCAAAGCGGGCAGGGGCACTCTTGACGACCTTGGGGACAGCGGCACCTGCCGGGTCCTTGCCGGCGCCGACAGTGCCGCGGGCCAGGGTGGTGGGCGTGAGGAATCCGGTGAGCGTCAGCCAGAAGTCGTCGCCGCAAGCGGGATCCTCGTCGTCGACCGCGGAGATGCTGAAACTGTGCAGCGGGGATTCGAGATCCAAGGAACGCAGCGCAAAGTCCTTCGCAGGATCGCAAACGAGTATCCGGGAGGAAACGTCCTGCAGGACATTGAGGAGAATGTGGTGGGCGGTGAAGTCGATTGACTGGAGGGATGTGGAAGCCGAGGGAACAAAGATCTCACGCAACACGGCAGTGCCGGCCATGAACTCTTCAAGATCGGCCAGGACGAGGGAGCCCGGAATGTGCGTGGCCCCGTCGCGGGTCCAGGTCGTCTGCGGGGAGAACAACACCCATCCGCGGTGCAGCGAGACGCCCACGTCGGTGGGAACCTCGAGATGCACCCATTGGTCGCCGCATCGCAGGTAGGTCTTGGAGTTGTAGAAGTCGATGACGTCGTGGGCGACATCGCGTTCAAAGCCGGGGGTCGAATCGTGCGAGACATAGGCCAGGACGTGTGATTCGTCGATGGCGAAGACTTCCTCGGCCTCGGCCAGCTCCTGTCCACGGGCCAGCCGGCGCACGGTGCGCGCGTAGGAGGACAGCGTGAGTGATCCCTCGCCGACGTCGGTGGCGACAAACAGCGTGTCCGCATCCGCCCAGGAAACATTCGTCTTGGCCACGGGCAGGTCGAAGCCGCCAGGGACAAACGCGCGGGAGGGCATGTCGAATTCCCGCACCCGCACCTGGTCCCCGCCGTCGGGTGACAACTTGATCAGGGCACGCGCATATTCGGTGCCCAGAGCCGGACGCAGCATCTGCGCCCCGGAGAAGACCCAGTCAATTCCCTCGGCCTCCGCCAGGGCATCCACGTCCAGCAGGATTTCCCAGGCGGGGTCCTCCTGCCGGTAGGACTCCCAGTCGGTGCGCCGCCACAACCCCTTGGGATGCCGCGTATCTCGCCAGAAGTTGTAGTAGTGGTCCCCGCGCTTGGTGACCATCGGGATCCTGTCTGCGGCATCCAGGACCTTGAGGATTTCTGATTGGGTCGCGGCAAAATCGTCGTCGAAGAGCTCGGCCTCGGTGCGGGCATTTTGCCCGAGCACCCATTCCATGGCCCGCTGGGAATCGAGCTCCTCCAGCCACAGGAACGGATCCTCGTCGGTGTCTACATCGGTTGGATTCCCGATACGTTGTTCCAGCACATCAGCGGCCTGCGCGTTGGAATTGGCAGGTGAACCGGCCAACGTTGTCGAAACTGGGGTGTCCAAGGGAGGGATTCTCATATTGACAGTCTAGGTAAAGGGACTGGACGCGCATTTGTGTTCGTAATCGATTCGTTACTCGATACCTGATGAGAACCACTTTTTTGTCCGGGTTTGTGGGTATGTTGGGCACTGGGTCTTAGTTTCGTTGAATAGGGGATAACGATGCAATTCGGAGAACGGTTAGCAGCACTCGCAGCAAAGATTCAGCAGCAACGCACCATGATTGAAACCGAAGAAGCGACGAAAAACGCATTCATCATGCCGTTCATTTCGACGATCCTCGGTTATGACGTTTTCAATCCTCTGGAAGTCATTCCCGAATTCACGGCCGACATCGGGATCAAAAAGGGCGAGAAGATCGACTACGCGATCATGCTTGAGGGCGAGGTCCAGATCCTGATTGAGTGCAAGCGGTCGGTCGGCGGTCTAAAGTATGAGCACGCGTCCCAGCTATACCGATATTTCGCAGCCACAACTGCACGCATAGCGATCCTGACCAACGGCGAGGTCTACCAGTTCTACACGGATCTGGATGCTCCGAACAAGATGGATGCAAAACCATTCTTGATCCTCGACATGAACGACATCGACGAAACGCTGATTCCGGAGCTGCGCAAGCTGTCTCGGGAAGCCTTCGACCTCGAATCCATCGTTAGCGCCGCCGAGGAATTACGCTACGTCGGCGAAATCAAGCGGACCATCGCCTCGAACTTCCAGGAGCCGACGGCCGAATGGGTCAAATTCCTTTCTGCGGGCGTTTATGGGGGTCAATTTACCCAACGAGTGCGCGAGCAGTTCACGGGGCTCGTGGCCAAGGCGACAAAACAGTACCTAGCAGACCAGGTGAATGAACGGCTCAAGGCTGCACTTGGGGAACCGAACATCCCCATGGTCACCGCCGTTCAGGCCGCGGCGAGCGTTACCAGCCAACCTGTGGCTGAAGCTGACCTCGAACAGGACGACGGAGTCGACACGACCCTGGATGAGCTCGAAGGTTTCCACATTGTTCGAGCCATTGTCTGCATGAACGTCAAGGTTCACCGCATTGCACATCGCGACGCGAAATCATATTTTGCCGTGCTCCTCGATGACAACAACCGCAAGCCCATCGCAAGGCTTCATTTCAACAGGTCCCAAAAGTATCTGGGGCTTTTTGGGGAGGACAAGGCGGAGGCGCGCATCCCCATTGAGAGCCTGGACGAAATCTACCTACATGCCGATGCCCTGAGGGCCACGGTGGAAAGGTATGAAGCGGTCTAGGCTAACCGGCCCGGGCACTTGACCTCCGCTTCGCTTGGGCGCGACCTCCCGTGGGGGCTTCCGGCGAATCGACAGGCTGCAACGGCAGTAGGCTGAAACCGTGAGTGAGAAGCAGAATCCCGGACGGGAACCGTACGTCATAGCAGTTGTGGGTGCAGGGCCGAGGGGAACCTCGATTCTCGAACGCCTGGCCTCCGAATTGGCGGGCGCCAGAATCAGCTCGCGCCAGGTTACTGTCGTGGTTTTTGACGTCCATGATCCCGGTGCAGGGCATGTCTGGTCCACGGCACAATCCCGGCATTTCCTCATGAACACCCCGGCCGGTTTCCCGACCGTGGCCCCCGAGCGCACGCATCCGGATGAACCGGGGCTGAGCTTTGACCAATGGCGTGCAGCCGGCGGCGACGGCGCGGTGCTCAGCAGCGTGGAACGGGTGGAACTCGAGCACATGGACCGGGGCTCGTATCCGCCGCGCGCCCTCTACGGTCGCTACCTGCGTCACGTGTTCGACCGGTCGATTGCCGCCTTGCGGTCGCATCCGGCCGTCGCCGAGGTACGTTTCGAGCGTGCCGAGATCACCGGGCTGCACCGCGGGGAGGCCGACTACCAGCTGCAGGGGCACCCGGTCGATGAGGCCCGCCCCCACCCGCGACGGTCCGGCGCGGGATTTGAATTGCGCGCCGACGCGGTGGTGTTGGCGCTGGGACATGTCCCGGCGCGGCTGAACCCCGTGCAGGAGGCCATGGCCCAGGCCGCGGATGACGCCGGCCTGCTCTACCAAGGCCCCAACGTCCCCGGGGATGTTGCCTGGGACAAGGTCCCGGGAGGGGAGAGCGTCTTGGTGCGCGGACTGGGCCTGAACTTCTTTGACGTGATGATCGCCCTGACCGTGGGCCGTGGCGGGCAGTTCAACGAAATCAACGGCGGGCCCGGACGGGCCCTGGAATATTGGCCCACGGGGCGCGAACCGCGGATCGTTGCTGCCTCCCGGCGCGGCACGCCCTACCGCGCGAAATCCTGCATCGAGGAATTCATCCCGGACTCGGTCCACCTGCGTTACCTGGATGGCGAGCTGATCGTGCAGAAAGTCGCCGAGGCGCGGGTCCTGAACCCGGAAGCAGCGGTGCGCTTTGACGCCCATGTGTGGCCGCTGCTTCACCGCGACGTCCTGTTGGCGTACTACCGTGCCGCCGCGCTCCGCCACCCCTCCCGCTTCGAGGTGGACCCGGACGAATTCGTCGGGCTGCTCACCGATGCCCTCGACGCCGAACACCAGGCCGGATCCCAGGTGTGGCTGCAGGACGCCCGCCGGCTCGTCGAGGAACTCGCCCCGGCCTTGGGATTCCTGGATGTTCCGGGGCTGGGCCATCCCTTTGCCGAGAGGGGGTTCTCCTCCCAAAAGGAATACCAGAAGGCCGTCATGGAATATCTGGAATATGACGCAATATCCTCGGTGGAAGGGGAGAGGGACCCGTTGAAGATGGCCATCGCCACCCTCAACGCCGGGCGCATGATCGTCAAGGACATGATCGCCGAGGGCCTGATCTCCGACGAATCGCGACTGCTGGAGGTGCAGGGCTGGTTCGAACCCCTGGTGGAGGGGCTGGCTTCAGGCCCGCCCCTGCAGCGCATCGAGGAACTTGCGGCCCTGGCGCGGGCCAACGTCGTGGAGTTCATCGGCCCGGACCCGGAATTCGAGATCGATCTGCCCACCGGGATGTTCACCGCGTCCTCGCCGTGGATCGACGCTCCGGCGTACACCGCGCGCACGCTGATCGAGGCGATGATGCCGGCCAACCGCGTGCTGCAAACAGATTCCCCGCTGCTGCGGCAAATGCTGGACGACGGGCTGGCGGCGCCGTTCACCATGCACAACGACCAGGGCGAACCGATTCCCGGCCAGGGCCTGGCTGTCGTGGGCGATCCGTACCGCATGGTTGATGCCAAGGGGCTGGCGCACCGCGCCATCTTCGTGCTCGGGCTGCAGCTTTCATCCGCCCAATGGGGGACGGCAATTGCGGCCCAGGCCGGGGCGCCGCTCGACGGAGCGGCGCGGACCATCGGCGACGCCCAGGACATTGCCCGGGAACTGCTTCGCCTTAGCCAGGTCAAGGACCTGGACCAGACGCGCTGAGACAGATTCGCTGAAACGAAGGCGGAGGGAAGGTGCGGGCACCAAGGCCCGCACCTTCCACCGGGCCGCAGCTAGCCGCGCTGCACTCCCACCAGCTTCAGGGATGCCCCGCAGCAGTCGGTGATCGCGGCAACCCGTCCGAATTCCGAATCCTGCGGGTCCTCGGTCACGCTGCCGCCGTTGGCCACGGCCGTGGCGCAGGCCGCGTCCACGTCATCCACGCCCCAATAGGTGATCCAGGACCCGGGGACCTCGGCGGGCAGGAATCCTGAGGCATCCATCAACCCCGCCTTGGCAGCGTCGCCCTGTCCGTAGGTGGTGTACCTGAATTCCGGGGAATCGGACATCACGTGCGTGTCCCAGCCGAAGGCCTTGGCGTAGAACTCCACCGCCGCCTGGTAGTCCTTGGAATGCAGCTCGTGCCACGCAGGCGTTCCATGCTCCGAATCGGCGCCGAATCCCTGGTGCTCCTGCGGCTGCCACACGCCGAATGCGGCGCCTCCGGCGTCAAGGAAAATGCCCATGTGCCCGTATGGCGCCACATGCATCGGCGGCATCAGGACCTGGCCGCCGGCGCCCTGGATGCTGGCCTGGGTGGCCGTGATGTCGTCGCTTTTCAGGTACAGCGACCAGATGTTCGGAATGCCCCCGAACTCCGGCTGGTAGGGGGAGAGTCCCGCGACGAGGCGGCCCTGCCGGGTGGCACTGAGGTACCCGCCGTATTCCTCGGCGACCGGTTCCTCGAACTCCCAGTCGAAGAGTGCTGCGTAGAACTTCTTGCTGGCTTCGATGTCGGTGGTCATGATGTCGGTCCAGACCGGGTTTCCGGCGGGAGTGCTTTCGCGCAGTGGCATGTCGAACGCTTCCAATCTTGGGGTTGCCGTTGGTTCGGGTCCGGGAATCGTGCCAGCCCGGTTGCTAGGAATCCTACGTGCACCACCGGCACCTGGCCATGGCCTGCAGGTTAACGGAAAGGAGGCGGTTCCCGTAGCCACGGGAACCGCCTCCTTGCACTGAGCGGATGGTAAGAGATTTGAACTCTTGGTACGGGGTTACCGCACACTGGTTTTCAAGACCAGCTCCTTAGGCCGCTCGGACAACCATCCAGACCCAAAAAGTATACGCCAGCCGCGGCGTGCCGCCGGACAGCCACGCCCCGGCGGTCACAAACCGGGGTCGGGATTTCCCGGGGGTTAGAGTTGCCCCAACAAGGAAGGCCGCGGGTGCCGAGGCCCTGAAGCACGGGCCTCCGGGCCGAGCCCGCGAGCGAAGCGAACGATGTCGGGAGACGACCATGACGATGATGCGTGCCATTGAATACCGGGGTTCAGGCGGTCCCGAGGTGCTGACCGAGGCCGAACGGCCCATGCCGGTCCCCGGGCCGGGGGAGGTGCTCATCAAGGTGGCGGCCTTCGGGCTGAACCGCGCCGACGTGCAACAGCGCCGGGGTGTCTACCCGCCGCCACCGGGTGCCAGTGACATCCCGGGGCTGGAGGTGTCGGGCACCGTCGAAGCATTGGGCGAGGGCGCCGTCGGCATCACCGTGGGACAGCGGGTCTGCGCCCTGCTGGCCGGCGGCGGGTACGCCCAGTATGTTGCCGTTCCGGCGGGGCTGGTCCTCGAGGTCCCCGAGACCGTGGACCTTCTCGATGCGGCAGGCTTCATGGAAGTCGCCTGCACCGTGGTGTCCAACCTCTTCCTGGAAGCCGGTCTGGCCCGCGGCGACGCCGTGCTGCTGCACGGAGGGGCCGGAGGCATCGGGTCGATGGCCATCCAGTTGGCGGCGGCGGCCGGTGCCAAGGTCCTGGTGACAGCCTCCAGCGAGGAAAAGATCGCCCACTGCCTGGCCCTCGGGGCCGCCGCGGGCATCAACTACCGCGATGAGGACTTTGCCGAGCGCACCCGGGAGCTCACCGACGGCGCCGGGGCCGACGTGATTCTTGACGTCGTGGGCGCCAAATACCTGGAGTCGAATGTGCGCGCGCTGGCCCAGGACGGGACCCTGGTGGTCATCGGCCTGCAGGGAGGCGCCAAGGCCGAGCTGAACCTCGGCGCGTTGATGGCCAAGCGTGCCCGGGTCGTGGGCACCACCCTGCGCGCCCGGCCGCTGGAGCAAAAGGCGGAAATAGTCGCGGCGGTGAAGGAACATGCCCTGCCGATGCTGGCCGACGGCAGGCTTGACCTGTCAATCGACCGGCGTTTTCCCTTCACAGAGGCCCGTTCGGCGCATGAATACTTCGATTCGGGGAATCACACGGGGAAAATCATCGTAAAGATCTGAATCTGTTTTTCCCAAGGGCTACGGTGTATCACAAGGGGCAGTGTCGCGGACCACAAAGGTTCGCGGCACGCGCCCGCAGGATCACTCGCATTGTCCGATCCATCAGTCACTTGAGAGGAAAACATGAGCACGTCCCAACCTTCTGCTCCAGGGCTTCCCCCGGCAGGCGTAGACCCGCAAGTTGCGGATGCCGAGGAACGCAAATGGACTCCGGCCAAGATTGCCCTGTGGGTGGCGATTTCGCTGCTTGGCGGCGTGGCCTGGGCCATCCTGGCATTTTCCCGCGGGGAGACCATCAACGCTATCTGGTTCGTCTTCGCGGCGGTGTGCACCTACCTGGTGGCCTACCGCTTCTACTCCAAGTTCATTGAGCGCAAGATCGCCAAGCCCAATGACTTCCGGGCGACCCCGGCCGAGTACAACAACAACGGCAAGGACTACATGCCGACCGACCGCCGGGTGCTCTTCGGGCACCACTTCGCGGCGATCGCCGGCGCCGGCCCGCTGGTGGGCCCGATCCTCGCGGCCCAGATGGGTTACCTTCCGGGCACCATCTGGATCATCATCGGCGTGGTCTTGGCCGGCGCGGTCCAGGACTACCTGGTCATGTTCTTCTCCATGCGCCGCGGGGGACGCTCGCTGGGCCAGATGGCCCGCGAGGAACTGGGCGTCATTGGCGGCACCGCCGCACTGATCGCGACGCTGGCCATCATGGTCATCATCGTCGCCATCCTGGCCCTCGTGGTGGTCAATGCGTTGGGCGAGTCCGCCTGGGGCGTGTACTCGGTGGGCCTGACCATCCCCATCGCCCTGTTCATGGGTGTCTACCTGCGCTTCATCCGCCCGGGCAAGGTCATGGAAATTTCCCTGATCGGCTTCGTGCTGCTGATGTTTGCCATCATTTCCGGCCGCTGGGTTGCCGAGTCCGCCTGGGGCGCCGAGCTCTTCCACCTGGACCGCACCACCCTGGCCTGGTTCATCATCGTCTACGGCTTCATCGCCGCGGTGCTCCCGGTGTGGCTGCTGCTGGCCCCGCGCGACTACCTCTCCACGTTCATGAAGATCGGCGTCATCGGCCTGCTGGCCGTGGCCATCATCGTGGTCCGCCCGGAGATCAGCGTCCCGGCGATTTCCGAGTTCGCGGGCTCCGACAAGGGCCCGGTGGTTGCCGGGCACCTCTTCCCGTTCCTCTTCGTCACCATTGCCTGCGGCGCCCTCTCCGGGTTCCACGCGCTGATCTCCTCGGGAACCACCCCGAAGATGGTGGAGAAGGAAAGGCAGACCCGCTTCCTGGGTTACGGCGGCATGCTCATGGAATCCTTCGTGGCCATCATGGCGCTGGTTGCGGCGATCTCCATCGACCGCGGCATCTACTTCGCGATGAACTCCTCGGCTGCGGCCACCGGCGGCACCGTGGAAGGGGCAGTGGCGTTCGTGAACTCGCTGGGCCTGACCGGGGTGAACCTGACCCCGAGCATGCTCACCGACCTGGCGGCGGGCGTGGGCGAGGAATCCGTGGTCTCCCGCACCGGCGGCGCCCCGACCCTGGCCGTGGGCATCGCGCACATCATGAACCAGTGGTTCGGCGGGCCGGCGATGATGGCCTTCTGGTACCACTTCGCCATCATGTTCGAGGCACTGTTCATCCTCACCGCGGTGGACGCGGGAACGCGTGTGGCCCGCTTCATGCTGCAGGACACCATCGGCAACTTCATCCCGAGGTTCAAGGACACCTCCTGGCGTCCCGGCGCCTGGGTCTGCACGGCCATCATGGTCGCGGCCTGGGGGTACATCCTGATCCTCGGCGTCACCGACCCGCTGGGCGGGATCAACACCTTCTTCCCGCTCTTCGGCATCTCCAACCAATTGCTGGCTGCCATCGCGCTGGCCGTGGTCATGACCATCGTGGCCAAGCGCGGGAACTTCAAGTACCTGTGGATCGTGGTGCTTCCGCTGGCCTTCGCCACGGTGGTCACCGTGTACGCCTCGTTCCTGAAGATCTTCTCCCCGGTCCCGGCCGTGGGCTACTTCGCCCAGCACAACGCGTTCAAGGGCGCCCTGGAACGCGGGGAAACCACGTTCGGAACCGCGAAGAACGTCGAGGCCATGGAGGCAGTGGTGCGTAACACCGGCGTCCAGGGCTGGCTCTCGGTGATCTTCCTGCTGCTTTCGCTGATCGTGATCGTCGCAGCCATCATCGCCACCATCCGGGCCTACCCGAACGGCGGCGGGGCCGACACGGAGGACCCGGAGATCCCTTCGAGGATCTACGCACCGGCCGGCCTGGTTTCTTCCCCGGCGGAGAAGGAGCTGGAGAAGGCCTGGAAGCAGGTTCCCCCGGAACACCAGATGGCACGCGGGGGACACTGACCATGGACACCGCAGGACGAACCCCGCCGGTCGGAGGCACCTCGGTGCTGGCGCGCGGGCTGTCCGCAACGGGCAACATCGCCCGGGGGATCGTGCGCTACCTCGAGGGGGTGCTGGGGGCGGACAAATACCGTGTGTACCTGGAACACCAGGCCCGCACCCATCCGGGTGTCGCTCCCATGGGCGAACGGGAGTTCTGGCGCGACTACACCGACTGGCAGGAGAAGAACCCGCAGGGTCGGTGCTGCTGACCATCAGCATTGCGCACGCTAGCGCAGAGGGGGCCGGGGGCCGGTGGACACTGTCCGCCGGCCCCCTGCTGTTGGCGCGGGCCGCCCGAAGCCGCCCGGGAACCGTCTCGCCGGCCGCGGTCCCCGGCCGGCGGGGTACCCACAGGGAAATCTTCCTGCCGGACCGGGGGATCGCATGGCAAGATGGAGCCATGAGCGAGCACAGTGAACAGATCCCCGATCCCAACGCTGCATCGAACATTCCTGCGCCCGATGAATCGGCCTGGCCCTTCCAGGCAACGGCCGGGGCGGGAACGCGTCCGGAAACCCCGTCGACGGGTCCTGTCGATCAGCCCGCCGCACCGGGGGCCTCCCGCGGTGCACCTGACGGGCACGCTCCCGGCAGGGAGGCCGTGCAGGTGGGGAGCATCGGCGAGCCTGCCAAGCTCATGCGCATTGGCGGGATGATCAAGCAACTGCTCGAGGAGGTGCGTACCGCACCGTTGGACGAGGAGGCCCGCACCCGGATGGCCGACATCCACGAACGCTCCGTCCACGAGCTGGAGACCGGGCTGTCGCCGGAACTTGCCGAGGAACTCCACCGCATCCGGTTGCCCTTCGCCGACGGGGAGACGCCCTCGGAGGCCGAGCTTCGCGTGGCGCAGGCCCAGCTGGTCGGCTGGCTCGAAGGCGTCTTCCATGGACTGCAGGCGGCGATGGCCGCCCAGCAGCTGGCCAACCAGCAGCTTGCCCAGCGCGTTGCCATGCGCCAGCTTCCACCGGGCACCCAGGTGGCCCCCGGGATCGTCATCAACGAGGCGGGCGAGCCCGAACGCATGACCCAGGGCGGCCCGGGCACGCCTCCGGGTCCCGAGCGACCGACGCAGGGTCCGGGCGCCGACGGCGACGGCGGGTTTGGGCAGTACCTCTAGACTGGAATTGGCAACACGGGTAGCGATTTGTTCCTCGGGCATCTTGATCCACCGGGGGACATCATGGCAATAACAAAGGCAAACACGTAGATGGGGCTGTTCTCCTCCGTTCGCGGCGCACGCCGCGACAACAAGGAACTCGGCGATGGCGTCTGGCGCCGTGCCTATGACAGGTTCGGGCGCTCGCTGGATCGGGTGCACCAGGTCCTCGAGGGCATCGAGGACGACGACCTGCACAATGCCCTGATCCTCATCGCCAACCACCTGGCCGAGCTCCAGGCACGGGTGCGCGTTGTGTGCGTCGCCGCCCAGGCCAAGTCCCCGAGCACCGGCGAGGACGTCCCGCACGATCTTTACGCCGTGCACCGCTTGCTCTCCAAGGCCGCCAACGACCTGGCCACCACCGCCCAGGTCGCCGCCATGGCCCGCCTCGACGGGGAACGCTGGGGCTATGCGTCGGCGGGGCTGGAGAACGTTGCCATGCGTGCGGACCTGGTGGCCGACGGCATCGGCGCGGCCGAGGCCGAGATGGCCAAGCACTAGGGGCCGGGGCCGCGGTGCCTTCCGGTTTCGCCCAGCGCTGATCATTCCCGCCGCCGGCAATTCCAGTCAATGCACGGTGGCAGGATGGGAAACATGACGAATCTTGTATCCCCAGATCTCACTTTCCACGACGGCCACACCATTCCCCAGCTTGGCTACGGGGTCTGGAAGGTCGAAGACGACGTGGCAACCGACGTGGTCCAGCAGGCCTTCGCCGCCGGATACCGCCACATCGACACCGCCCGCATCTACGGCAACGAGGAGGGCGTCGGCCGCGCCATTGCAGCCACCGACGTGCCCCGCGAGGACATGTTCATCACCACCAAGGTCTGGAACGCCGACCAGGGCTTCGACTCGACCCTGGCCGCCTTCGACGCCTCCCTGGAGCGCCTGGGCCTGGAGTACCTCGACCTGTACCTGATCCACTGGCTGCAGCCCAAGCAGGGCAAGTACGTGGACACCTGGAAGGCGCTCATCGAGCTGCAGAAGACCGGCCGCGTGAAGTCCATCGGCGTCTGCAACTTCACCGTCGAGGCGCTCGCCGAACTCGAGGATGCCACCGGCGTGCTGCCGGTGATCAACCAGGTCGAGACCCACCCGTACTTCCCGCAGGCCGAACTGCGCGAATTCGAGGCCTCCAAGGGCATCCTGCACCAGTCGTGGTCGCCCCTGGGCCAGGGCAACGAACTGCTCAACGACCCGGCACTGTTGGCCATCGCCGAAAAGCACAACGCGTCCGTCGCCCAGGTCGTCATCGCCTGGCACCTTGCCCTGGGCAACGTGGTCATCCCGAAGTCGGTGACCCCCTCGCGCATCGTGGAGAACCTGGCCGGCCTTGGAGTGTCCCTGGACGCCGAGGACCTGGCCGCCATCAACGCCCTGGACAAGGGCGCGGAAGGCCGCATCGCGGCCGACCCGGCAGTCAGCGACTTCGCCTAGCCAGCCAACGGCTGCCCGGCAACGGATGAGCGCCAAGACAAGTGTGTGTGGGGACCCGGCAGCGGGTCCCCACACGCGCTTAAGGGGTACTCCGGCCCCGGCGGCCCGGGGCGCGGCGCCCCGTGGATTTGGGGTAAAAAATCGCCAAATTCCCAGGAAATTTCTTGTTGCGCGGACGATGGAGTGATGCTAAAAAAGTTAATACCCGCAGCCACACGGGGCAGCGGGATCGGCAAACGACAAAGCTGTGAAGGAGAGAACAATGTTGATGCGCTCAGATCCGTTTCGTGAACTCGACAAGCTCGCCCAGCAGGTTTGGGGGACAACGGCCAGGCCGGCGGCGATGAGCATGGACGCCTGGCGTGAAGGTGACAAGTTCCGGATCGAGTTTGACCTCCCGGGGGTAAGCCCCGATTCGATCGACCTGGATGTCGAAAACAACGTCGTGACCATCAAGGCCGAACGTGATGCACTGGGCGACGAGGTCGAAATCCTTGCCGCCGAACGCCCCCGGGGAGTGTTCAGCCGCCAGCTGGTGCTGGGGGAGAACCTCGATACGGAGAACATCGACGCCAGCTACGACGCGGGTGTGCTGACCCTGCAGATTCCGGTCGCCGAACAGGCGAAGGCACGCAAGATCGCCATTACCAGCAAGGAGTCCGACCGCCAGTCCATCGGCGCCTGAGGTCCCGGAGATGGGTCACCTGACGGGGACGGCCCGCTCCCGGCATCAGTAAATGCGGGTGTTGGCCACATGGCACACCGCGGCGCCTCCGGCGCATTGTCGGGCCGGGGCTGGCGTCGTCCCCTTCGAAGATGGTCCCGTTCCCCGGCAGGGGACGGGACCATCTTCAGCATCCCCGTTAAGGCCCGCGCCCGACCCCGGCGCGATGATACGAAAGGCATTCCCGTGGAATCCCGCAACCCCTATGCGGTGCTTCGCCTGGATCCGCAGGCCAGCGCCGCGGAGATCTCCCGTGCCTACCGGGCCCAGATGCGGCTGCACCATCCCGACACCAGGCCGGGGCCAGATGGCCCGGAGCAGGAAGCGCTGGAGCGTTCCCGGCTGCAGTCGGTGATGGACGCCTATGCGGTCCTGGGCAACGCCGCCGCCCGGTCCGACTACGATCGCGAACACCCAGCAGCCCGCCGGACCGCGGGGCCTGCGGGGGCCAGGCGGGTTTCCCGCACGACCCGGCCCGAGGTGGTGGCGGGGCCCTTGGTCTGGACCCTGCCCCCGGAAAGGAGGAAGCCGTGAATTCCTGGCATCGCTACGATGCGCCGCTGCTGCCCGAGTTCCTTGAGCGTTTTGAGGCGCGTTGGGGGCAGGGGACGGCACCGTTCCTGGATCCCGAGATCCATGAACTGCCCGTTCCCCGTGCGCAATGGGTCAACGCGGATACGGGGGCCGCCCTGGCCGTGGTGCCGATGTGGACCGTGGACGAGCGGCGCCGCTGTTTCGCCGTGCTCTACCTGCCGCCCGTGAGCGGGATCTGGCTCTTGCGCCCCGGAATCACCGACTACGTCGAGTCCCGGGAGGAGGAGGAACTGAGGCTTCGCAACGACGCGTTCAAGAAGGCGGTGGACCACGCCAGGGCGTTCATCCACGGCGCCGGGCCATAGCCCGCCACGACCGCACCGGGCGGTCCGGACGGAATCGAACGCACGAGGGCCCGCCACCTGACGGTGACGGGCCCTCGTGTCGAAGAAACGAGCCTCCTGCCAGAATCGAACTGGCGACCTTTTCATTACGAGTGAAACGCTCTACCAACTGAGCTAAGGAGGCACCGTGGCGCGCGAGCACCACAAGTGAACACTTTATAGGAACCTGTCCTCGGCGGTCAAAACGACTCGATGGGAACGTGCCTCAGCAGGTCAATCCGTCGGCCGGGACGGTGCCCTCGAGGAAATAGGATTCCACGGCGTCGGCGATGCAGCCGTTGGAGCGCCCGTACGCGGTGTGCCCATGGCCCTCAAAGGTCACCAGCGAGGCCGATGCCAGCTGCTCGGCCAGCGCCTGGCTCCACTCGTACGGGGTGGCGGGGTCGCCGGTGGTGCCGATGACCACGATGGGCGCGGCGCCCTCGGCGGTCAACTTTCCCGGCTTACCCGTGGCGGGGTACTTCCAGTCCTGGCAACCCACGGCTCCATAGGCCAGGTACTTGCCGATGGTCGGGGCGGCCTGGACCAGGTCGCGGGCGCCTGCACGCATTGCGGGGACGTTGGCGTCCATCGGGTAGTCCAGGCAGTTGACGGCGGTGAATGCCGCGGTGCCGTTGCCGGTGTAGCTGCCGTCCGCCTCGCGGCCGGCGGTCAGGTCGGCGAAGTACTGGATGTCGTCCACGTTCCCCGCGGCCACGTTGCGCAGTGCCTCGGTGAGCATGGGCCAGGTGGAATTGTCGTAGAGCGGGACGATGAATCCGTTGACGAAGTCGATGATGGGCACGCTGCGCCCGTCGCTGCCGACCAGGGGCTCGGCCTCCACCTCGGCGAAAATCCCGCGCAACTGCCCCAGGGCGTCCTCCAGCTCGCCGGTGAACGGGCAGTCGCCCGAGTCCAGGCAGTCCTGCATGTAGGCGCGGATCTCGTTCTCGAACCCGATGGCCTGGCCCATGGTGATCTCTTCGTTTTCCAGCGTGGGGTCAAGGGCCCCGTCCAGCACCATGCGGCCGACGTTGCCGGGGAAGAGCTGGGCGTAGTTGGCTCCCAACGACGTGCCGTAGGAATAGCCCAGGTAGTTCAGCTTCGCGTCCCCGAGCACCGCGCGCATCACGTCCAGGTCGCGTGCGGCGGACACGGTGTCGACAAAGCCCAGGGCGGCGCCGGTCCGCTCGGCACACAGCGCCGCATACTCGGCGCTCGCCCGGCGCATTTCCTGAAGCCCCGCATCCGTGCCGGGGTCGAACTGCTCGGCGCGGCCGGCGTCCTGTTCGGCCGGATCCTCGCAGGTAACCGGCGTCGAGGAACCGACCCCGCGCGGGTCAAAGCCAACGACGTCAAAGCCGCGCTGCAGTTCCTGGCCGAACATGCTCGGGACCGCTTCGCGGACGGTTTCCAGCCCGGAGGCCCCCGGTCCGCCGGGGTTCACCAGCAGGGAGCCGGCGGCGTCCTTGTCCCCGGGGCGCTTGTTCAGGGCCAGGGTCATGGTGTCCCCGGACGGGTTGGCGTAGTCCATGGGAACGCTCAGCTCGGTGCACAGCAACGCCCCTCCGCAGGAGGTCCAGTCCAGGTCCTGCGTGTAAAACTTTTCCAGGCCCGCAGGGATGGAGGTCCGGGGCGCGGTGGCGTCGGGCGCGGTGGTCGCCGGTGCCGATTCGAGGACCGGGGCCGTGGCAGCGGAGCAGGAACCCAGCAGCAAGGCAACGGCTCCCAGCGTGGCAATCACGGACAGGCGGCGGCGGGATGCTCTCATGCGGACTTCAGGCTCCTGGGGGGACGCAATGCGGCTGACGGTGGAAAAGATCGGGGGAATGCAGGCTATTTGGCCGGGCGCAGCGTGACCATCATGGCCTCGATGGCCAGCAGCGGGGCCACATTGGCGCCGATGCGCGCCCGCGCCTCGGCGATCGCATCGATCTTCGCGATCGTGGCCTCGGGCCGCGAGGCATGGGCGTAGGCATGCAGGGGATCGGACAGGTAGTCGTTGACCAGCTCGGTGGAGGCGTGAAGCTGCAGCATCAGCACATCGCGGAAGAACGTGGTCATGTCGATGAGCGAACGGTCCAGCGCGTCGTGGGTGGCACGCCGGGCACGACGCTTGGCGTTTTCCTGCAGCGCCTTGAACGCGCTGCGCTGCTGCGGCGGCACCGGGGCGTCGGCCTCCAGCCCCAGCGCGGTGCGCAGGGCGGTGGCCTCGGACTCGGCGCGTTCCGTCGAGGACGCGGTGGCCTCCGCGGTGGAAAGCTCCACCAGCTCGGCCGCGGCCATGACCGCGTCCGAGACGCTGCGAATGCGCAGCGGCAGGCGCACCGTGGTGTCGCGGCGGCGGCGCGCGTCCGGGTCCCGGGCCAGGCGCCGGGCGATGCCGATGTGCGACTGGGAGATGCGCGCGGCAAACTCGGCCTGTTCCGCGGAGAGCCCGTCGCGGCGCACCAACAGCGCCGCCACCGACTCGCGGGTGGGAACGGCCAGGGACACCGAGCGGCAGCGCGAGCGGATCGTCACCAGCACGTCGGCCGGCGAGGGGGCGCAGAGGATCCAGATGGTGTGCGGGGGCGGCTCCTCGATGGACTTGAGCAGCACGTTGGTGGTGCGTTCGGTCATCCGGTCCGCGTCCTCCACGATGATCACCCGCCAGGGCGCGGTGGAGGGCCGGTCCTGGGCCTTGGTGATCAGTGTCCGGACGTCCTCGATCTGGTAGTTGACCTTCTCGGTGGCAATCAGCGCGACATCCGGGTGCGTGCCGGCAAGCACCGTCACGCAGGCCTTGCAGCTTCCGCAGCCGCGCACCGCCGCATCGGTCCGTTGGCACTGCAGGGCGGCGGCAAAGGCGCGCGCCGCGTTGGATCGGCCGGAGCCCGGGGGGCCGGTGAACAGCCACGCGTGGGCGGGATTGCCCTCGGCGACCGCGCGGCGCAACGCGGCGATGGCCTTGTCCTGGCCCGGCAGGTCGTCCCAGACATCCACCGCTAGGCCCCCGGCCGCTCGGGCAGCGCGGCGACGGACTCGGCGATGGAGGAGGCCAGCTCCCCGACCCCGGTGGCTGCGTCCAGGACCAGGTAGCGGGCCGGTTCGCGTTCGGCGAAGTGCACGAAGGCGTCGCGGATGCGCGAGTGGAATTCGTCGGGTTCGGACTCGAGGCGGTCCTCGGCCACCGGCCGCCCGTCGGCGCCGACGGTGCGGCGGGAGCGGCCGTCGGCCGGGGTCACGTCCAGCAGCACCGTCAGGTCCGGCTGCAGCCCGCCGGTGGCAAAATCGTTGATGGCACGCACGGCGTCCTCGCCCAGCGCCCGGCCGATGCCCTGGTAGGCCAGCGAGGAATCGACGTAGCGGTCGCAGACGACCACGGTGCCCGCGGCCAGGGCGGGGCGGATGACCTGTTCGACGTGGGCGGCGCGGGCCGCGGCATACATCAGGGCCTCGGTGCGCGCATCGACGGTGCCCTGCCCGTGGTCAAGGACCAGGGAGCGCAGCTTCTCGCCGATCGGGGTTCCGCCGGGCTCGCGGGTGTGCAGCACGGTGTGCCCGTTTTTGCGCAGGGCCCGGACCAACAGGTCGGCCTGCGTGGACTTTCCTGCCCCGTCACCGCCCTCGAAGACGATGAAGCGGCCTGCGTTGACGGGGTCTGGCTGCGCGTTGCTCACGCCTTCTAGCCTATCCGCACCGGGCCGCCGCAGGCTCATCGGGTGCGCGCCGGCGCGCGTCATCGGCTGGGGCGCGGGCCGGGCCAGGGAGTAACCTAAAAATCATGACCAGCCCAGAATCCGCGCCGTGGGCCCCGGACACCGTTGTGGTGTCCGCCGGACGCCCGCCGCATGCAGTTGACCAGCCCGTGAACCCGCCCATCGTGCTCTCCTCCACCTTCCATTCGCTGGGGGAGCCGGGCGCCGGGGAGAAGGTCTATGGACGCTTCACCAACCCGACCTGGGACCCGCTGGAAGAAACCATCGCGCAACTCGAGGACTGCGAACTCCCGGCCCTGGCCTACGCCTCGGGCATGGCAGCGGTTGCAGCGGCCCTCTCGCTGCTGCCGGTCGGCGGCACCATCGTGATGCCGTCGCACGCCTACAACGGCTCGCTCTCGCTGGTCGCCGAGCTCGAGGGAACCCTGGGACTCACGGTGCGGCGCGTGGATTTGGCCGACACCGACGCTGCCGTCGCCGCCTTCGCGGGGGCGGACATGGCCTGGCTGGAATCGCCCACCAACCCGATGCTCGAGGTCGCGGACCTGCCGGTGCTGCTGGCCGCCGCCCGCGCGGCCGGGGTGCTCACGGTGGTGGACAACACCTTCTCCACCCCGCTGCGCCAGCGCCCGCTGCAGCAGGGCGCGGACGTGGTGGTGCACTCGGCCACCAAGTACATGGGCGGCCACTCCGACGTGGTCCTCGGGGCCGTGGTGACCCGGGACCCGCAGCTGCATGCCCGCCTGCACGGCATGCGGACGCTGCACGGGGCGATTCCCGGGCCGTTCGAGGCCTGGCTGACGCTGCGCGGCATCCGGACCATGGCCCTGCGGCTGGATCGGGCCGAGGCCAACGCCATGGAACTCGCCAGGCGCCTGTCGGAGCACCCTGCGGTCTCCCGCGTGCGCTACCCGGGGCTGCCGACCGATCCCGGGCACCGGCGTGCCGCTGCCCAGCTGGACGGCTTCGGCGCCATCGTTGCCATCGAGGTCGCCGGCGGGGCGGAAGCCGCCGATGCGATGCTCGCTGCCCTGAGGCTGTGGACCCCGGCCACCTCCCTG
This sequence comes from Paeniglutamicibacter sp. GQ140, assembly GCF_059759235.1. Classification (NCBI taxonomy): domain Bacteria; kingdom Bacillati; phylum Actinomycetota; class Actinomycetes; order Micrococcales; family Micrococcaceae; genus Paeniglutamicibacter; species Paeniglutamicibacter sp. GQ140. The sequence goes on from NZ_JCAXDW010000006.1 coordinate 311,453, forward strand.
GGCGGGGTGGAGTCCCTGGCCGAGCGGCGCCGGCGCCACCCGGGTGAACCGGGCACGGTGCCGGAGAACCTGGTGCGGCTGAGCGTCGGCATCGAAAATGTCGAGGACTTGCACGCCGACCTGGCCGCGGCGCTGGCCCAACGCGGCTAAGCTGAATCACATGGTCTACGCCCACCTCTTTGAGAACTATCTCCTGCTCGCGCTCGGCGTCGTGGCTGCCGTGCTGGCCCTCATGGCGCTCATTGACGCCGTGCGGCACCCGGCCGCCAACTACCTGCGTGAAAACAAGCGCACCAAGACCTTCTGGATGGGCATGACCGCGGCCGCTACCCTGGTCTGCGTGCTCTCGGTGCTCTCCGGGGGCGGCGGCGGAATCTTCCAGCTCATTGGCGCCTGCATTGCGTGCGTGTACCTGGCCGACGTCAAGCCGGCGGTTTCCGGCAAGGGCGGCTACTCCTACTAGGCGGCTCCGGCGCAGGTTTGCCGGCCCCGCTCCCGGATCGCGGCCCCCGTCCCTCCCTCGCCTGCGAGGGAGGGACGGGGGCCGCGATTCCTGTTTGCCGCGGGGGAGCCCCGCCCCGTGCCTAGGCGCGGCGGACCGCGTCGGCGGCCAGCTCGATGACCTCAAGCCGTTCGGCGGGCCCGGCCAGCAGCAGGACGCGCTCGGCCGCGACGCCCTCCAGGATCCCGAGCAGCTGCCCGGGGGAGAGGGGCCCGCCAGGTTCGCCGTGGCGCCGCAGCACCGTGACGACGGCTCCGGTGTGTGCGCGGATCGCCGCGGCTAGCTCGTCGGCATCGGCCCCGGCCACCAGCACCACCTCCCCGGGCCCGCGCCCGGCCGACGGCAGCGCCGGCTCCGCCGCCGTGCGGGCGTGCCGCCAGAGCGCAAAGTGGTATCCGGCCACCAGCCCGGTGGCCACCAGCAGGCCCAGCGGCGCGCGGACGCGTTCGAGCAACCCGTCGCCGCCGGCCTCGCCCAGCATGAACTCGAAGACGCGGAAGCCGATGACCAGCAGCGTCACCAGGGCGATGACCGCGCTGGCGCCGAAGACCAGCACCAGGTAGATCCGCCGGCCCTGCGGGTCCGCCGGCCGCGTCGGGTGCCAGGTGAACCACCACAACGGCCCGCCGATGGCCAGCGAGCTCAGGCCGGCCAGCAGCAGCTCGGTGGGGTCGGTGCCGCCCAGCCGGGTGGTGGCCGTGGCCAGGGCCGCGTTGACGACGACGCCCAGGCCGGACGCCGCGGCGGCCAGCGCAATCCCGGACACGGCGAGCCCGGCGGCCGCGGGCACCGGTTCGGGCCGGGTCCCGGCTACCCGAGCGTGGTACAGCCACGACAGCGTGCCCAGCAGCGCGGCCGCCAGTGCCTCGGGCGCGGGATCCAGCAGCACCGGCACCGGGTCGGTTCGCTCCAGGGCCAGTCGCAGCAGCACGTAGAGCAGGACCCCGGCGCCGCCCAGGGCCACCATCGCGGACCCGGCGACGCCTAGGGCGACCAGGCCCACCGCGGCCAGGCGGGTGCGCAGCTCGCGGGTGCCTTCGCGGACCCAGTGCCACCACCAGACCAGGATCCCGCCGGCGGTCCACACCAGCAAGCCCAGGGCGGCGCGCCACCAGGGGGCGCCAACGGCCGCCAGCTCCCCGTCGGTCCCCGTCGCCTGCTCGAAGAGCACCGCGAGCACCCCGATGGCGGCACCCAGGCCGATCACCAGCCCCACGGCGGTGCCCAGCACGTGCGGAACCTTCGCCAGCGCCACCGGGCCGCGGCCGCGGTGGTGCAGGATCCACCGATGCCACACCCAGACCCCCGTCCACACCAGCCCGTGGCCCAGCGAGGACCGCCAGGAACCGGTGTCCCCGCCCGCCGCGGCGGCCAGTGCCCCGATGCCCAGCGAAACAGCGGTGAGCAGGGAGGCCAGGTACATGGCCGAGACGTAGATGCCCCAGGCCGTGGCGCGGCGCTCGGCGGGGTCGGCCAGCAGGCGCCAGGAGGCCAGGTACGCCACGGCACCCAGCGGCCCGCCGACCAGGGCCAGGGCCAGGGACAGGGCCAGCGACGAGGTATCGCCGGAGGCGATCGTCCCGGACGCGGCGAACAACCTGCCCAGCAGCCCGCCCACGCCGGAGGCGGCGAGGGCGATGAGGACGAAGAGCAGCAGATAGAGGATGAGGCGGCGCAGCGTGCCCAGGGCCGGGGCAGTGGCGCGGCTTCCGCCGGCGTCCGGGGCGCTCATGGCGCGGTCTCCCCGTCCGGGCAGACGAGCAGGGGCCACGGGGCGCTGGAGATCAGCCACCTGCCCCCGGTGCGGGACAGGTCGAAGGATTCCTCGCTGGCGTACTCGGGACTGCCGAAGGGCCCGCCGACATTGGTGTAGGAAATGGAGACCACGACGTCGGCGGTGGTTTCGCGCTGGGTCGTTGACACCAGCGCAACCCGGATGTTCCGTTCGGGGGCGACCGACTCGAACCCCTTGCACCGGGCGTCCTGTCCGGGATCCAGGAAGGCGGCGGCAGCGGCCTCGTCGCCGCCGATGACGGCGGTGACATAACCCTGGACCACTCCTTCGGGGGTGGATGCATCGAGCGGTTTCGGCGTGCCGCGGGTAAGCACCACGACCAATGACACGAGCACGAGTGCGGCAATGACGACTAGCAGCAGGACCAATGCCCTTGCGGGCCGTCCTTCACCTTTGACCATGGAACAAGTATGGGGCCGAACCCCCCGGTTTTCACCCGGTCCGGCCGCGGAAAATCCCGGGCTGGCTAGTTTAGTTCCGCCGGGGCCAGGGCCCCGCTGCGCGGGGCCACGGCTGCCCACTTCACGGTCATTTCGCCCATGCGCCAGCGCGAGGCGGAATCGCAGATGGGCCAGCCGGATTCGCGCAGCGCCCGGCACATGGCCACGAAGCGCTGCTTGTTGCCGAAGGTGGCCAGCGGGGCGGCGGAAAGCCACGCGGCATCGGCCGCGGCCAGGAACTCGTGGATGCGTTCGCCGGCGATGTTGCGGTGGATCAGGGCCTTGGGCAGGCGTTCGGCGACATCGGAGGGGCGGGTGAAGGCGCCAAAGCGCAGGGAAATGCTCAGGGTCTGCGGGCCGTCCTTGGTCACCGCGACCCAGGAACTGCGCCGGCCGATCTCGTCGCACGTTCCCTCGATCAGCACGCCGTGCTCGGTCAGCCGCCCGGCCATGGTCTTCCAGATGCCCGGCACGTCGGCCTCGTCGTACTGCCGCAACACGTTGAAGGCGCGGATCACGGTGGCCTTCGACGCAATGGGGATCTCGAACCCACCCAGCAGGAAGTCGAGGCCTTCCAACTGCAGGGCGGTGCCGCGGGCCACGCGTTCGGGTTCGATCTCGATGCCGACGACGCGTGCCAGGGGGGAGATGGAGCGGACGCGGTCAAAGAACTCGACGGCGGTGGCCGGCGATGCCCCGTAGCCCAGGTCCACCGCAATGGGCGGTGCACCGGTGGTTCCGGGGCGCAGGCGCCAGGCCTGGGGCCCGGTCATCCAGCGGTCCACGCGGCGCATGCGGTTGGGATTGGTCGTCCCGCGGGTCGTATTGCCCAGCGGGCGACCGGTCAGCGACCGTCCGCCGAGCCGAGTCGCTTTCTGAACCATTGCTTTAAGACTAAAGTGTCGCACGCCCCGCCCCGCGCGTGTCACGGAATAAAGTAAGGCACTTCACGCGTCCTAGAATGGGATCCATGACTTACACCCTGATCCTGCTGCGCCACGGGCAAAGCGAGTGGAACGAAAAGAACCTGTTCACCGGTTGGTACGACGTCACGCTCACCGAGCAGGGCCGTGCCGAGGCAACCCGCGGCGGCAAGCTGCTCACCGAGGCCAGGCTGGCCCCGGCGGTGCTGCACACCTCGCTGCTCAAGCGCGCCATCATCACCGCCAACCTGGCCCTGGAGGCCGCGGACCTGAGCTGGATCCCGGTCAAGCGAAGCTGGCGCCTGAACGAACGCCACTACGGCGCGCTGCAGGGCAAGGACAAGGCAGCGACCCTGGCCGAATACGGCGAGGAGCAGTTCATGGAGTGGCGCCGGTCCTACGACACCCCGCCGCCGGCCCTGGCCGACGACTCGGAGTTCAGCCAGATCAACGATCCGCGCTACGCCAACCTGGGCGACGACGCACCGCGCACCGAGTGCCTCAAGGACGTCCTGGATCGCATGCTTCCGTACTGGGAAGACGAGATCAAGCCGGACCTGGCCGCGCACAAGACCGTTTTGGTCACCGCACACGGCAACTCGCTGCGTGCCCTGGTCAAGCACCTTGACCACATCAGCGACGAGGACATCGCCGGCCTCAACATCCCCACCGGCATCCCGCTGGTCTACGAGCTGAACGAGGACTTCACCCCGGTCACCCGCGGCGGACAGTACCTGGACGCGGACGCCGCGGCCGACGCCATCAAGGCCGTGGCCAACCAGGGCCGCTAGCCCGCCACGGCGCCCGCATCCCCTCGGCGGGGACAAACGGGGCCGCGTTCCCACGCCCCACCGGGCCCGGGAACGCGGCCCCGTTTTGCGTGGTGCCCACCAATCGCAGCGGCGGATCCGGTGCCGGGTGGACCGGGGATCCCACTGTGTTCCTTGCCATCGAAATGCGGTGGTCAAGAGCGTCCGGAGCATGCGACTGGTCACAAAACGCGCGCGGGGGGCGTAAATGGCGGAATTGGGACTTGCGCACACGGGTTCATGCTGTACTGTGTCGTCTCGACGTACCCCTGAATCACGTAAGGATTGCATTTCGTGGCAACTGATTATGACGAGGTCCGGCCCGACGTAGCCGAGGCCCGTAAGGCCTCCCTTGAAGCGGTCAAGTCCGCAAACGCTCCAGACGCACGCAGCGTGTCCCGGGACTTGGACGAGGAAGACACCTCTGACGGTGTCGAACTGGCAGGTGCCGACCTGTCGAACGAGGAACTGACCGTCACGGTCGTTCCGCAGAAGGAAGACGAGTTCCTTTGCGGCTCCTGCTTCCTGATCCGCCACCGCACGCTGCTGGCGCGCGAGGCCAACGGCGTGGCGTACTGCCGCGACTGCGAAGGCTAGGGCACACCGCGCCCCACCAGCGCCTGAAACGACTGCCGCTGCATCATTGCCCCCAAACCGTGCGCCCGCACGAGGGGGACGGATGTGGCGGTTTGGCGTTTAACCGGGACCGATGCACTTGCAAAAACGCGATGGGCCCGCCGTGTGGCGGGCCCATCGCGCGTGGGGGACACCGGCGGAAAGCCGGTGCCGCATAAGCCGTGCGGACTAGAAGACGCTGATGTCCGGATCCCACTCGCCGGTCACCAGGTAGGAGACCTTGCGGGCCACCGATACCCCGTGGTCGCCAAAGCGCTCCAGGTAGCGGCTGGTCAGCGTGACATCTGCGGTCGTCGGCCCGGAATGTGCCCACTCGGGTGCGGCGACGGCCTTGAAGATGGAGGAATGCAGTTCATCGATCTTGGCGTTGAGCTCGATGATCTCGCGGGCGATGGCCAGGTCGCGGGTGTCCAGCAGCTCGCCGAGCTTGCCGGCGATCGCGATGTCGAGCTCCGCCATGGCCTTGAAGGTGGGGGCGATGGACTCGGGGACCACCTGCTGCGGGAAGCGCAGCCGGGCCAGCTGGGCCACGTGGCGGGCCAGGTCTCCCATGCGCTCCAGCGAGGCGCTCATGCGCAGCGAGCCGACGATCATGCGCAGGTCCGAGGCCACGGGGCCCTGGAGCGCCAGCACGTCGATGGCGCGCTCGTCCAGCTGGTTCTGCAGGAAGTCGATCTTGGCGTCCTCGGCAATGACTTCCTGGGCCAACTCGATATCCGCATTCGCAAACGACTCGTAGGCGCGCTCCATCGCCGTGGCCACCAACCGGGACATCTCGATGAGTTCTTCTCCGATTTGCTGCAGATCGGCCTGGAAAACCTTACGCACGCGGGCGTCCTTTCACTACGATTTGTCACCGTGTCCGGCACGGACGACGGAACTGTTCATGTCCATTGTTACAGCACCAGGTGAATCGGCCGGGGAAACGAGGTGAACGTTTCGTGAATGAGTCGCGTCATTGGCCGGTTTGGCGCGGGCGGGCGGTCGATCCCCGGTTAGGCTAGGAGGCGTGAATGATGTCTTGCTATCCCTCGTTGCGGGCCTCGTCGGGTTGGCCCTTGGCATTGTGGGCATCATGGCGTACCGCGGTTCGATGCGCTCCCGCGGCGGCCTCCCCGTGGTCGGCGAACCGATGCTGCCCGAGGGCTCCGCCGAAGTGCTGTCGGTCATTGGCCGCGCCTTTGTCATCCTTGATGAGGTCGACGGGGTGGTGCGCGCCAATCCCGCCTCCTATGCCTATGGGCTGGTGCGCGGACACACGCTCATCCACGAGGAACTGCGCACGCTGGCCCGCAAGGTCCGCGCCGACGGGGTGATTGCCGAGCGCGAATTCGAGCTCCCGCGCGGCACCATGGGCGCAGCGAGCGTGATCATCCACGTGCGGGTCGCCCCGCTGGGCGAGGAATACATCCTGCTGCTGGCCGATGACCGCACCGAGATCACCCGCACCGCCGCGGTCCGCAACGACTTCGTGGCCAACGTGTCCCACGAGCTGAAGACCCCCGTCGGGGCGATCTCCCTGCTGGCCGAGGCCATTGACGGCGCCGCCGACGACGAAACCGCAGTGCGCCGCTTCACCTCGCGGCTGCACAAGGAATCGGCCCGCCTGGCGGCGCTCGTCCAGGACATCATCGAGCTCTCCCGGCTGCAGGGCACCGACGTGGTGTTGATGGGCGAGAACATCGACCTCAACGAGGTCCTGGCCGAGGCGGTTGACCGCAACAAGCTGCCGGCAGAGGAAAAGCGCATCAAGATCTCCGTGGGCGGCACCGTTGAGCAGCCGGTCTTCGGAGACCGCGACCTGCTGATGACGGCGCTGCGCAACCTCATCGACAATGCCATCCGCTATTCGCCCGAGGACACCACCGTGGGCGTGGGGCTGCGCCAGCGAGACGGGCTGATCCAGATCTCCGTGACCGACCAGGGCCCCGGCATCGCCCCGGAGGAGCAGGAACGGATCTTTGAACGCTTCTACCGCATTGATGCGGCGCGCTCCCGCCACACCGGGGGCACGGGCCTGGGCCTGAGCATCGTCAAGCACGTGGTGGCTAACCACGGCGGCGAGATCACGTTGTGGTCCCAGCCCGGACAGGGCTCGACCTTTACGGTGCGCCTGCCGATGCTCGAGGAATCCAGCGAACAAGACAAGTCGCTTCCCGCGTGGAACGATCCCAAACACAACACGGCCCACGCGCCTGGCGCGCTGCCGGAAGGAGGACGGGGATGACCCGTATTTTGCTGGTTGAGGACGAGGAGTCCCTTTCGGATCCGCTGACGTACCTGCTGGAAAAGGAGGGCTTCGAGGTCCGCGTGGCCGACAACGGGTTGGACGCCGTCACCGAGTTCGAGCGCCACGGCGCCGACCTGGTACTGCTTGACCTGATGCTTCCGGGCCAGCCCGGCACCGAGGTGTTCCGCCAGATCCGCACGGTGTCCCAGGTGCCGGTGATCATGCTGACGGCCAAGGACTCGGAAATCGACAAGGTCGTCGGACTGGAACTGGGGGCAGACGACTACGTCACCAAGCCCTACTCCTCCAGGGAACTGGTCGCCCGCATCCGTGCGGTGCTGCGCCGCCAGGGCGAGGGCGACGAGCTGGTGTCCAACATCGTTGCGGCAGGCCCGGTGCGCATGGATGTGGAACGCCATGTGGTCTCGGTGCGCAGCTCGGAGGTGCCGATGCCGCTGAAGGAATTCGAGCTGCTGGAAATGCTCCTGCGCAACGCCGGCCGGGTACTGACCCGCGGGCAGCTGATCGACAGGGTCTGGGGCTCGGACTACGTGGGGGACACCAAGACCCTTGACGTGCACGTCAAGCGCCTGCGTTCGAAGATCGAACCGGAGCCGGCGACCCCGGTGCACCTGGTCACGGTGCGGGGGCTGGGTTACAAGTTCGAGGCATAGCGGCGGCCGCCCGAGGGCAATACCGCAACGGGCCCGCGGGGCGTCAGCAATGACTCCCCGCGGGCCCGTTTTTTGCTGGCTGTCGCGACCTGGTTTTCCGGAAGGCGCGTGAGGATGGCTCGCAGGCGAACTTGCGGCTTGGGCAGCCGATATTGCAAGAGCAAGGGCGATGGGGCCGGAGAATTCTCCAGGTCCATCGCCCTTGCTGTTTGGGTTCTAATTCGTCGACGCCTCGGCGCCGAAGCCGCCTTAGTGTGCCGCGGGCTTCTCCGCGGGGGCCAGGTGCTCGAGGCTCTTCTCGTCAAAGCCGCCCGGGACGAACTCGCGGTATTCCTTGAGGGTTCCGTCAACGACCGGGATGCGGACTTGCTGGGAGCCGGAGCCAACGGCCAGGGTGGCCTCGGCCTGGGCGCCGGGCAGCACGCCGGCGGAGGGAACGGTCTTCTCGTTCTCGGACTTTTCAAGGTTCACGACGCTCTTGGCCGGAATCTTGATGCTGACAGAACCGCTCGAAAGGGTCAGGTCCAGGGTCTGGGCTTCCTTGGTGCTGTTGACCAGGGAGCCGAGCAGTCGGGCCTCGTCGGTGGCGCTCTTGGTGACGAGCATCAGGTTGCGGACTTCGAGGTCGCCGACGTTCAGAACGATTCCGTCGGAAGCGGCGTACTGGAAGGTCGTCGCCTGTTCGTTGATGGCGCCACAGCTGGTGACGCCAAGGGACAACATGGCCAGGGCTGCTGCGGCAACGACGCGGCGTCCACGGTACTTATGTGCGGTCATCACGGCACAAACTCCTCAATCAGGTTCGAGTTCGGGTGAGCTCGTGGGCACACGGGATGCACCCGAGGGAGCCACTCTCGCCCCCTAGCCTAATGGGTTTTGCCCCGAATGTATGATTCGGCCACCGGCGTAAGTGTCATCAATGCGCTGATCACAGCCCTGAAACAACCCGAAATGACTGCTTTGCATAGCAGGAGATCGGCCGCTTGGGAAGACCCAAAACCCCGCCATTACAAGGGAGTAGGGGAGCCCCCCGAATCAATTTGCCAAACAATCGTGGTAAACTGGGTAGTGGGAAAGGGGTTTATCCACATGGTTTTTGAGGTTGGCGAGACAGTTGTCTACCCGCACCACGGTGCAGCAATGATCGAAGAGATCAAAATGCGCACCATCAAGGGCGAAGAGAAGATGTATCTCAAGCTTAAGGTTGCCCAAGGTGATCTGACCATCGAGGTTCCGGCAGAAAATGTCGATCTCGTTGGTGTGCGCGATGTAGTTGGTCAGGAGGGCCTGGACCACGTCTTCGACGTGTTGCGGGCCGAGTTTACAGAAGAGCCTACCAACTGGTCGCGCCGTTACAAGGCAAACCTGGAAAAGCTTGCTTCCGGCGACGTCATCAAGGTTGCAGAGGTCGTTCGCGACCTGTGGCGCCGCGATAACGACCGTGGCCTTTCCGCAGGCGAAAAGCGCATGCTTGCAAAGGCCCGGCAGATCCTGATCAGCGAATTGGCACTGGCCAAGAAACTGGACGAGGAAAAGGCCGAGAGCGTGCTCGACGAGGTCTTGGCCTCGTAGTAGCCACGAGTTCTAGTTGGTTTGAACCCCGGTGGGGGTCCGAGGTGCCGCAAGGCGTTTCGGACCCCCACCGGCATTTAACCCACCGGTTCGCCGACTCCGGCGAGTCGGCGGACCGGTGCGGATCACCGCTAGGCTGGAGGGCGTGAGTGCCCCAACTTCGTTTAGCGAGCAAGAGATCCAACAGACGGCCATCATCGTGGTTGCCGCAGGGTCCGGGACCCGGCTGGGTTACGGCATCCCCAAGGCGCTGGTGCCGCTGGGCGGCCGATCCTTGCTGGAGCGCGCGCTGGACCAAATCCAGCTGGCAGGGTGCGCCGCACAGGTCATCGCCGTGCTGCCCGACGGTGGCGGGGAGCTGGTCTCCCGGGCGCAGAACCATCCGCTGCGCCCGCGCTGCGTGAGCGGGGGCGCGACCCGCAACGACTCGGTGCGCGCCGGGCTCGCGGCCCTGGAGCCGGGGACCGAACGCGTGCTGATCCACGACGCCGCCCGCGCGCTGACCCCGCCGGCAGTCTTCCGCCAGGTGGCGGCCACACTTCTTGCCGGCGCGCGGGCGGTGATTCCGGTGGTGCCGGTGGTGGACACCATCAAGCAGGTCGCCACGGATCCGGGCCGCGACCAACCGCACGTCACGGGCACCCCGGCCCGTGAACTGTTGCGCGCTGTGCAAACCCCGCAGGGCTTCCACGCCCCCACCTTGTTGGCGGCCCACCAACGTGCCGCCGGATGGGACCGGGCCGAAGCCGAGGCCATCACCGACGACGCGATGCTGATGGAAATGGTGGGCGAGCGCGTTGACACGGTCCCCGGCGCCGCCGCTGCCCTGAAAATCACCACCAAACCCGACCTGGCCTTGGCCGAAACCATGCTGCCGGCAGACCCCGTAAAGGAAACCCCCGTGCCCAGGCCAACTGGCGACCATCCTGCTCCGCTGATTCCGCGCACCGGCATCGGCATCGACGTGCATGCCGTCGCAGATCCTTCCGAGCAGCGCCCCATGTGGCTTGCCGGGCTGCACTTCCCCGAGGACCAGGGCCTGTCGGGCCACTCGGACGGGGACGCGGTTGCCCATGCTGCCTGCGACGCGCTCTTCTCCGCGGCCGGCATCGGGGACCTGGGCACGCACTTCGGCACCGACCGCCCCGAATACGCCGGGGCCTCGGGCACCACCCTGCTGGCCGAGGCCGCACGCCTGGTACGTGCCGCGGGATTCGAGATCGGCAATGTCGCCGTCCAGTTCGTAGGCCGGCGTCCCAAGTTTGCCGCCCGCCGGGCGGAGGCCGACGCGGTGCTGAGCAAGGCGGCCGGCGCCCCGGTCAGCGTTACCGCCACCACCTCCGACGGACTGGGCTACGAGGGCGCGGGCGCGGGAGTCACCGCCTACGCGAGCGCATTGGTGTATTCAGTTCGCTGAAAACGCCGATCGAAGCACGCCGCGTGTTTGACCGCCTCGGATAACCTGTACTGGTGAGCATCCGTTTTTACGACACCAAGCAGGCAGCGACCCGGGACTTCGTTCCCCTGACCGAGGGCAAGGTCGGGCTGTACTACTGCGGCGCGACCGTTCAGGGAATGCCGCACGTGGGACACGTGCGCAGCGCCATCGCCTTCGACATCCTCACCCGCTGGCTGGAAAACCGCGGCTTCGAGGTCACCGTGGTCCGCAACGTGACTGACATCGACGACAAGATCCTGGAGAAGTCGGCCGCATCCTTCGCCGAGGACTTCGAGGAAAACGAAGACTACTTTGCGCGCGAAGCCTGGTTCGCCCTGGCCTACCGCTTCGAGCAGGAATTCAACTCGGCCTACGACACCCTCGGAGTGCGACGCCCGACCTACGAACCCCGGGCCACCGGTCATATCCCGGAGATGCACCAGCTTATTGCCCGGCTCATCGAGGCAGGCCACGCCTACCCGGCGCTGGATGGCTCGGGCGATGTCTACTTCGACGTCCGCTCCTTCCCCGCCTACGGCACCCTGACGCACCAAAACGTCGATGACATGCAGGCCGCCCCGGATGCCGACCCGCGCGGCAAAAAGGATCCCCGCGACTTCGCGCTGTGGAAGGGCCAGAAAGCCACCGACCCGGACACCGCCACGTGGCCCAGCCCCTGGGGCACCGGCCGCCCGGGCTGGCACCTGGAATGCTCGGCCATGGTCACCAAGTACCTGGGCACCGCCTTTGACATCCACGGCGGTGGCCTGGACCTGCGCTTCCCGCACCACGAAAACGAGATGGCGCAGTCCATGGCCGCGGGCCATGACTTCGCCAACTTCTGGCTGCACAACGGCATGGTCACCTACGAGGGCGAAAAGATGTCCAAGTCCGTTGGCAACACCATCTCCCCGGCCGAGATGCTGGAAATGGCAAGCCCCCGCGCCGTGCGCTACTTCCTGGGCCAGGCGCACTACCGCTCCCAACTGGACTACCGTCCCGAATCCCTCGCCGAGGCGACCTCCGCGATCGAGCGGATCGACACCTTCGTGGCCAACGCACTGGACCGCATCCACGGGGTGGGTCCCACCGAGGACTTCTCGATCGACATGCACCACTTCGAGGTGACCGAGGCCTTCGCCGATGCCATGAACGACGACCTCAACGTGCCCCAGGCGCTGGCATCGTTGCATGAGACGGTGCGCCGCGGCAACACCGCGCTGGCCGCCGGCGACCTCGAGGTGGCCGACGAAGCCATGCAACAGGTCATGGCCATGACCTACACGCTGGGCCTGGACGACACCGTCGAGACCGGCGGTTCTGCCGATGCCGCGCAGTCCGCCGCACTTTCGGTGCTGGTTGACGCCCAATTGGCCGACCGGGCAGCCGCCCGCGAGGCCAAGGACTGGGCGCGTTCGGACGCCATTCGCGACACCCTGGCCAAGGCCGGAATCGTGGTTGAGGACTCGGCGGACGGCGCCCGTTGGAGCCTGAAAGCGTAAGTTGCCACACAAAGGGCGAGGAATATGCGTTCCTTGTCGCTAAAATGGGCGGGGCGGTGAGTGAAATCGCCGTGCCGTCCGCCCCGATCCAAGGAATACACCATCATGTCTGCTGCACAGAAGCGTTCCGGCGCCATACGCAAGAGCAAGAAGGGCCCCTCCGTCGGAACCGGCGGATATGGCCGCAAGGCGCTTGAGGGCAAGGGCCCCACGCCCAAGGCCGAGGACCGCCCGTACCACAAGGCCTTCAAGAACAAGGAGCTTGCCGAGCGCTCCGCCGCCAAGCGCGGGACCTCCAAGGGCGGCCCCGCAACCCGCGGCCGCAGCACCGGTGGACGCTCGAAGAGCAGCGAAGAGCTGGTCACCGGACGCAACTCCGTCGTTGAGGCGCTGCGCGCCGGCATTCCCGCCAAGGCGCTGCACGTGGCCATCCGGATCGACATGGATGAGCGCGTTCGTGAATCCCTGAAGATCGCCGCCGAACGCGGCATCCCCGTAATGGAAACCGGCAAGCCGGAACTGGACCGGATGACCGACGAGGCAATCCACCAGGGCCTGGTCCTGCAGATCCCGCCGTACGATTACGCCGATGCGCTGGAAACCGTCAAGGCCACCATCTCTAAGCACAAGAAGGGCTACGTCAAGAACGCCCCGCTCTTCATTGCCTTGGACGGCATCACCGACCCGCGCAACCTCGGTGCGATCATCCGTTCAGCCTCGGCCTTCAACGCCCACGCCGTCATCGTTCCCGAGCGTCGCTCGGTGGGCATGACCGCTTCGGCCTGGAAGACCAGTGCCGGTGCCGCCGTGCGCGTTCCCGTCACCCGCGCCCCCAACCTGACCTCCACGCTCAAGGGCATGAAGGAAGCCGGAGTATTCGTCATCGGCCTGGACGGCGACGGCGACGTCTCCTTGCCGGATCTCGGCCTGGCCACCGATCCGCTGTGCATCGTGGTGGGGTCCGAGGGCAAGGGCCTGTCCCGCCTGGTGCGCGAGAACTGCGACATGATCGTCTCGATCCCGATCAACTCCTCCATGGAGTCGCTGAATGCATCGATGGCCGTGGGCATCACGCTTTACGAGGTTTCGCGCAAGCGAAGCGCCTAAGGCACCGTGTACCGGGCCCTGCCCGGATGGCACTAGAATTTCATGAAAGTGGTTCGACGTTTCTGGCAAGGATTCGTCGGACCACTTTCTTCGTTAACGAGCCTTGCCCTAATTCACCGGCCTCTGCAGGGGCGGCTATTCCCAAGCCCACCGATTCTCGATAGCGTGAGGTGAATCGGAACCCCAGGTGCCGACCAGCAAGATGGGGCACCCCGGAACGATGCAACGAGGGGGATGGAGAAACGCCATGGGTCCAACGCAGCTCGACGCCGACGACTATTCGCCGCACCGGCTTGAGGAATCATTGGGAGCGCCGTTGCACGTAAGACCCGAGGTCCTCGAAGCGGTTGAACGGGGAGAAGACAAGTCCCCGCACGCGGTCCTTGGGCCCCACCTGAACCTGTTGGGGCATGTTTGCGTCCGGACTCTGCAGCGCGATGTCCTGGCCATCAACATCCTGACCGCGACGGCCACGGTCCCCATGCTTCGCGAGCACGGAGACCTCTGGGTGGGGTTGATCGAGTCCAAGGACATTGGCAGGGTTCCCGACTACCGGATCCAACGCATTGAGCTCGGGGGAGTCCGCGTGATCGATGATCCATATCGGCATACACCCCGCTTGGGTGAGCTGGAGCTCCATCGCCTGCGTACCGGAGGAACGCAAGTGCAGGAACTCTTGCTCGGTGCACATCCACAGCACTACTCCTCACCCATGGGGGACGTGGAAGGCACCGGTTTCGTGGTCAGGCAGGACGAGGCCGTTGCCGTGCGAGTTTGCGGCGATTTCAATATTTGGAACGGTTCCGCCCACGCCATGCGCCAGCTTGGCCATAGTGGGATCTGGGAAATCTTTATTCCTGGCGTTTCGGTCGGCTCCAAGTACCGATTCGAATACCTGGAGCCCACCGGCACATGGGTCGAGTCTGCAGATCCGGTTGGCCACTATTCGACCGAGGATCCGGACACCATATGTGTGGTCCAACCCGAGGGGTTTGAAGCCTAGACCTTAGGTCAGGGACGGGGACGGTGAATCCCAGACATTAAGCGGTAATCTTTATGGGCCAGCTCACAAAAAGCATTTTGGCTTGTTTTAGTGATTCCTTGGTGTCAAGGGATGGAAATTCCCCGTCTTTGCGGGGTTTGCGGACCCTTGGTGGTGCGGGTT